>ONVI01000058.1 GCA_900321275.1 uncultured Eubacteriales bacterium | reverse complement strand
CCGCATATTATCCTTGGATACGGAAGCGTTTAGCAAACTGCAGTTCTGTCTTGGATGTTGGCTGCGGTGATGGGTCTCTTGCCTTCTACCTTGATGATGGTTCAAAAGAGATCGTTGGAATAGATGTTGACAAGGATTGTATCAGCAAAGCAATCTTGACAAAAAGCGGAGATAAAACAAGTTTTATCTGCTGCGGCTTTGAAGAGTTTAATCCCGAAAGACGATTTGATGCTGTTGTTTTTGTTGCTTCAATCCATCACATGAACATGCCGGGTGCTCTGGATAAGGCAAAATCGCTTCTGAATCCAGGCGGCAAGCTGCTAATCGTTGGGCTCGCTAAACCATCTACCGCGGCAGATTTTGTTCTGGAAGCGGTAAGAGTGTTGCCTTCCAAAGCAATCTCCATCCTTCATCATATGAAATCATCTGAAGAACTGAAGATTGCCACTTCCTATGATTATCCGCAAATGCAGATGGTTCGTAGTACTGTGAGGGAAAAGCTGCCGAATGCAAGGATTACTTACGGTCTTCATTATCGATATTTACTGGAATGGTCCGACTGACAGGTTTGGGTTTCGTTTCTTTCAACGGTAGTAAGAACCCCTCAGTTTTACTACCATTTGACTACCATTGACGGCATTAACTTGCCGCATTTTGCCGTATTTTGCTTTTTCCGTGACAGAGTCACAGTTTATTAACAACTTTTTCTGCCCGGCAAATGGGCTGCAAAACGGGGCAGAATACGGCTTTTCAGGAGGCTGATCGCATTTGACGAAGATACTTTTTGTGTGCCACGGCAATATCTGCCGCAGTCCGATGGCGGAGTTTATTTTGAAGGATATGGTTTCGCGCGCGGGAATGGCGCCGGATTTTGAGATCGCATCCGCCGCGACAAGCTCGGAGGAGCTGGGCAACCCCGTCTATCCGCCCGCCCGCAGAAAGCTTAAGGAGCACGGGATCGACTGCACGGGCAAGACGGCGCGGCGCATCCGCCGGGACGACTATGGAATCTGGGATCTGCTCATCGGCTTTGACGAGGCCAACATCCGCAACATGGAGCGCTGCTTCGGCGGAGATCCCGACGGCAAGCTGCACCCCCTGCTGGAGTACGCCGGGCGTCCGGGCGACATTGTGGACGATCCCTGGTATACCCGCGACTTCGACACGGCCTGGGACGATATCTCTGAGGGCTGTCTCGGCCTGCTCAATGCGCTTGTGCCGGTGCTGACGCTGGACTTCTCCGCCTGCCGCGAGCGCGCGGAGCTCTACGACGTGCTCTCTGCCCGGATGCTCTGGGGAAAAGACTACGGGCGCAATCTTGACGCGCTGTACGACATTCTCACCGGCCTGCCCCATCTGGGGCGCAGATTCCGCATCCTGCTCCCGGCGGAGGACGCATCCTGCCGCGGCTATGCAGAGATCATGACCCAGGTCTTTGAGGACGCCGGGGCTGAGCTTGTCTGCGAATAAAATAACCTCCGTGCCGGTTCATGTTGACTGACACGGAGGCGTTTTTATGCCTGTTTTTCAAGGATATCCATAAGCTCCTTCGCGATCGCGTTGACGCGCTTTTCGATATCCCGGCTGCTGACCTCTTCGGCAGGCGGCGTCTTTTCCGGAAGCTTTCCCTCTCCCGCCAGCATGAAGCCGCTGAGAAAGCCCTGCCACTGCTCGTTGATGAGCGTCACCGAGTCCAGCTGCTGCTGGCGCAGTTTGGCAAAGCAGTCTCCCACATACTGCACCACATAGTCCTGCATCTCAACCATGCCGGGCGTTCCGTCGGGTTCTGCCGGAGCCTCTTCCGGCCCGGAGGCCTTTTCTTCCGCCTCCCGCAGCAGAGCGGTGGTTTTTTCTTCTGTCGCCTGCGTCAGTTCGGCGGCTTTTTCCTCCGCTGCCCGCACTGTCTCGGCGGCTTTCTCCTCTGCCGCCCGCAGCGTCTCGGCGGCTTTTTCCTCCGCCGCCCGCACTGTCTCGGCGGCTTTTTCTTCCGCTTCCCGCGAAATCGCGGCAGCTCTGCTTTCCGCCTCGACGATGATGGAATCGGCGGTCTCCTCCGCCTTCCTCGAAGCCGCCGCCCGTTTTACGGCGTCGCTGATAATGGCGGAGGACTTGTCGTCTGCCTCGCGAATCGCAAGCGCGCCCTTCTTTTCGGCGTCCCGGACAATGGCGGCGGCCTGGTTTTCCGCCTCCTGCAGGGCGTTGGCCGTTTTTTCCCTCGCGTCGCCGACGATGGCGGCGGCCTTTTCATCCGCTTCGCGCAGAGCACTGGCGGCTTTTTCCGACGCCTCGTTCACGATCTGCTCGGCCCGGTCCCGTGCGGTCTGCAAAATCTCATCCGACTGCTCCCGCGCCTGATTTACCATCTGACGGGAGACCGCCCTTGCCGAGAGCAGGATATCGCCGATTTCCGCCTGCTGTTCCGTGCTCAGACGCAGCTGTTCTTTTTCCTGTGTGACGGATTCCTCTGACATGACCCATTCCCCCATTGGATTATTTCTTTCACCCATTATAACAGGCAAAATCCGCCGTTGCAATAAAATTCGCCGAATTACGCGGCGCGGCGTTCAGTTCAAAAAAGCGCGGATCGTTTGCCCCATCTTGAGAGCGAAGAGGCGGTGGCCCTGTTCGGTAAAGTGTATGCCGTCGCTGCACGTGGGAATTCCCCAGGGCGTCGCGTCGGTATACAGGAGACCCAGATCCCGCGACAGGGCTTCATAGGCGTCGGCAAGCTCCCGGAAGGCATTCTCATAACCCTCTCCGAAACCCGCAACGGGCGGCGGCGCGCAGAGCAGAACGGCGCTGTCCGGCATGGCCTCTTCCAGCTTGAGCAGGAACTGCCGCATGTGCGCCGCCGTGTCCGTCGGGTCCGCCTCGGCGAGAAGGTCGTTGGTGCCCAGCATGACGAGGATCAGCCCGTCGCCGCTGCGCTTGAGCAGGGTAAGGTCGGCTTCAATCGTTCGCTGAAAGCGCGGCACCTGCCGACCGTTCAGACCGAGGTTTACGCTTTCGCAGCCCAGCATCCGGCCGAGAAGCTCCGGCCAGCGGGCGTCTTCCGGAAAGCGGCCGCCGAATACCTCCGCCCCGTCGTAGCCATAGGTATTGGAATCGCCGTAACAAAGTATTTTCATATTGCTGTCCTCCTTACACTATCCCCTAATAGGAATCTGACAGTCCTTCCTGCTCGAAATGTCATGTCAGCTTCCTATCAGGGGATAGTATTATTTTCCTACGCAGAAGCGGCGGAAGATGCGGTCGGTCACGTCCTCGCGGATGTTTTTGCCGCTCAGCTCACCGAGGGCGGCCATGGCGGTTTCACTCTCGGTGAGGACGATGTCGGGCGTTTGTCCCTCCTCCATGGCGGCGAGGGCGGCGCGGATGCTCTCCAGCGCGCGCCCGACGGCCTCCGCCTGCCGGGCGTTGGTCAGAATCTCTCCGGCGGGTGCTTCGGGCAGCGGGAAGAGATCCCGGATCACGCGCTCCAGCTCCTCCAGCCCCTCTCCCGTATGCGCGGAGAGCACCACGGTCGGCAGATCTGTCTCCGGCGGCGTCACCGCTGCGGCGAGGTCGGACTTGGAGAGCACCAGCACCGCCTTCGGGCAGCGCTCCGCCTCCCGCAGGAGGGCGAGATCCTCGGCGTCCGGGGCCGTACTCCCGTCGAGTACGTCGATCACCAGCTCCGCCTGCTCCATGGCAAGGCGGCTGCGTTCCACGCCCAGGCGCTCCACCGCGTCCTCGGTCTCGCGGATGCCGGCGGTATCCGTCAGCCGCAGCAGCAGGGAGCCGAGGCGCAGCTTTTCCTCAATGGTGTCGCGGGTGGTGCCGGGCACGTCGGTGACGATGGCGCGCTCATATCCCAGAAGGGCGTTGAGCAGCGTGCTTTTGCCGGCGTTGGGCCTGCCGACGATGGCGGCGGGGATGCCCGCGCTCATGAGCTTGCCGCGCTCGAAGCTCTTCAGCAGCGCGTCGAGGGCGACCTCCGCCCTGCGCAGGTCGCCCTTGTAGCGCTCCAGCCGGAAATCTTCGATATCCTCGTCCGGATAGTCCAGCACCGCGTGGTAGTGGGCGCTGATATCCGTGAGAGCGGAGTAAATCTCCTCCGTCTTTCGGGCAATCGCCCCGGAGAGCTGGGCGGCGGCGTTCTTCGCGCACTCCACGCTCTCGGCGTCGATCAGGTCGGCCACGGCCTCGGCGGCGCTCAGATCGAGACAGCCGTTCAGAAAGGCGCGTTTCGTAAACTCCCCGGCCAGCGCCTGGCGCGCGCCGAGGCGGAAGCACTCCTCCAGCGCCGCGCGCAGCAGGGTGGGGGAGCCGTGGCACTGAAACTCCGCCGTGTCTTCGCCGGTGTAGCTGCGGGGGGCATGGCTGAGGGTGCACAGACACAGATCCAGCAGCGCCCCGTCCGCGGCGTACAGACCGCCGTAGACGAGCTTTCGATCCTCATAGTCTGTGATATGTCTGCCGGAAGAGGGGCGGAAGAGCCGGTCGGCAATTGTGTGCGACAGCGGCCCGGACAGGCGCAGGATCCCGATGGCGGCCACCTGCGATCCGGTGGCGACGGCGGCAATGGTATCAGGCACGGCGCGCGCCCCCTTTCCAATGCTCAAGTACATTGACCAGCGCTGCGGGCGTTTCGATCACGGCGTCGGGATGCTCACATCCGCCGAAGCCGTAGGCGGCATGGATAAAGGGGACACCGGCCTCGCGGGCGCTGCGCTCATCCATGACCGTGTCGCCGACATAGACGGGAGCTTCCAGCCCGTTTCGCCGGGCGATAAGGGCGATGTTCCCGGCCTTTCTCAGACCGGTTGAGCCTTCGCAGGCAAAGTCCCGGAAACACGGGCCGAGGCCGCTGCTCTCCAGAAAGCACTCAATATAGCCCTCCAGACAGTTGGAGACGATAAAGAGCGGGTATTTCTCCGACAGGGCGGCAAGCGTCTCCCGCACGCCGGGATAGGGATCCCCGCCGTGCCGCGCGATGTAGGCGTTCTCGCCGTGGATGCACCGGCGGCAGATCTCCTCCGCCCGTTCGCCGTATTGGGAGAAGAGGGCGGCGGCGATCTCCGCCGCCGTCATGCCCATGATGCTTTTGACGTCCTCCGGGCCGGGGCCGCGCTCCGCGCCGCAGATTTGCCGGAGGGTTTCCCCCCAGCTCTCCGACACGACGCGGCAGGAGTCCCACAGCGTCCCGTCCAGATCAAAGATAACGCTGTCGATGTTCATGGTATCACCTGCATAAAAAGAGGCTGTCCCAGAATGACGCACAGCGTCCGGTCCTGAGAAAGCCTTCTGTATCCTGTTTACTTTTCTTCCCTTGCGGCCCGGGCAGCCTCTTCATCGCGGCGCTCGGCCACAAAATAGCTCAGCGACAGAAGGCTGTCAGAAAAGTGGACGTTTTCCACAATGGTACGGCTGTTCGGCGCGGTCAGCTCCACATTGGTGAAGTTCCAGATGGCGTCGATGCCGTTTCCGGTCAGGGTCTCGGTTACAGCAATGGCCGCGGTTTTCGGTACGGTCAGCACCGCGATGTCGACATGATGAGCGCGCAGGTAAGCTTCCAACTCCGCCACGTCATAGATCCGCACGCCCTTGTATTCCGTGCCGATGAGCGCGGGCTTGACGTCAAAGGCGGCGGCGAGGTGAACGCCCCAGTCGGCAAAGCAGAAATTCTCCATCAGCGCGCGGCCGATGTTGCCCACGCCGACCAGAATGGCGGAAAAGCCCCTGTCCATGCCGAGAATCCCGGCAATCTGGGCGCGAAGCGCGGAGACGTTGTAGCCGTATCCCTGCTGTCCGAACTCACCGAAGCAGTTGAAATCCTGCCTGACCTGGGAAGACGTGAGACCCAGCTGTTCTCCGAGCTGTCTGGAAGAGATCTTGTCGACGCCGCTTTCGCTGAGCTCGTCAAGCTTACGCAGATAGCGCGGCAGACGGCGGATGACATTGTTGGACACCTTAACTCTCTTCACGACCATATACTCTCCTTTTGTGCAATCGGGGCTCCAATCAGCCAATATTTAGAAAATTATAGCATAAAGCAGAGCAAATAGCAAGCCAAAACGAGAGAGAAGAATCCTTGCGCAAGGATCTCATGTCCTGGGCGCCTCGGCGGCAAAGGGATCGACCGTCGGCGCGGGGGTGATCTGTGCTTCCACCGCCGCGCATTCCTTCAGGAAGTCGTCGAGATTCTTGAGGGAGCAGTCCGCACGGCAGATCTTGCTGCTGCCGTCCGCCTGATGGAAGCGGCAGAAGATGAAATCGCCGTAGATATTGATATCCAGGTTTTCGGTGCTTGCGTATTCGTCGTCCGGAATCAGGGTCACATGCACCACGCGCGTCAGCTCCGCCTCCTCGGGGAGCTCGCCCTCGCTCTGCCCGATCATGGCCAGGAGCTTTGCGCGGGCTTCCTTGCCGCGGACATTGACGGTCTCCTCACTCACCGGGACGATTGGTTGCGCGGACGCAAGAGCCTCCGCGGGCGCAGTCTCCGCCACGAAGAACACGGCGGGCTCCTCCATGGCCGGGGATGCTTCTTCCGCCGCGGCAAACGGGGCGCTTTCCGTCATTGCGGAATCATTCGCGGAAAAGCTCTCCGCCCCGGAAAGATCCGCAGTCTTGGATTCCGCCGGGTCGGGCTGCTCGGGAGCGCTGAACAGATCGCGCATACCGCTGAAGAGAGAGAAGACCGTCGTCTCTTCTTCGACGCTTTCCGCCGTTTCAGCCACGGCTTCGGCGGCGGTGCGGGCATTGTCGGCCGTCTCCTGCGTCTCCGCCGGGGCTGTCGCCGGGGCGGCGCCCTGCATCAGGATGGGAACGTTGGTCTCTGCGGCGTCAAAAGTCTCCGCCTGAAACAGCGCGGGCTCCGACATCTGCGCGGGTGCGGGCGTCTGATAAACCGCGGGCTCCGGCGTTTGATAGATCGCGGGCGTCACAAACAGCGCCGGGTCCGGCGTCTGGTAGACAGGCTGAGCCGGGGGCGCGTAGACAGGAGAGGACTGGTTCTGCTCGGGCTGGACATAAATATACTGGGATTGCTGCGGCGCAGTGTAGGGCAGCTCGTTCCCCGCGGCAAGATAAGCGTCGGGGGCTGCGGCGGCGGTCGGTATCGGCGCCCAGGTCGAAACGGGCGCGGGCGCGTAGGTCTGAACCGGGGCCGCGTATTCAGCCTGTGCGGGGGCGGGGGTCGCAGCCGGCATCAGGCTGTCGGGCGAAGGAGTCGGGATGGTCTGCCGCACTTCCTCCTCGCTGCGGATGCTGACGCTGTTCGCGCGTTCAGCGGGCGTGACGCCGCGGGCCGCGAACAGAACGAGAACCGCGCAGGCGGCGGCAGTCAGCGCCGTGCGCAGGCCGATTTTGCGCAGGCGGCGGTTTTTCCGTATGATTTCGCTGCGGCGGACGCCCGCCATGATGTTCTCATGCAGGCCCTCGGGCAGCGGCTCGATTTCTTCTGCCAGAATATCGGACAGGTCGTGAAAGACCGCGTACATTGCGTTGCAGCGGGAGCAAGTGTTCAGATGCGCCATCAGGGCCTCATGCTCGTCATGACTGATTTCGCCGTCAATGAGACTGCTGATCAGCTCCTGATAATAGTCGCACGAATTCATTGCTTCTCACCGCCTTTCATTTTTCCTGACGAAGTAAAATCAGGAATGTTCCCATCCTCGATCAAAAATGTACATAATTTCTTGCGGGCCCGGAAGATGCGGGACTTCACCGTACCCAGATCAATCCCGAGCGCCGAGGCAATCTCCTCATAGCTCAGCCCCTGGATCTCCCGCAGCAGCAGGATCTGTTTATAATCCGGCGGCAGTGTGTCCAGACCCCGGCGCACCGCGTCGCGGGTGAGTCCCCGTTCCAGCAGCAGCTCGGGCGACTGGCTCTCGTCCGCCACGTCGAGCTGGGTCTCCTCCCCCTCGTCGTCCTCCACCGAGAGCGACACCGTGGGCTTGCGGCTGCGGCTGCGCAGGAAATCCAGACAGACGTTGTTCGCAATCCTGTAGAGCCAGACGGAAAACTTGCTGTCGCCGCGGAAGGAGCCGAGCGAATTGTAGGCCTTGATGAAGGTCTCCTGCGTCATATCCGCCGCGTCCTCGGGGTTGCCGGTCATGCGCTGGGCAATGGCATACACGGCTTTTTCGTATTCCGTAACCAGCTTTTCAAAGGCGTTCACGTCGCCCTGCAAGACCTTGCGGACGATCATCGCCTCCTGTTCTCTTGTCAAGCTCTCACCACCTTATGCAATAACCTTGGCTCCCCCCTTTGGGGGAGCTGTCACCAGTGCGCACACTGGTGACTGAGGGAGTCAACGCACGATGTCTGAGCGCTCAAAGAGACGCACGTTGACTCCTTCCGTCATCCGGCTTGCGGGAGACGCCGGATGCCACCTCCCTCTGAGAGGGAGGTATTTTTCATCTCAAATCTCTTTTGATCCCCTTGCACACCCGGCGGATATCGTCCAGCGTGCTGACCTGCACCAGCTCCTGCCGGTAGACGCCGGAGTGGGGGACGCCGTGGAGATACCAGGGGAGCTGATGCCGCGCCTCCATACAGGCACGGTGCTCGCCGATGCGCTCTGCAAGCGTGATGATCTGTTCCTCCGCCAGCGTGATCCGCTCTTTAAGCGGCGGCAGGGGAGGGGGCTGCTTCCCGTCTATCACGGCCTGTCCCTGCCGGAACAGCCAGGGATTGCCGAAGCTGCCGCGTCCGATCATCGCCAGTTCACAGCCGGTATAGCGCAGGATGTGCGCCGCGTCCTCCGGGGTAAATACGTCGCCGTTTGCGGTCACGGGGATTGAAACCGCCTCCCGCACCGCGCGGATGATATCCCAGTCGGCGCGGCCCGCGTACATCTGCGCCCGCGTCCTGCCGTGCACGGCGACGGCGTCGGCCCCCGCCTGTTCCATGAGCCCTGCAAATTCCACGGCGTTGGCATTGCCGTTGTCCCAGCCCTTGCGGAACTTCACGGTCACGGGAACATGGACGGCTTTTTTGACGCTCTCGACGATCTGCGCCGCGAGCTCCGGCGTCTTCATCAGCGCCGAGCCGTCCCCGGATTTGACGATCTTCCCGACGGGACAGCCCATGTTGATGTCCAGAATGTCCGCGCCGGAGATCTCCAGCGCCATCCCCGCCGCCTCCGCCATCACCTCCGGCTCGTGCCCGAAGATCTGCGCGGCGCTCGGGTGCTCGTCCGCCGGGATGTACAGCAGCTCCTTCGTCTTCTCGTCATGGTAGACCAGCGCCTTGGCGGACACCATCTCCGTCGTGGTCAGGGCAGCGCCCAGCCTGCGGCACACGCCGCGGAAAGCGAAATCCGTCACCCCCGCCATGGGGCCGAGGGTCAGATTGCCGCTCAGCTCGACGTTTCCGATCTTTACCATGCGATATCCAGTCCCACCGGGCAGTGGTCGGAGCCCATGATCTCCGGCAGGATATAGGCATCCTTGATCTTGTCGCGCAGCCGGTCGGACACCACAAAGTAGTCGATGCGCCAGCCGGTATTCCGCTCCCTGGCGCGCATGCGGTAGCTCCACCAGGAATAGGCGTCGGTTTTGTCGGGGTAGAGGAAGCGGAAGCTGTCGGTAAAGCCCGCGGCCAGCAGCTCCGTAAACTTGCCGCGCTCCTCGTCGGAGAAGCCTGCGTTGCCGACATTCTGCTTCGGGTTTTTCAGGTCGATCTCCTCATGCGCCACGTTCATGTCGCCGCAGATGATGACCGGCTTTTTCTGATCCAGCGCGCAGAGCCAGGCGCGGAAATCGTCCTCCCAGCGCATGCGGTAGTCGAGGCGCTTGAGCCCGTCCTGCGCGTTCGGGGTATAGACGCAGACGAGATAGAAGTCCTCATACTCCAGCGTGATCGCGCGGCCCTCGTGGCCGTGTTCCTCCACGCCGATATTATAGCTTACCGACAGCGGCGTATGCTTCGTGAAGACCGCCGTGCCGGAATAGCCTTTCTTCTCCGCGTAGCTCCAATAGCTCTCATATCCGGGGAAGCTGAGGTCGATCTGCCCCTCCTGCAGCTTCGTCTCCTGCAGGCAGAAGAAATCCGCGTCCAGGGAGAGGAATATGTCCTCAAAGCCTTTTTTCTGCACGGCGCGCAGGCCGTTTACGTTCCAGGAAAGAAATCTCATGTGTTGTTCCTCCGGTTTGCCTCCTGGCTCTCCTCATAGCCCCGCGCGTCCGTGAGCGAGGCGTTCCGAAGCCGCGGCACCGCGCCGTCCCGGGAAAGGCTGCGGCTGTCGGCGGTGCGTGTCGCCACGAGGCGGTTGATCCTCATGCCCTGCTCATAGAATTTGGCCTCATAGTCGGTCATGACGCCGATGGGGCCGTTTGCGTGCAGGTCGTGGGTGATCTCCGAGAGCTGCCAGCCCTCGGCCTCAAACTGCCCGATCGACCAGTCGAAGAGCGGGGTGTTGTCGGTCTTGAAGTGGATCTGTCCGCTCTCTTTGAGCACGTCGGCATAGACCCGCAGGAAGAAGGGCGAGGTCAGGCGGAGCTTCGCGTCCCGGCTCTTGGGCCAGGGATCACAGAAGTTGATGTAAATGCGCTCGGCCTCGCCTTCCGCGAACATGGTGTTGAGAAGCTTCGCGTCCGCGTCGATGAAGCGGACGTTTTCAAGGCCGCGCCGGTCGATCTTCTCCATGGCGAGGATCATCGCGTCCGGCACCTTCTCCACCGCAATGTACAGGGTCTCGGGCATGGTCTCGGCGGTATCGGCGGTAAAGCGGCCCTTTCCGCAGCCGAGCTCCACATGCAGCCGCTCATGGCCGGGGAAAGTCTCCAGCCAGCGTCCGCGCAGCTTTTCCGGTTCTTCTATCAAAAGCGCGGCGCATCGTTCCATGCGCGCGTCCAGATTCGCTCGTTTTCTCATTCTCAAGGAAAATCACACTCCCGGCAACAGCATACCACAAGCGGGAAAAAACATCAATCGTCAAACCCGCCGGAAATGAGCCGGATTGTAAAATTTTCCTTGCGTGCAGGCTGCGGATGATGTATAATATCATCGCTTGTTTCACAGGCCCGTTCCGGTTATCAGCACAAAGGCGGAACGGAGCGGGCTTCCGCTCATATTTCCGGGTGTAGCGCAGCTGGTAGCGCGCGTGGTTTGGGACCACGATGCCGCAGGTTCGAATCCTGTCACTCGGACCAGCATCAAGTGTTTTGCCCTCTCCGCCCCGGTTTGCGAACTGGGACACCTCCCCTGGAGGGGGAGGCAAGTGACTTTGTCTACAGTCTGACTCGGAGCTCTCACGGGGGAGCTCCGAGTTGGTATATACGGGGGAAAGCAAAACCGTTATGAACAGCTGGCTTTTTTATTTGATACTATTTTTCCATAAAACACTGTGTTTTATGGAAAAGGCAACGCGCGAAGTTTTGTGCCAAAGGGCACAAAACACGTCTCATACGGTCTCCGACGCGCCTTTGGCGCTATAAAACGCTTTCATAGCGTTTTATGGGAGACCAGTATGACATACCGGGCAGGCTGAAGCCTGCCGCTATTGTTATCAAAATCTCCCTTTCGATTGAGGATGGATGACATGCGCTTCAAGACACTGTTTCAATACCGGAAAAACATGATGGCGGCGGCGATCGTGATGATCCTGCTCTACCATACCAAGGGCGCGTGGCCGGAGATCGCGCTGAAAAAAGCCGCCGCGTATTTCTACGGCGGCGTGGATATCTTTTTCTTCGCCTCGGGCATCGGCTGCTTTTTCTCCTACGCCGGCAGACGAGACCCCGCCGCCTTTCTCGGGAGACGGTGCGAGCGCATCCTGCCGGTGTACGTCCCCTTCATGCTGGCCTGGATCACGGTCGAGGCGCTGGGGGACGGGATCGGCATTCCCGCGGCGCTGGCGAATCTCTTCGGCGTACACGGCTTCATGTCCGTAAAGCCTGCCTTCAACTGGTACGTCTCCGGCATGTGGCTGACGTACCTGCTCACGCCATGGTTCGTCCCGCTTGCGGAGAAAGCCGATACCCGGCTGAAGGCGCTCGCGGGGATTCTGGCGCTGCTCGTATTCTCCGTCGCCTTCTGGGGCGATACGGAGCTCATCATCATTGTCACGCGCCTGCCCATCTTCTTCGTCGGCATGCTCTTCGCCGCCGGGAGCGGAAGGCGCGAGGCGCTGACAAAAGGGGAGCTTGCGGTGATGCTGCTGCTCGTCCCGGTCGGCGCGGCGATGCTGTGGGAAAACCCCAAATTCTTCCCGGATTCGATCTGGGATCGGGGACTGGCCTGGTATCCCATGCTGCTCACCACGCCGGGGCTCTGCCTTGCGATCGCCGCCGTGTCCGACCGGCTGTCCCATGTGTCGGCGGGGCGTGCCTTCAACCGGGTGATGGAAGTTCTCGGCGGGCTGACCTTTGAAATCTACCTTGTCCACTTCTGGGCGCTGGAAAAACCCTGGCCCGTCTTTCTGCTGATGACGGCAGGGCTGACCGCCGTGCTGCGCGGCGTCTCCGTCCTGATCCGCAGAGAAATGAAAAAACGCGCGGCGTGATACGCCGCGCATTTTTCCTGGATCATTCAGCTCTCCGCGTACACATGGTATGTCGCCTTGCCGCCCTTCTTGCTCCGGTAGAGCGCGGTGTCGGCTGCCCGGTAGAGCTCCGCGAAGGTTTTTCCGTGGGTCGGGAAAAGCGCAATTCCGATTGAGAGCGTCACATCGGGCAGATTCGGCAGCTCCCCGACCTGCGCGCCGATCCGCTCGGCAAGCTGCGCCGCCTCCTCCGCGTCGACGTCCTGAACAAAGATCATAAACTCATCACCGCCGACACGGCCCGCCACATCGGCGCCGCGGAAGCTGTTGCGGATGACGCGGCCGACCTCCGCCAGCACGCGGTCGCCCGTTTCGTGGCCGAAGCTGTCGTTGACCATTTTGAAATTATCCAGGTCAATCATCATCAGCGCGCCCTTTTTACCGGCCTTGTCACCGGCGGTCAGGCGTATTTCGATCAACTCCTGCGTGGTGGACTTGTTCAAAAGCTCCGTGAGCTGATCTACCTGGGCGCGTTTTTCAAGCTCCAGCTTCAAAAGCTCCTTCTCCGTCACGTCGTTGATCAGCGCGACAATACCGGTGACCTTGCCGTTGTCATCAAAGACGGGGCGCTTGATGAGCTCCAGATACTCGCGGATTCCGTCGCTGTTCTCCTCAATCACATAATCGGTGCCGACGCCGGTAGCGAGGATGCGGCGGTCCGCCTCCATTGCCTTGAGCGCGTTGCCCCGATCCTTGCGGATCTCCAGATCCGTCTTGCCGCGGATCGACCAGTTCGGATCGTCCGCGTGATTCAGATGATGCCAGTAGTGCGTACAGAAGACATAGCGCCCCTCTGTGTCCTTGAGAAAAATATTGGAGGGCAGGGTTTTCAGCAGCTTTTCAATTTCGTGGAAGGAGATGGAGTCCACCGCGCGCGCCGCGCTTCGGATGCGGCGGAGCATCAGCTTTCCCGGCGTCTCTGCGGTGAGCAGATCATAGAGCCCGTGATCCAGACAGTCGGCGTCCTCCTCTGTGGGGCGCCCGGCTGTTACGCCGAAAATGGGGATCAGCGCGAAGGGATCGTCCCCGACGAGCTCCTGCAGGAAATCGTCCTCGCTCTCCCGGGCAAAGGCGAGATCCACCAGAATCGCGGTGAGCTCCCGCCGCTTTCCGGCAAGCGTGATGATCGCCTCGTCCCATTCCGTCCGTATAATCAGCTCACACTCCCCGCCGAGCGCCGCCTTCAGACCTTCCAGCGCTGGCCCTTCCGGGACGATAAGCAATAGTTTATCGGTCACTTTCGATTCCTCCAGACCAGGATAAACACGTCATTCTTAATCGTATATTTTACTCTGCTTTTCCCGGATTGACAAGCATAAAAAAGAAGAGACTGCTTTCTGCGGCAGCCTCTTCTTCTGATTTTGCTGTTGATTACGCTTCGCCGCGCTCGCGCAGGGCGTCCTTGCGGCTGAGGTCGATGCCTCTGGGGCCGATGTTCATGACCTTGACCCAGGTCATGTCACCGGGCTTGAGCACATCTTCGACCTTCTCGGTGCGCTTGAATTCGAGATCCTTGATCTTGACCAGACCGTCCTTGCCGGGGGCAAGCTCGACCCACGCGCCGAAGTCGGAGCGGACGTTGCTGACCTTGCCGTAGTAGAGGGCGCCGATCTCAGGCTCGAAGCAGATATCCTCGATGGTCTTGCGGGCGGCGCGGCAGGCCTCAATATCGCTGGAGGCGATGAAGATGGTGCCGTCGTCGTTGATATCGATCTTGCAGCCGGTGTCGGCGGTGATCTTCTGGATGACCTTGCCGCCGGAGCCGATGACCTCGCGGATCTTGTCGGGGTTGATCTTCATCTGGATCATCTTGGGCGCGGTCTTGGCGAGCTCGCCGCGGGGCTCTGCGATGGCCTTGAGCATGATCTCATCAAGGATCTGGTAACGGGCCTCGCGGGTGATCTCAAAGGCCTCCTTGACGATCTCGTGCTTGAGGCCGTCGTTCTTGAGGTCCATCTGGATGGCGGTAATGCCCTTCTTGGTGCCGGCCACCTTGAAGTCCATCTCGCCGTGGAAGTCCTCCACGCCCTGGATATCGATGAAGGTGGTGAAATCGTCGCCGTCCTGAATCAGGCCGCAGGAGATGCCGGCAACGGGAGCCTTGAGGGGAACGCCCGCGTCCATGAGGGCCAGGGTGGTGCCGCAGATGGAGCCCTGAGAGGTGGAGCCGTTGGAGGACAGAACCTCGGAGACGACGCGGATGGCGTAGGGGAAGTCGTCCACATCGGGGATGACGGACTCGAGGGCCTTTTCGACCAGAGCGCCGTGGCCGTACTCGCGGCGGTTGGTGGAACGGCTGGCACGCGCCTCGCCGGTGGAGTAGCTGGGCATGTTGTAGTGGTGCATGAAGCGCTTGGTATCCTCTTCCCAGATGGTGTCGAGCTTCTGGGCGTCGGCCAGGGTGGAGAGGGTGGCGATGGACAGCACCTGGGTCTGGCCGCGGGTGAAGAGGCCGGAGCCGTGCACCACGGGCAGAACGCCGACCTCGGCATCCAGCGGGCGGATCTCGTTCATGGCGCGGCCGTCAACACGCTTGCCGGCCAGCAGCCACTTCTTGACGATCTTCTTCTGCAGCTTGTAGAGGATTTCCTCCATATCCTGCATCATGTCGGGGTACAGCTCGCCGTAGGTCAGGTAGACCTTGGCAATCCACTCGTTGACGCGGGCCTCGCGCACGTTCTTGTCGTCGGTGTCCATGCAGTACTCCATGGACTCATACTCGTTCTCGACAAGCTTCTCAAAGAGCTCCTCGTTAAAGGCGGCGTGGGCATACTCAAACTTGGGCTTGCCGATCTCGCGCACCATGGTGTCGATGAGATCGAGGACGGGCTGCAGGTGCTCGTGCGCCTGGACGATGCCCTCATACATGACCTCCTCGGGGACCTGGTCGGCCTCGGACTCAATCATGACGATCTTTTTGTGGGTGGCCGCAATGGTGGTGATCATGCGGTTGTTCTTCCTCTCTTCGGCGGTGGGGTTGAAGAGGTACTTCTCCCCGTCCCAGCCGAGGACGATACCGGCGATGGGGCCGTTGAACGGCACGTCGGAGATGGAGACTGCGGCGGAGGCGCCGATCATGGCGGTGATCTCGGGGCTGCAGTCGCGGTCGACGGTCAGAACCTCGCAGGCGATGACGACGTCATTGCGCAGGTCTGTGGGGAAGAGCGGGCGCATGGGGCGGTCGATCAGACGGGAGGCCAGCACGGCGGGCAGGCTGGGCTTACCCTCGCGGCGCATGAAGCTGCCGGGGATGCGGCCGACGGCGTAGAGCTTCTCGTTGAAATCCACGGAGAGGGGGAAGTAGTCGATGCCGTCCTTGGGACGGGCGGAGGCGGTGCAGGTGCACAGAACGGTGGTCTCGCCGTACTTGACGAGGACAGCCGCGTTGCACAGCTCGGCCATTTTGCCCACTTCCATGGACAGGGGACGGCCCTCATACATCATCTCAAACTTGCGGTAATTGGGAAATTCCTTGTGGGTGATGATCATGTGTGTTCTCCTTGTTTTTTTATTTTCTGACGACCCTGTCCTCAGTACTTGAAAAAGCGTCCGGGCAGCCCTGCCCCCCCTCTTTGAGGGAGGTGCCCAAAGGGCGGAGGGAGTTGAACGGCGGAGACTCCCTCAGGGAGGGAGCTAAAGCGCGGGCGTTTTTTCAAATACCAAGCGACGGGGCACGGGTGTGTACGGCTGCCTCCCTCAGCCGCTTGCGGCGAAACGAGGGAGGGGAACCGCTTCAGCGGTGGAGGGAGCTTGCTTGTACATCGTCGGGGGGACTCCCTCAGTCACCAGCGGCCCAGGCCGGCTTCTCTTGTCCCTTCGGGACAATTCACCTTCTGTGCGCACCGGTGACAGCTCCCTCAAAGAGGGAGCCTAAGCGGTATGCGTCAAAAAAATCCGGGGACAGTATTCAATTGTCCCCGGACTTTAAAACCTTCATACCCTTCAGAGAAGCTTCGGCTGCAATTACTTGCGGATGCCCAGCTTCGCAATGATCGCACGGTAGCGCTCGATATCCTTCTTGGCGAGGTAGTCGAGCAGACGGCGGCGCTTGCCGACCATCTTGTACATGCCCAGACGGCTGTGGTCGTCGTTGGGATGATTCTTCAGGTGAGCGGTGAGCTCACGGATGCGCTGGGTGAGAATGGCGATCTGCACCTCGGGAGAACCGGTGTCGCCCTCGTGGGTGGCGTTCTCGGAGATGACCTGGGTCTTGACTTCTTTGGTAATCATGGGAAAAACTCCTTTCAAAGTTCGGCTATACCCTGCAATCCGGGCCTGAGGGCGGAAAGGACGCCGCATCGGCGGCATGACCCGTGGGGCGCAGACTGCGGGCGCGTGCTTTGGTATAATATCATTCCTATGGGCGCTTGTCAACAGAAAAACGCGTGTTTTTGTCACTTTACCAGAACCGCGCGAACGCTCGGGGGCACGGCCTCGGCGGTGTTGTCGTTGAAGCTCACCGAGACGAGGACGGAGGCGTCCAGTTCGCGGGAGACCACACGGAGCGTGCCGCCGCAGTTGAGCTCAATGGAGGCGAGTGCGTTGCCGTCCAGGGTGATGCGCAGGGTGCAGTCGTCGTAGCTGAGGTTCAGACGTTCAAGCTCCGGCAGGACACGGGAGACAATATCCGACGCGTCGTCGGCCGAGAGCGTAATGGTATAGATTGAATGATCCTCCGTACCCGCGCAGGAGAAGCGGCCCTTGAGACAGAACTCGCGGGCAATGGGGATGAGCTGGGCGGCGTCCACAACGCGCTGCTGTGCCTCGCTCAGATCACGGCCGTCGGCGGTGCAGGCGGCGTCATCGGTGAAATAGAGCTTGAAGAGCGTGCTGCGGATGCAGCGCACATCCGTCCCGCCCACGGTGCGGCGGGAGTAGCGGTAGCGCGGGGAGAGCTTCAGCGAGCCGCAGTCGGCGTCCACGTCGATATCGGCGGTGACGGTCTCGGCGGTCTCGGCCTTGACCCAGGCGGCCAGCAGGCGGAGAAGATCCCGGGAGAGAATCTGCGTGTCCTCGCCGCCGCCGCTTTCCACGGCGTCCAGCACCGCCTGCGGGATCGCGGGCCGCGCGGTCATTTCCTGCGGCGTCAGCGTGACGTCGAAGCGAAAATCCCTGCCGCCGGACGAGACGCCGCTGCCGGAGAAGGAGACGCTCAAAAGCGCGGTTCCGGCGCAGCGCATGGACACGGTCATCTCCTCGGCGCGGAGCAGCTCCTCGCCGTTTGCCGACAGAAAGAGCAGGAGAATACGATCCGCCGTCTCGCCGCCGATCACGGCCTGATAGCAGGTGACGCCGTCCTCGTCGG
This sequence comes from uncultured Eubacteriales bacterium, assembly GCA_900321275.1. Taxonomy (GTDB): domain Bacteria; phylum Bacillota; class Clostridia; order Oscillospirales; family Oscillospiraceae; genus Limivicinus. Next base: position 6,014 of record ONVI01000058.1, on the reverse strand, counting down.
TTTTTTCGAGCTCCTCATGCAGGAACACATTCAGCGCCAGATCCAGCACCTTCCCCAGGCTGAGCTGTCCGTCCGCCAGCCGGAACGCGCGTCCGTTTTCCAGGAAAACCATGCCGTCGGAGATATAGAGGGGGATGCCGTACTGCTCGGTGCAGCGGATCATGTGTCCGTTATGCAGGACGCGGTGCACGGTGGCGCGCATCTCCAGATCCCGTTCGTCCGTCCGGATGGAGATTTCGGTCAGCACGTCGGCTTCGCGGCTGGAGAAGCTCTTGATCGCGCGGTAAGCGGAGAACGCGGAGCCCACGTTTCCGAAGCGCAGGACGACCACCGCCGCGGCCAGAGCAAGGATCAGGATCGGCGTGAGGATCAGAATGGGCTTGCGGTGCGCGCGGATAAAGCGGGGAACCGGGCGATCCTTCCGCGGCAGCTTTTCCTTCTTCGGGCGCGCGCGCAGTACCTTGCGCAGCTTAATAATCAGGATGCACAGCAGCGTCACGATCACCAGCGCCGCCGCGAGGTAGGCCACGATCCACCAGGACTGGATGGTCGAAACCAGCATGAACTCCGCCTCTTCGCCGGGGACGTCAAACAGATAGTAGCTGCCGAAGGTCTGGGGACGCAGGCGCTCCCAGCCGTTTTCACCGGCGATGTACAGGCGGTAATTGTTCGTCTGCCCGTCGGGGGGCAGATAGCGCAGGCTGTGTACAGAAAGGCCGTCGTCCGGGAAACTGACGTGCAGATGCTCCGCCACCGAGACGGGGATGGAGTAGTCCGGATCCCGGTCGCGGAAGATGGAGCGCAGTTGCTCGCGCACGGTATCCTGCCAATCGGTGGAGAAGAGGCGGATATCGTCTTCCCGGACCGGCATCTGCAGAAGCTCCACGCCGTCGCCCTGCTGGAACCGGCCGTCCACATAGACGGCGGCGCGGCCGTCGTCCCGCAGAAGCGTCGAGCGCAGCACCGCCTCGTCCAGGCGGTATTCCGCCGTCACGGTGGTGTCGAAGCGCAGATCGTCCAGCTCCGTGCGGTCCCAGACGGCGTAGGTGCCGTCCCTGCGTTCGGCGCGGGGAAAGACCGAGCGGTCGAAGCTCTGCCCGTATGTAAAGGGAATCTCCTTGACGACGTTTCCGTCCGCCACAAAGCGGAGCGTGAAGGTCTTGCATTCCTCGGGCAGGGTTTCCACGGCGGCAAAATCGGCAAAGTCCATGGGCTCGGCCTGACCGTGGATGGAGATCCTGTCGAGACCGGCAAAGCCCGCCGGGACGAAGAAGTTGTTCTCGTAAAGGCCGTCTCCGCCGCCGGAGATCGCGCCGGCAAACTGGGGATCGCCCAGGATCTCCACCAGCGCATAGCAGCCGGAGACAAGGCTGGACCGGTCGTCGGCGTTGCGGGCGTTGTAGCCGTTGCCGACCACGCCGCCGATATAACGGCTGCCGCTGAGACTGCACTTGGCGCAGCAGCTTCTGACCGTGCCGTACAGCAGGCCGACGATGCCGCCGGCGTAGTCCCCGTCCTCCAGCGCGACCCGGCCGTAGGCGGCGCTGTGGGAGCACAGGCCCAGATCCATCTTGCCGACGACGCCGCCCGCGCACTCGCGCTTGGCGGTGACCTCGCCCCGGTTCGTGCAGCCGGTGACGACGACGGAGAGACTGATCTTGTCCTTGACCAGACCGTTGCCGCCGATATCCAGTTCGCTTTCCGGGTCGAAGTCGCTCTCAATGGAGACGTTGCCCGCGATGCCGCCGACGTTGCTGTCGCCGTAGATGACGCCGCTGTTTACACAGTCGGCGGTCTTGCCGAGCGTGACCTGCGATTCGTCCGTCGCGCCGGAATCGTCGGTGAGAATCTGCGCGTCCTGCTGCTGCAGGCCGGTGAGATTGTTCACGGTCTGTACGGCCGTGCCTGACAGCGCGCCCAGATTATCGTTGATGATATCAATGTCATTGAGCAGAACCGCCGAATGTCCGTCTACGTTATAGGAGATGGCGGCAACCTCGTTGGAGATGTTGTAAACACAGTCGGAAATGACTTCCCGCAGATAGAAGAAGGTCTCGGGATCGGTCACATCGATGGCCTGGATCGCCTCCGCCACGGGGTCGAGGTAATAGGTCAGATTGTTGAAATTTTCGGACAGTACGCCGGAGGCGTAGCGGGCGTCCTCCACGGCGTCATGGATGGATTTGTTCAGCACGGCCATGCGGTAGCTCAGACCGGCCAGCATGTTCTCCGGCTGGATGGTGCTGACCAGGGGCTCGGCCTGGCCGACGATGCCGCCCACATCCTTGCGTCCGTAGATCTCGGCGGTGTTCAGACATTCCTTGATATACCCGCTGGAGCGCCCGACAATGCCGCCCGCGTTGTAGCCCAGATGCAGGTAGCCGACGGCGGCGCTGTTGGTGCAGCGCTCCACATAGCCGGAGGCGCAGCCCGCGATGCCGCCGATGTCGCTGGTGATGCCCGCGTTGTCGGTGCGGAGGCTGCGGAGGAAGTTGAGGATGGAGCTGGTGTCCACCCGGTCAAGGCGCAGAGAGGGGTCCACGCTCTCGGTGTTGATAAAGGCTTTGTTTTCGCAGGCTACGATCGCGCCGGCGTTCTCGCCCGCGATGCCGCCGACCTGACTCAGACCCTTGACGCTGCCGGAGGCCGTGCAGCCGGTGATGATGCCGGTGGCGTCGTTTTTGCCCACAAGACCGCCCACCTGCCCGAAGGCGCTCACGTCGCCGCTGAAGCTGGAATTGGTGAGCAGGCCGCGGTTGAGACCGATCAGGCCGCCGACAATCGTGTCGTCCCCCGTGGTGAAAACGGAGCCGCTGACGTGCAGGCTCTGCACGACCGCGTCCTTCCCCGTCTCGAGGATGAAGCCGCAGGGCGACTGGGCAGAGCTGAGATTCATGTCGAAAATCGTGTGTCCGCCGCCGTCAAATTCGCCGTTGAAGGTGGGGATGGAGCGGAAGGCGGAGTCCGAGAGGGAGAGATCGTTTTCCAGCACGACCTTCTTCCCGGTCGACCAGGTATCGAGGGAGCAGGACTTTGCCAGCTCCAGCAGATCATCCGCCGTGCGGATATGGATGATGTTTTCGTCCTCCCCCTCGGCGAGAGCGGCGGCGGGCGCGAGAAGCAGCGCCGCAATCAGAAGCAGCGCGAGGAATACGGGGATTCGCTTAGACACCTGCGCCCACCTCCTCCTTCGTGTCCTTGTCGGGGCCTTCCTCGCCGCTGTCCGAGTGCGCATCGGGCGCTTCCGGCTGCATGGCGGATTCTTCCGCCGCGGCAGCCTCCTCCGGAGGCGGCGGAGGCGTCTGCGCTGCCTGTTCGTCATCCGGCGCGTCAGCGCTGTCGGAAAGCTCCTCCGTTTTGCCGGACAGGAGCCGGACGTTCACGTCGCCGTCGACGGTGCCGCGGAAGAAGCCGTTGACGGTGCCGTGGATTTCGCCCATGATGAGGCCGTCCACAGCCACCGTACCATGCCCGAGCTTCTCTCGCCCGGCGACTTTGGGCATGGAGAAGGAGGTCTTTTCCAGCACCTTTCCGCCGAGGATGAGTATTTGCGGCAGGACGAACATGACCAGCACGATGGAGATGATGGTGCCGCGGCCCAACGCCTCGCCGATGCCGTTGATGGTGCATTCGGTGGTGAGAAAGCTGATGAGGATGCCGGAGGTCGCGAGGATGGTACCGGAGGTCAGGATCGTCGGGAAGGCGAAGTTCATGGCCTCAATGATGGCCTCCTTCGGCGGCATGGTTTTGGTATTGTCGGTATAGCGGTTGGCGATGACGATGGCGTAGTCGATGTTCGCGCCCATCTGGATGGAGCTGACCACGAGCTGCGTCAGGAAGAACACGTCCTTGTGGACGATGGCGGGATAGGCGAAGTTCATCCAGATCGCGCCCTGAATGACCACGATCAGCAGCACCGGCATGCCCGCAGAGTTGAATGTGAACAGCAGCACCGCCAGAACGATCAGGATGGAGACCACGCTGACAACCACGTTGTCGACCTGGAAGGACTTCTTGAACTCATACTGGTTGGTGGAGTTTCCCACCACGTAGACCTTCCCCTTGGGGTAGTGGGACTGGGCAGCGCTGCGGATGGTATCGGTAAAGCGGTAGGTCTCATCCCCCGCCTCTGGCAGGGTCAGATAGACCAGCATACGGTCAAAGTCCTCACCCTCGAGCTGCTGCTTGCCCATGATCATCTGTGCCTTCGCGTCGGCGAGGGTCCTGGCCTGATCCTCATCCAGGGTGACATAGCCGTTGTCCACCATGTCCACCACGAATAAGAGCATGTCGACCAGCGGGACGTTGTACTTGGAAATGCCGCTGATGAGCTTGGCGTAGTTCCCCCCCTGTACGGCGTAGGCCGCGTAGAGAAGCTCCACCGTCTCGTAGTCCAGCTTCATCAGCTCCGCAAACTGCCGCGGCGAGAGCTTGTCGGCCAGTTTGTAGCCGCCGATGGCGTCGGCGTTGGCAATGGAGGTGACGGAGTCGATCTGGCTGTAGCCTTCAAAATCGCGGATGAGACTCTGTTCCTCGCTGTAATCGCCGCCGGGGATAACCACGGCGACCATCGCGCGGGAGGAGAAGGTCTCGGCGATCATTTTCTCGGCGATCTGCATCTCATTGAGCTTGGGCGTGACCAGCGTATCGTAGCCGTAGACATAGGGGCAGAGGTTGGAGTAGTGGATCGCCCCCGCCACCAGCAGCACGAAAATCGGCGGGATGATGGCGCGGGTCAGATAGGCGAAGCGTCCGACGAAGGGCACCTTGGGCACAAAGTTTTTGTGCCGCGTCTTCTCCATCAGATTGCCCATGAGCATCAGCAGGCCCGGCATCACCGTAAACACGGAGAACAGGGAGAAGAAGATCGCCTTGATGAGGCAGATGGCCATATCGGGGCCGAGCTTAAACTGCATGAACATCATGGCGATCAGGCCGCCGATGGTGGTGAGGCTCGACGCGCCGACCTCCGGGATGGCCTTGGACAGAGAGATGACCACCGCATCGCGCAGGTCGTGGGTCTCGTGCTCCTCCTTGAAGCGGTTGCAGTAGATGACCGCATAGTCCAGCGACAGGGCCAGCTGGAGGATCGTGGTGACGGAGTTGGAGACAAAGGAGATCTTGCCCAGCAGGAAGTTGGTGCCGAGGTTCATGACCGCCGCTGTGATGAAGGTCAGGCCGATGATGGGTACCTCCGCGTAGGTCTGGGAGGTAAAGGTCAGCACCACCACGACGATCACCGCGACGAAGGCCGTGATCATGCTGACCTCCTGGTCGATGAGCTCCGCGCTCATGTCGCCGAGCGTGGTGGAGACGTATGTATCGTAGGGAGCGAGCGCCGCCCTCACCGCGTCGAGCGCCGTGAGGCAGGCTTCATCCGTCTCCGGGTAGTCGAAGGTGACGGAATACAGGGCGGAGGCCTTGTTGTAGTGCTCGGTCGTGTCGTCAAAGTCGACGCTCTGCACGCCGTCGACCGCTTTCAGCTTTTCAAAAAGTCCCTCCGCTTCCTCGTAGGAGAGGTTCGCGACCATGAGCTTGGCCGAGCCGTATGTGATGAACTGCTTTTCCATCACATCCAGCCCCTCCTTGGTCGCGGAGTCCGCGGGCAGGTAGGCGGTCAGGTCGTTTTCCACTTCGACCCAGTTGCGGGCGAAGAAGGAGAAGGCCATGAAGATCCCCACCAGCAGGAAGAGCAGATTCCGTTTATCGACGATGAAGGCCGCGAGCTTCAGCATGAAGCTGCCGCTGTTTTTGCTGTCATATTCCATGCCGCTTGTCTCCCTTTACTTGCTTTACTTATCCACATCATATAATAATAAAGAAATAATCCGAAACGATGAGATAAAATCCAACAATATATTTTACGCCGCTGAGGGCTAAAATACAATATGACAGTTTAATCAGTTCGTAAAGATGTGTAGCGTTACAATAGATGTGAGACTAAGGGAATAGAAAAAAGCGGTTGAGTTTGTTAGAATGAAGCTACCACACAACACCACTAACAAAAGGAGCTC
>ONVI01000033.1 GCA_900321275.1 uncultured Eubacteriales bacterium | reverse complement strand
GCCCGCAGAGCATAATGGAGATATATGGTCAAGGGCTTCAACGCAGTATGGCGCAATTCTGGCCGCAAAGATTGTCTTGTTTTTATTGAAAGTTAGTATAAGATAGGAAAAAACAACAGGAGCATCTGTCGCGCAAAGAAGGTTTTCCGAAAAAGCGAAAGCACCGTGCCGCGATATGATCTCTTGAGGGAAATACGGAGATGAAACGAAAGGAAACAGCAGCATGAAAGCGATCATTGCCATTGACTCTTTCAAGGGAAGTCTCAGTTCTCTGCAGGCGGGCGAGGCTGTCCGGGAAGGCATCCTGCGCGTATGTAAGGACGCGGCGGTGCAGGTGCGGCCTCTGGCCGACGGCGGTGAGGGCACTGTCGAGGCCCTGACCATCGGCATGGGCGGCGAGCTCCGGACCGTTACGGTCACCGGCCCCCTCGGTGAAAAGGCAGACGCGCAGTACGGCATCCTGGATGACGGCGTCACGGCCATCGTAGAGATGTCCGCTGCGGCAGGCATCACCATGGTCCCGGATGGGAAGCGCAACCCTCTCTATACCACCACCTACGGCGTGGGTGAGATGATCCGCGACGCCATCCGCAAGGGCTGCCGCCGCTTTATCGTGGGCATCGGGGGAAGCGCCACCAACGACGGCGGCGTGAGCATGCTCCAGGCGCTGGGCTACGGCATGCTGGATGAAAACGGCAGGCAGGTATCCTTCGGCGCACAGGGGCTGCAGATGCTCAAATCCATCACGGACGACAAGGTGATCCCGGAGCTCAGGGACTGCTCCTTCCGTATCGCCTGTGATGTGCGAAACCCCCTTTGCGGCGAGAGCGGATGCAGCGCCGTCTACGGCCCGCAGAAGGGCGCGACGCCCTCCATGATCGTCCAGATGGACAAATGGCTGAAGGAATATGCGGATCTTGCTGCGGCCTTCAATCCCGGGGCCGATCCGGAATACCCCGGCACCGGCGCGGCGGGAGGTCTCGGATTTGCCTTCCTGAGCTTCACAAACGCGGTGCTCGAATCCGGCATTCATATCGTGCTCGATGAGACGAGGCTGGAAGAGTACGTAAAGGACGCTGACGTAGTCATCACCGGGGAAGGACGCCTGGACGGTCAGACCGTCATGGGCAAGGCGCCCATCGGCGTGGCAAAGCTCGCCAAGAAGTACGGCAAGCCCGTGATCGCCTTTGCCGGCTGCGTAACACCGGGCGCTGTCAAATGCAACGAACACGGCATCGACGCCTTTTTCCCCATCCTGCGCGGTGTCGTCACCCTGCAGGAAGCCATGGACTCCTTGAACGCCCGCAAGAACATGGCGGATACGGTGGAACAGGTGTTCCGGCTTATGAATGTATTATCTGATGCCTGAGAAAACAAGAGTCGGGCGCGTTCCGGTCCTGATCCTGCGGCCAAAGGATAAAGCGCCGGTAAGAGCTGGCCTTTTGCGGATTCATGGCGGCGGCTGTATCCTCGGCATGAAGGAAATAACAGAGGAATTTGAACGGTATTTTACTGAGGCAATTGAAAACATGCAGGGGCTTGACAACCGACCAAGCAGGGAGTATAATTTGATCAATTAAATCAGCAAACCGTTGAAGCGGGAGTAACGGCGACTATGCCTGTACAGAGAGCCTGGGAAGGTGGGAGCCAGGTCAGAAACAGATCGTCAAATGGGCCGCTGAGGGTGCATCGAAAGGCGAAACGCTGCCGAGTAGAATGCAACGTGCAGGCATACGTCAGTTGCCGGGGATATGTCGGTATCCTGTTAAAGTGCATGGGGCAGCCCATGAATGCAAGGTGGCACCGCGGATAATACGTATTATTCGTCCTTGACAGAACAGTATCTGTCAAGGACGTTTTTTTTATGAAAGGGATGACATTCATGATCAAAGACGGCATCGTAAAAATTGTAAACAAACAGGACCTGAGCTTTGATGAGGCGTACACAATCATGAACGAGATTATGAGCGGCGAAACAAGCGCCACGCAGAATGCGGCATTCCTCGCCGCGCTTTCCACAAAGAGCGCCAGAGCGGAAACAACCGATGAGATTGCAGGCTGTGCCGCTGCCATGCGGGATCACGCCATCCGTGTGGAGACCGGGATGGATTTGCTGGAGATCGTCGGCACTGGCGGCGACGGCGCGCACAGCTTCAATATCTCCACAACGGCCGCACTGGTCGCGGCAGCGGGCGGGGCCAAGGTCGCAAAGCACGGAAATCGCGCGGCTTCCTCCAACAGTGGTACGGCCGATTGTCTGGAGGCGCTGGGCGTCAATATCTACCAGAGTCCGGACCGATGCAGGGAGCTGCTCAACGAGGCAGGCATGTGTTTTTTCTTTGCCCAGAAATACCATACCTCCATGAAATATGTCGGCGCGATCCGCAAAGAGCTGGGCTTTCGCACCGTGTTCAACATTCTTGGCCCGCTGACCAATCCCGGCAGCCCCAGGTATCAGCTGCTGGGCGTCTATGACGAGTATCTGGTCGCGCCGCTTGCGCAGGTACTGATCTCTCTCGGCGTAAAACGCGGGATGGTGGTCTACGGTCAGGATAAGCTGGATGAGATCTCCCTGAGCGCACCCACCACAGTATGCGAGTTTCAGGAAGGCTGGTTCAAGTCCTATGTGATCACGCCGGAGGACTTTGGCCTGCGGCGCTGCACGAAGACGGAACTGACCGGCGGAGAGCCCGCGGAGAACGCTAAAATTACGCGCGCCATTCTCGCCGGGGAGAAGGGGCCGAAGCGGGACGCGGTGCTGCTCAACGCGGGCGCGGCGCTCTATATCGCCGGGAAGGCGCCCGGCTTCAAGGAGGGTGTCAGCCTGGCGGCCGAGCTCATTGACAGCGGCGCTGCCATGCGCGTGCTGGAGCGGCTGATCGAGGTCAGCAACCGACCGGAGGCCGCGTCATGACGATCCTCGATGAGCTTGCCGCCACTGCGCGCCTGCGCGTGGAGAAGGCAAAAAGAAACCTGCCGCTCGAAGGCCTGCGACAAGCGGCGGAAGCGATGCCAAAAGGGGACGCCCCCTTTCGCAAAGCGCTGTCCGGTCCGGAGCTCGCGTTCATCTGCGAATGCAAAAAGGCGTCCCCCTCCAAAGGCGTCATCGCCCAAAAGTATCCGTATCTGGCGATTGCACAGGCGTATGAGGCGGCGGGGGCCGACGCGATCTCCGTTCTCACCGAACCGACCCGTTTTCTCGGCTCGGAAGAACAGCTGCGGGAAATCGCCTCTGCCGTAAAACGGCCCTGCCTGCGCAAGGATTTTACCGTGGATGCCTACATGATCTACGAGGCGAAAGCGCTGGGTGCGGCGGCGGTGCTGCTGATCGCCTCTGTTCTGGATGAAAAACAGCTTACGGATTATCTGGCGCTCTGCCGTCAGCTCGGCCTCTCCGCACTGGTGGAAGCCCATAATGAGCCGGAGATCGAAACAGCCCTGCGCGCCGGGGCGGAGATCATCGGCGTGAACAATCGGAATCTGCACGATTTCACGGTGGACACGGATAACAGCCGCCGTATGCGCCGGCTTATCCCGCCCGGGGTCCTGTTTGTGTCGGAGAGCGGCGTAAGAAGCGCAGAGGATGTGCGGCGCCTGCGGGAGATCGGCGCGGACGCGGTGCTCGTGGGAGAGACTCTGATGCGCGCGGAGGACAAGGCGGCAAAGCTGCGCGAGCTGAGAGGTGCGACATGACAAAAATCAAGCTGTGCGGCCTGACAAGACCGGAGGATATCGAAGCGGCAAACGCTCTCATGCCGGACTTCGTCGGCTTTGTTTTCGCGGAAAAGAGCAGGCGCTATGTTTCGCCCGAGATCGCGGCCAGGCTGCGGGGACGCCTGAACCCCGAAATCCAGGCGGCAGGCGTATTTGTTGACGCGCCGCCGGAGCGGGTGGCGGAGCTGCTGGAAAAGGGGACGATCCAGATCGCCCAGCTCCACGGACAGGAAGACGAGGCATATATCCGTGCGCTTCGCGGCTTGACGGATCGGGCGATCTGGAAAGCGTTCAGGATTACCGCGCCCGGGGATCTTGCGGCGGCTGCCGCGTCAGGCGCCGATCTGGTTCTGCTCGACAACGGCCCCGGCGGGACAGGGGAGTCCTTCAACTGGGCGCTGCTGCGGGATTTTCACGTGCGGCCCTATGTGCTCGCGGGCGGGCTGAACCCGGAAAACGCCGCCGCAGCGATCGCTGCCCTGCGCCCCTTCGGCCTGGATGTGAGCTCAGGGATCGAAACCGCGGGGAGAAAAGACCCCGGAAAGATGGAAAAATTTGTCCGCGCTGTGCGGGAGGCGGACAGTCAGGAGGCAACACCATGACAAACCCAAACGGACGCTTTGGCATTCACGGCGGACAGTACATCCCGGAAACCCTGATGAACGCCGTCATTGAACTGGAACAGGCATACAATCATTTCAAAGCGGACCCCGACTTTAACCGGGAGCTGACCGCGCTGCTGAACGACTATGCGGGCAGACCCTCGCGCCTGTATTACGCGGAAAAGATGACGCGGGACCTGGGCGGCGCGAAAATTTACCTCAAACGGGAGGACCTGAATCACACAGGCGCGCACAAGATCAACAACGTGCTGGGGCAGGCGCTGCTTGCCAAAAAAATGGGAAAAACCCGCCTCATCGCAGAGACGGGAGCCGGGCAGCACGGTGTTGCCACGGCGACCGCGGCGGCACTGCTGGATATGGAATGCGTCGTCTTTATGGGAGAGGAGGATACGATCCGCCAGGCTTTGAATGTCTATCGTATGCGCTTGCTGGGGGCGGAGGTCGTTCCCGTAAAAACCGGCACCGCGACGCTCAAGGATGCGGTCTCGGAAGCCATGCGGGAATGGACAAGCCGCATCGACGATACACACTATTGCCTCGGCTCGGTGATGGGGCCGCACCCGTTCCCGACGATCGTCCGCGATTTCCAGGCGGTGATCTCCCGGGAGATCAGGCAGCAGCTCCTGGAAAAGGAGGGACGCCTCCCGGACGCGGTGCTGGCCTGTGTCGGTGGCGGATCCAACGCGATCGGCAGTTTTTATCACTTCATCGAAGACAAGTCCGTGCGGCTGATCGGCTGCGAGGCGGCGGGGAAGGGGATCGACGGCTTTGAAACCGCGGCCACGATCAACACGGGGCGCGTCGGTATCTTTCACGGCATGAAATCCTATTTTTGCCAGGATGAATACGGGCAGATCGCGCCGGTGTATTCGATCTCCGCGGGCCTGGATTACCCGGGCGTCGGACCGGAGCACGCCTGGCTGCACGACATCGGCAGGGCGGAGTATGTCCCTGTCACGGATGAGGAAGCGGTGTGCGCTTTCGAGTATCTCTCAAAAACGGAGGGGATCATCCCTGCCATCGAATCGGCCCATGCTGTGGCATACGCGCAAAAGCTGGCGCCCGCGATGGGAAAGGAGCAAATCCTGGTCATTACGATTTCGGGCCGCGGCGACAAGGACTGTGCCGCGATCGCACGCTACAGGGGAGAGAATATCTATGAGTAGGATATCGAACGCATTTGGAAACGGAAAGGCATTTATCGCCTTCATTACCTGCGGCGACCCCGATCTGGAGACAACGAGCGCCGTTGTGCGGGCAGCGGTCGAAAACGGGGCAGACCTGATCGAGCTCGGAATCCCGTTCTCCGATCCCACCGCGGAAGGCCCGGTGATTCAGGGCGCCAATCTGCGCGCACTGCGAGGCGGGATCACCACCGACAGAATTTTTGACTTCGTTCGAAAACTGCGCGAAGATGTTACTGTCCCTATGGTGTTCATGACGTATGCAAACGTCGTCTTCTCCTACGGGGCGGAGCGCTTTCTGTCCCTGTGCCGGGATGTCGGCATCGACGGGCTGATCCTGCCGGACCTGCCCTTTGAGGAAAAGGACGAGTTTTTGCCCATCTGCCGATCCTGCGGGGTAGATCTGATCTCCCTCATTGCGCCGACGTCAGAGAATCGTATCGCCATGATCGCGCGGGAGGCGGAGGGCTTTCTGTATCTTGTGTCGAGCCTCGGCGTGACCGGCACCCGCACGGAGATTACCACGGATCTGGGAGCCATGGTCAGACTGGTGCGCGAAAACACCGAAATTCCGTGCGCTATCGGCTTCGGAATCTCCACGCCCGAACAGGCAAAGAAAATGGCGGCTCTCTCAGACGGGGCGATCGTGGGCTCGGCCATCATCAAGCTGCTGGAAAAATACGGCCGGGACGCGCCGCCGTATGTCGGGGAGTACGTGAAAGCCATGAAGGATGCGATGCGGTAATCATCGGGAATGTTTGGATTTATTCAGCGTTTCCTTAAGGCAATACCGCATAATTCGGCAAGAGCAGATCCTGAGAAAATTTGGGTTCTGATAAAGGCACTTTTTCGCTGATGTACTTTGTGTACCTCAAGAAAAAGTGACGAAATCAGAGCGCAAATTTTCCAGGAGATGCCGAAGGCGGATTGTGCGGTGTTGCCTTAATACAGTTTCACGATATTCAGCGCCCGGCGCCGGAAAACAGGCAGGGGCATGCATCGCTTGTAAACAGTCGGGAACGTATAAAGAAATATTTGACAGTGAGAGCCTGATCGAATATACCCGATGCAAGCGAGCTCTCTTTTAAGGAGAGCGTCAGCGTGTGTGAAAAGCCCGAAAACCGGGGAATATCAACACTTGCCGGACTCGTTCCCGGACGAATAATATTTGATTTCGAAGCTGTTTTTCCGATGTACGGGGGGAACACCATAATGCGGCGTGTCATTGCGCAGTCTCCGTTGATCCGATGGTGCCTGCCCAGACTCCCGAACTGACAGGATCCTGCCCCTGTCATTCCCTGTATCAGGCGCGCGTCAAGCCTCTTTGTAATATCCGCATACGCTTTGCGGATCATCCTTTACGCTGTCCGCGGCGGTTTTCGCGCGTGCAAAGCGTTCCTCAACAGTTGTCACCCGCTGCGCGTTGAGATACACACCGAATCGCATGCTGACCTTGTTCCCGATCTCCCTGTTGTCATGAATGTCGTCCAGGAACCCGCTCAGCAGCTTCTCATAGTCCTCCTGGTGCGGGCAGTAGAGCAGGAAGGTGTCGCCGCCCTGCCGGCAGCCGATTCCGCCGGTCTGCCGCGCCAGCTTTCTGAGGCTGACGCCGATGCTGTGCAGCACAAGATCGCCGAATTGCCGGCCGTATTGCTTGTTGAGCGTATGGAAGCGGTTCACGTCAAGGGCGACGGCGTCCATGGGCGTGCCCTTGTAGATATGATCGAGACGGTTTACATAACGCAGAAAGTAGTCCTTGTTCAGCAGCTCCGTCAGCTTATCGCGCTCCGTGTGCCGGATCAGATCCCGATCCTCGGAAAGCTCGATGCATTTCGCAATACGGGCCTTGACAATCTCAATGCTCGGAAAGGGCTTCGGAATAAAGTCCATTGCGCCGATCTTCAGGCAGTCAAGTTCCGCGTTCTGATCGACAGTCAAAATGAGCACCGGGATCGACATGAGATCCTCATCGACCTGCATTTCCGCCATTACTTCCCGTCCGTTCTTGTTCGGCATCTGCAGGTCAAGAAGCACAAGGTCAATCTCGTCCTTGTGGCTGCGCAGAATTTCCAGCGTTTCGATGCCGTCGGCAGCGAACAGGATGTCAAATTCGTCCTCCAGAAGGTCGCCGAGGATCTCGCGGTTCAACGCAACGTCATCTACGATCAGGACGGTCTTTCGCGTATTGATAAGCGATATTTCCGTGGACTCCGGAACGGTCTCCGGCGAATACTCTTCAACCCGGCAGACCTCCTTGAGCTGCTTTTTGTTCTCGTACATGGCCTTGTCGGCCTCTTCCAGGACACTTGCCAGCGAATAATGCTGTTTCTGGTTGTAATCGGCGATTCCCGCCGCGATGGTTTCTCCTATTCTGATCTTCGAACGGTCTGCCGGAAGCGTCGTGATCTGCTCCATCAGGCTCTTCCGCCGACCATAATCCTCGCCGGTGAGGAGGATCACGAACTCGTCCCCGCCGACGCGGAATACCGGGCTGTGGCTGAAGACGGCGCATATCTTCCGGCATGCCTTCAGGATGCAGGCGTCGCCCTCCTTATGCCCGTACAGATCATTGACGGCCTTCAGATTGTTCACATCGCACACAACCGCGGCGAAGGGCTGTTGCTGCCCCGCTTTGATCTCCGCGTCAATTTTCTCCTCCCACTGGGCATAGGCGTGCTTGTTCTTTACGCCCGTCAGGGAGTCGACCGTCGCCATTCTTTTTGCGATGGACAGATCGCGCGCGTACTCCTGCTCCTGGCGGATCTGGGCGTCCTCGTTCATCAGGCCGATGATCAGCAGTGCTTTGCCGTCCTCCACCACTTTGGCGGCTTTCAGGCGCACATAGATGGGAACGTCGCCGCTCATTATGCGGTAAGCCAGCACAAACATCCCGTCCCGCTCGATGGCGGCCAGGATATTCTCTTTCGTGACCTGGGATTGGAAAAGCGGCAGGTCGTCCGGGTGGATCGTCCTCAGGCCATCCTGATAGGCAGCCCGGAAGAAATCGCTGCCCTGTCTGGCAAAGCCGAATTCGCTGTACTCGGCCGAGGCGCTGAACTGCGTGTAGGCGTTGGTCTCCGGATCGACATAGAACAGCGCCATCAGGTTGCCGCTCAGGGCGCTGAGACGCTGATAGGATTTCGTCTCCTCCGCAGCGCGCTCGGCCGCCTTGCGGTCCCGCATCTGGGTGTCCACATTGCTGACGCCGATGATGATATGCCTGTCGTCGCCGGGAATATGGGTGGCCTTCAAGCGGACATAGGTCGGCACGCCGTTTATCCGCAGCCGGTAGTAGATAATATACGCCCCGTGCCGTGTGATCTCTTTCAGCAGCTTCTCTTTCTCGAGTGCCGCAATAAAGCGCTCCTGATCCTCCTCGACAATATAATGCCTGGCGTTTGTCCTGCTCTGCGAGAAGAAGTCCTCTCCCTGGCGCTCTGTCGCCCGCTTTCCCTCCTCGGTCCAGGAGCCGTATTCGATATAGGCGTTCGTTTCAATATTTACATAGTATACATCGAAGAAATCCTGCACCAGGGCGTCGACAATATTTCCGTAGACGGTGCTTGCGGTCAGGGCCTCCTGATAGGCGGCCTTTGTCTCGTCGCTCTCTCTTCTGATCCGCTCCAGCTCCGTGACGTCCATGCACATGCCGAGCAGGCACATTCTCCCGCTCGAATCATAGAACTTCATTTTTGTCGTCCGGAACTGGCGCGGGTTGCCCTCCGCGTCGGCCACATCCTCAAAGAATACATAGGGCGTGTCCATGGCGAGGGCCTTTTTGTCGTCCTCGGTAAAGTGCCTGGCCGTGTCGGGATCAAAAAGTCTGCATCGGTTAGCCCGATCACATCCGCGGGATTTTCTTTGTTCGCGTATTCCGCGAAGCCCTGGTTGCAGTACAGATACGCCCCGGTCACCGCGTCTTTGGAGAAATTCACAGCAGGCATGTTGTCCAGCAGGGCGCTCTCGGATTCCTTCTGAAGCGTCAGCTGTTCGGTCAGATGGTTCAGGTCTGTGATATAGGTTTTCAGATTTGCCGTAACGCGGCTGAAGGTGCGCGTCAGAATACCGATCTCGTCGTCCTCGTCATAGTCGAGGGAATGATCGTAGTTTCCTTCCTCGATCTGCTCCGCCACCTTTGTGAGATCCTGCAGAGGCTTTGTGATCCTTTTGGTAAAGCGCGATATAAACACAATGAACGCCGCCAGAAGCAGGGCAAAGGCGACGACGATCATCTTGACCCATCTCTGCCAGCCCGCGTTGATCTCCTTCACGGGAACCGACACAATCAGACGGTCCCCGTTGCACAGGGGACGGCTGACCGCCATTTTTTCCACATTTTTATATTGATAGCGGATGATTTCATCCTCGCTGGCAAGTCCCTCCGGCGTCTCCGGAAGCGTTTCCATCGTGACGACGTCCATATGGGGATGATAGACCACGGCCCCCTTTCCGTCGTCCACAAAGGCATAGCCGTTTTCGTACAGCGTGATGTTGTCCACCTGCTTGGCCATAAAGGAGTAATCCAGCTCAATACCGATCACGCCCACGAATTTACCGTCCAGATAAACCGGCGTGTTGTAGGAGATGACACGCGCGTCCAGATTGTCGGTGACGTAAGGGGGAAGCCAGACGGGTCTGCCCGTCGCTTTGGGTACGGTGAACCAGACAAGCTGCGAGGTGTCCTCCGTATCATATCGGGTGATGTCGGTCACCTCATGCTCCTGAAAGCCCTCGCCGTCGGTGTTGACAAACCAGAAGCCCTTGACCTTTGACGAGACGGCAGGGTCAATCCTGTAATAATAGGTCATGACGCCGTTTGTATTATAAAGCACTTTTTTGAAAAAATCGCTGACACGGTCCAGATGCGCCTGAAGCTTTTGATCCTCAAGCCCGTCCAGATCCGATTCGACATAGGCGGAGATCGTCTGCACATTCTGTTCGACGTCCTGCAGCCCCGCGTTCAGATTCTTCTGCCCCGCGTCACACAGCAGGCGCAGCATCTGCTCCGAGCTGTCCTGGCCGATATTTCTGATCGCAGCCACGCCGAATACGGCGGCGATGATCATGGTGAAGATGATCGCGCCTATCGTCACAGCCGATATTTTTGTCCTGATCGAATGCATGAACAACCCTTCCCTTTCCTCAGACTGCATATAACTGCTCCGCTTGTGTCATGGCTCAGCGGAGCCGAAGGAGCTTCTGCCGGGTACCGCGAAACCGTGCGCCCCGTGCTTATCCCGCGTTGCTCCTGTTCTCGTCCACCGCGGAAGAATTTGTCTCGAGAAGGGAGCGCTCAAATTCCTCCCGCGGCATGGGCTTTGCAAAATAGTAGCCCTGGAACAGCTTGCAGCCCATGAGCGTCAGCAGATCGAACTGCTGCTTTGTCTCGACGCCCTCTGTCAGCGGCGTGATGTGCAGCTCCTCGGAGAGTCTGATGATGTTGCCGAGGATGGCCTTGGCCTTCGGCTCGTCTCCCGTCTCAGCGAGAAACTCCATGTCAATTTTCAAAATATCAACCGGCATATCCTTCAGCAGGTTCAGCGACGAGTAGCCGTTGCCGAAGTCGTCCATCTCCACATAGAAGCCCGCGTTGTGCAGATCGTTCAGGATGTTCAGACGGTTGACGGCGTCGGTCATCATCACGGTCTCGGTGATCTCAAGGCGCAGCTTCGAAGGATCGATCTCATACTCCTGCGTAAGCGACTTGATCGCCTCCACAACGTCGATGAAATAGAAATCCTTCGGAGAGATATTGACGGAGAGAAACAGATCGTCGTGTACGCCCTTCCAGTCGGCAAGGATTGAGGCGGCACAGCGCCACATGTGGTGGTCCACCTTCGCGATCATACCGTTTTTCTCCAGAGCGGGAATAAACCGGTAGGGCGGCAGCAGGCCGTACTCCGGGTGGATCCACCGGGCCAGCGCCTCCGCCCCCACAACCCTGCCGCTGCTGTCGGAGATGGGCTGCAGGAACGGCCTGATCTGCATCTGGTCGATAGCCTCGTCCAGCATGGCCGCGATCTGCTGATCCCAGAGGATCTTCTCGCGCAGCTCCTCGTCGTAATAGGCAATGTGGGAGAGGTATTCGTTCCGGATCGCGGTCAGGGCAAGCCGCGCCCTGTCGAACATGACGGAGACCTCCAAATCGCGTTCCGCCAGGACATAGACGCCCATCTGGATCAGGATCTGGGTCTTTACCTCCCCGTCGGAAACGGTGAAGCCCGCAAGGGCTTTTTCGAGCTCTTCCGGCCGGAACTCCTCCTTCGGCATGAGGATGCCGAAGTTGTCGCCGTTGAGCCTGCCGAAGACGCAGCGCGCCGTCGTCCCGTTCCGGATCATGTCCGCGATCCGGCACAGCACAAGGTCGCCGAAGGCGGTGCTGAAAATATCGTTGATGACCTTGAAATTCTTGATGTTGAGAAACAGAATCATGTAGTCCGTATCCGCGCGCTCATCGAGCGTTTCACGGATGCAGTCGTACAGATGCTGCTTGGTATAAAGCCCGGTCAGGCGGTCATGGGTGGACTCGTACAGCTTGTGCTGAATGCTGCGCTTCTCCTCCGTCTCATCGCGGACGATCAGATACGAGCCCGCCAGATGCTTGTTCTGGTCGTTGACCATGCGCTTTTCCAGCGTGTAATACGAGGCGTCGTCCCCGGTGCCGATGACGCGGTTTTCCGTCCAGTTTTCCTTGTCGCGCCGGATCGCGCCGAGCTTCTTTTCCAGCCGTTCGTCCACATTTTCGAGGCTGCCCCGGTCTGTTCCGCCCAGCAGCTTCAATCCCGGGCTGTTGGCCCAGATGCATCTGCCCATGGGATCATAGATGAAGAACGCGTCCGGCATTTCGGAGGTAATGTCCGACAGCAGGCGGTCCAGCAGGCGCAGCGGCCGGTAGTACAGCGAGAGGTAAAACACCAGCAGGCCGAAGACCCCGTAACCGATCATGGACAGGTCGATGGGGGAGCGTGAAAAAATATAGAAGGTCTGCCACAGGCCCACGACCAGCATGGCCACCAGAATCACCGCGTAGCGCTCCTTATAGATGCGCACGGTTTTCACAACACACAGCCCGAACATCAAAATCACCGCGGTAAACATGGCATAGTCCACGATGCGGTGTATGGTAAGCCCCAGGAAGGGGACGAGAATGTAGTACGGGAAGCCCTGCAGGTCCACCGCCTCTATCGTGAAGGCGTGGCCGAAAATCGGGTTGAGCAGGAGCTGCACCGCGTCCGCAAGAAGCAGGTAATACAGGGCGGCGGGCCGCTGCTGCCCGTTTCCGACTCCCTTACAGTACTGCTCGGTGAAGTTTACCAGGGCGTACATCACCAGATCCATGCCCAGCACATAGATATAGGAGCCGAGCAGGGAGAGATTCCGCGAGACCGAGGCGACGATGATCAGGTTGCCGAGGACGGGAAAAATCAGCCCCGCGCACAGCTTTGCCACCGCCTTTCCGATCTCCTTTTCCGACCGCCTGGCCACAGCGGCGCAGACGCTCAGCATGAACGCCATCACAGCCAGAATCGCGGATACGCCATATCGGAATGTCATGTATTATCACCGCCAATTGTCCTGTCAAAACTTTCGGATGCTTCGCCGCTTCAAGCGGCCCATGATCAGGCCCGGTCTTTTCTCCTGCATTGCCGGCACCTTGTTTTTTCTGATATTTGCGATTTCTTCCCGCGGCGATCCGGTCCGGGAGTTCAGATCGCCGAAAAACCCTTATGGTAAATAATAACATGTATGCGGCTGCACTGCAACTGCTTTTTGTACTTTATCACATGTCCTGCTGTGCTTTATCATATGTCCTGCTGCGTTCCTGCCGCCGCAAAGTGAGATCCTTCGCCGATGCGAAGCCATGACAGCAAAAATGAAGCTGTTATATAATTATCTTCGTCTACAGTCTGAGGGGGCGAGAAATTCTCGCCCCCCCGCTTTTTGTCCTGTATGGTTTTGCCGTTTACTTTAACTCGATTTTCTCCTGCTCAAACAGGAGGGAAATCTCCCTGTTCAGGAAAAGACTGACTTTCTCCATATCTTTTTGCTCACATGTCGCGACGATGCCCAGCGTTTTGGTCGGCTGCATGGTTTTGCCGGAGATGGAGATGACGCCGAGATAGGTCGGGCCGGAAAGAATTTTGTCGCATTTCGCCCCAATCTCAGGCAGCTTCTGTTCCAAAAGCGCTTCCACTTTTGTGAGAGGCTCCTGATTCGAAATCTGAAATTCCACCTTCACGCGGGATGATTCTTTGGAAAGATTCAGGATATCCCGGATTTCATGGTTGTTGAGAACCAGAATGTTGCTGCTGTCAACTTTCATTTTCGTGGAACGCATGCCGAGCTCCATCACTTTCCCGCGTTTCCCGTTGAGCTCCACGATATCTCCGACCTGAAAACTGTCTTCAAACACGATGGCGATCCCGCTAAGAATATCGGCAATCAGATCCTTCGCGCCCAGGGAGAGGGCCAGAGAAACGATACCGAGCGAGGCGACAACCGTGCTGGTCGGAAAGCCAAGATAGCCGAGCGAGTAATACAGGACGCCGAACGCCGTGAGGTATTTCAGGCAGCTGTACAGCAGACGGCATACCGTCTCTCCGTTTGCGGAAAGAAAACCGGCGGTGATCCGAAGAATCACATCACTGGTCAGATTGATCAGATAGGCGATCCCAAAAACGATCAGGACGCTGCTCAAAGAGAACAGGTTCAGGCCGCGCACCCAATTTCCGAAGAGCAGGAAGCGGAACAGCGAATTATGATTCAGCAGGGATTCTCTCAGCAGGGTGCCCAAAGAGGTCAGCACCAGAAGTGCCACGCCCACGCGAAGAATCACGCATGCTTTCTCCTCGGGCATTTCTCTTTCCCAGCCGACCGTTTCCAGGAACTTCAGCCCCCGGGCGGTCATCTTATCAAGAAGATTCGTACCGTCTGTTCCCGATGCCTTGATCTTATCCTGTACGAGTTTTGCGACTTTCGAGTCCGATTCGATGCCGGCCAGGCGCATTTTGGCCCACTTCGTGTAGAGCTGTTCCGTATACCCGCGCATGAGGAAGTTCAGCGTAAGCGTCAGGGTAATCACAAAAAGCGCCGCGCAGATGAAGCCATAAGTGAAAATCATGTGGAACAGCCTGCCGAATTCTACCGCATAATAGTAAACGGCGCCATCCTTCTGCTCGGCAATCACGAAATGCTTGTTCCCGTCAATGGAACCAAAATCCATATAGATCTGTCCCAGGCTCGTTTCCGAAAGTCCCAGATCCGTGATTGCCCTTCCGATCAGGGAAAGATCGCTGGCATACTGTATTTTCCCGTTATCGGCATCTGCGGCAAAGCAAAGCGTGCCCTTGCTTGCCATGGACGACAGCTGCTGGCTGACGCCGCCGGCGTAGTCATCGGTATCCGTGGAATCCGGCGGCAGCGCCATGATCAGGGCGCCGTATTTATCCTTCTCTTTCAGATCATTAAGTCTTACGCCGATCATTTTCCGCTCGAGGCCGGTGATCCTGTCATAGGAAGGATCATGGACGATGCTCGGCACGCCGAGCAGCAGACGGCGGAAATCCGAGGAATCCGCGCCCAGCCCCTTGTCCATGGTAAAATCGATATACTCTCCGCTGCAGAGAGTCTCTTTTCCACTCGCGTCGAAGAGCATGATGAAATCAATTCCCAGCGCGTCACAGGCGCTTTGCAGCACATCCCTCCTGACAAGCTTCGGATACTCGGTCAGCAGCGACGCAAGCTGCTTGCCGTAATAGACATACCAGTCCTCTTCCTTCTCCTTGACGGCCTTCCGCCTCTGCTCACCGGAATAGCCCAGGTGTTCGGAATAGATCTCCAGCGTGTCCTGACCGTATCGGATCTCCACATAAAGCTGGTTCAGGGACTGTATGAGAACGGCGGAAAAAAAGATCAGCAGCGTGCCGATGATTCCTGCGGCTGTCATCCTGAGCCGCATTTTTGACGGCCTGTAGCGTTCCGCCTGTTCGCCGGTCAGCACGTTTTTCCTGGTATAGCGCTGCGTCGCCACCACATAGACGATAATCGTCAGGAGTATCACAGTCATCAGGCAGAGCAGAATTGACTGAGGCGCACTCCGTTTTTCGTGGGAAACCTGCGGCAGGAGCTGAATGACAAAGCTGTTGTCTTCGCCGATCCGATCCAGGTCGAGCCCGATGACAGCGCAGCGGTAGCTTGTGCCGTTGACGTTCAGCAGCTTTTCCCCGCGCGAAAGAAAGCCTGCGTCGATACCGATGGCTTTCAGATCTTCGAAGCCTTCCGTGTTGCCATAGCTTCTGAGAATCCGGAGCTCTCCGTCCTGTACGCTGACAGCCAGCGTTACGCCGCCGTAGCTTTGATCCGCGGCGTCCAGCGCAGCATAGGCGTTGTATGTGAAAGCGTCCAGCGTGTCCAGATATTCGATCTCGCTGGTAACATCAACATAGATGAACCGGTCGCTGATCTCGCCGAAGGACAGGAAGCAGGTTTTGACGGCGGTATCCGAGTAATCCTCTTTGTTCGGCTCTTCGGATAAAAACTCCTTCAGCGCGTCCTCGTGGTCGGAAGCGACCAAAAGCCGCCCCGTCATCATGGAGCCCGAAGCAATGCTCTCCTTGATCAGCCCACGGCTGATGTCCATTTCACCCTTCAGGATTCCGTCCGGCAGCAGCACCTCGTCTCCGCGGAGCTCCGCCACAAAGCTGCCGCGAAACGTCCTCGGCCCGTCGTACCCGTCTTCCGTGAGGAATTCCCGCAGCAAACCCGACATGAACCTGACATCCCTGGACACGAATTCAGTAAACCTTCTGTCTGCGGTATCGCGCTGCGCGTAAACATCGTTGATGAAATCCAGAAGAGAGCTCATTTTCAGTTCTTCCTGCTCGGCCTCCCGTATACGGCCCATCCACACGCCGGTGTAAGTCAGCGCGAAGCTGCACAGGACAAGCACGACGATAAGAAGAACAAAGGCACAGATGGCCTTATTCCTTATTGAAAACTCTTTTATTTCTTTCTTTTCATTCATGGCGTTCACCGTTTTTCCTTTTTTGGGGGGAAGCTCAGCTGCGCATGACAACGGCTGCGTCGGGTCCGCTGAATGCCTCCGGGTCAATCAAGATCTACGCCGGCATGATCATGTATTCGAGGCGGGACGCCCCGTCAAACGCATTTGCGCCGAGCGCTTCGCAGGCATGCGGGATCAAATCAATCCATCCGTCTTTCAGAAAAGCCGCTGAGGAACCATCCTGTCGGGATGGGACTTCAACGGTTTTACGATCCGGTAAAGGGATTGGCCGCAGTGCTTTTCCGAATGATTGCATTTACTATATCATCAACAGCGGCTTTTTTCAAGCTGAATCACCGCATTGTCAGTATGGATTCAACAGGCTTTGCGGATATACGACATCTTGCAATATCTTCTGCCATGATGGTATAATCAATTCATCCCTGCCAAACAGGCGGGACTGTTTCGCACAACGCATGAATATGCATGTGTAAGCTCTGAGGCAAAACAGCAAAAAGGAAGGCGCATTATGAAAAAAGGGTTCGCAATCTTGATATCGCTGATTCTGTGTCTGAATCTCTGCGCGGCCGCTTCCGCGGAAGGGGATTGGACGATCTTCGTGTACTTATGCGGTTCGGATCTGGAGAGCGAGAGCGGCTTTGCCACCGATAACATGCAGGAGATGATCGACGCCCGTACAGGGTCCAATGTCCGCTTTGTCGTGGAAACCGGCGGCGCTTGCGCGTGGAACAACGGCGTCTCCGCCGACACGCTGGACCGTTATGCCATCGCGGAGGGGCGGCGGGACCTGGTTGCAAGACAGCCTCTCGCCGGCATGGGAGAGTCTGAAACCCTGGCGGATTTCCTGCGCTGGGGGCTTGCGGCATATCCCGCCGCGCATGTGGGCCTGGTTCTGTGGAATCACGGCAGCGGCAGCATCAACGGCGTATGCTTTGACGAACTGGCGGACGATGAGAGCCTCTCCCTGAAGGACATCGAAAACGCGCTGCAGAGCGTGCAGGGCCTGCTACCTCAGGGCTTTGACTTCATCGGCTTTGACGCCTGCCTCATGGGGACGGTGGAAACCGCTGCCATGCTTGCGCCTCATGCGCGTTTTATGGTCAGCTCTCAGGAGACGGAGCCGGGCAGCGGCTGGAACTATGCGGCGATCGGCAGATATCTGTATGCGCATCCCTATGCCGACGGCGCAGAACTCGGCAGGGCGATTTGCGACAGCTATTATCAAAATTGCTGTATGGTCGAACAGGAGGACGGGGCTACGCTGGCGGTCATTGACCTGAGACAGATCGGCGCGCTGCGCGCTGCGTTCGATGCCTATGCGAAGGACCTGCTCGCCGTGACGGAGGGGAACGCGGATTACGGCCCGATTGCCCGCGCCGTCGCGGACGCGGATAACTTCGGCGGCAATAACCGCAGCGAAGGATTTACGAACATGGTCGATCTGGGCGGCCTGATCCTGGCGGGACGGGGATACTCGTCCCATGCGTCGGATGCCCTCGCCGCCCTGAATGCTTCGGTGCTTTACCAGGTGCGGGGCATGGATCACGACGGGGCGAGCGGCCTTTCGATCTACTACCCGCTTGAGGTACAGGGCTCGACGGAGCTCGGCATCTTCAAAGACGTCTGCATCAGCCCTTATTATCTGGAGCTTGCGAATAAAGTCGCCTACGGTTTTGTAAACGGCGGCAATTGGGAAGGTTACAGCAGCGGCTGGGACGCAGACTGGGACAGTGCCGCGCAGCAGGGGCAGAGCTCGGCGATCAGCTTTGACATAAAACCGTATCTGGATGAGGACGGAACCTATGCTTTTGCCCTGACGCAGGACAGCATCAGAAACACGGAATCTGTGGAAGCGGTGGTCTATCTCGTCTCGCCCGACGGAAGAGATTACATCTGCTTCGGCTTAACCAGCGACATTCTGGGAGACTGGGAATCCGGCGTCTTTCTGGACAACTTTGACGGCTACTGGTTTGCCCTGCCTGACGGACAGCCCCTGTGCGTCTATCTGGTGGACCGGCGCGACGGCTATGACATCTTCACAAGCCCGGTCTCTGTCAACGGCAGGGAGACGAACCTGCGCTTTGCGTGGGACTATACCACGGGGGAGGTGCGCGTGATGGATCTCTGGGACGGCGTCGGCGCGCACGGTGTTGCATCCCGTCCCGGCGAAACCCTGAAGCCGGGCGACCGCATTGTCCCGCTCTATGACGCCTATTCCGCGGCTTCCTGGGAAGACTCCCGGTATACCGGGGGCGCGTACGCCTGGGGGTTCGGCGACACGCTGTACTTTGAGCTTCTTCCGGACGGCGATTACCTGTACAGCTTCTGTATCAACGACATCTACGGCGGCAGCTATGTGACCGATTCCGTTTCCTTCTCCGTGTACGGGGATCAGATCATGTATAATACTATCCCCTGATAGGAATCTGACAGTCCTTCCGGCAGGAATTGTGCCATACTGCGTTGGCTTTCTTGACCGCGTCAAACGAAACTCGCTTCATTCCGCTTCTCCGGTTCCGAAGAGTCGGAAAAGCTCTATATCCGCTCCTTCCGTTTTCCTTTCAAATTTAAAGCCCATGCTTTGAATTTGTGAGGACGAGCAGCGACGTGAGCGAGCTTTCGTCATGCTTGACGGAAGCGAGACGATACAAAGCTTGCGAGGACGACATTATGCTCTGCGAAAGCCGCCTTGTCCGGCGCAATTTCTGCTCGAAATGCCAAGTCAGCTTCCTATCAGGAAATAGTATAACGCCGTCTGACCGTTCGTGCTGTCCGGGCCGGAGAGCCCCGCGGTAAATCGAAAAACGGGCGCGCTGTAACTGATATGAAATGACATATGTCATTTCATATCAGTCAGACTGTAGACAAAGTCACTTGCCTCCCCCTTTGGGGGAGGTGCCCCAGTGCGTACACTGGGGCGGAGAGGGCAAAACACTTTATGAAATCATCTATCTCGTTTGTTTTGAGAGAATTGTGAGCTGCCCTCTCAGTCACCGCCGCATGCGGCGGCGACAGCAAGCTTTGCATGTCGCACGCTTCCCGCGCGTCAGAATGCTCCCCCACAGGGGGAGCCAAGTTGCGACTTTGTCTACACATTGAAACGGCGGACAGCTTTTGGCTGTCCGCCGTTTCAATGTATAGACAAAGTCAGGGGCAATGCCCTCATCGGCCCGATCTTCCCAAATACCTCACCGCCTCTGCGACGGTATTTGCCATGTACCGTATCGCCTCCACCGGGTACTCGCCCACAGCGGTCTCGCCGGTGAGCATTACGGAGGCGGCACCGTCGACGATGGCGTTGAAGACGTCGCTGACCTCGGCCCGGGTGGGGACGGCGGCGTGCTCCATGGTGTAGAGCATCTGGGTGACCACCATGAAGTCCCGGCCCGCGGCGCGGCATTTCGCGGCGATTTCCTTCTGAACCCGCGGCAGCTCCCACAGCGGCATGGCGTTGCCCAGATCGCCCCGCGCGATCACAATTTCGTCGCAGGCGGGGATGAGCTCGTCCAGATTCCTGACGCCCTCCATGTTCTCAACCTTGGCAAAGAGACGGATATGTTCGCCGCCCGCGTGATCCAGCGCCGCGCGCACGGCCTCGAGATCGGCGCGATCCCGGACAAAGGGCTGCATGACGCCGGTGACGCCGTATTCCGCCGCGAGGGACAGGTTCAAAAGATCCGTCTCCGTCATCGTGGGCGGATGCAGGGTGCAGCCGGGCAGGGCAAGACTCTTGCGGCTTTGCAGGACGCCGCCGCGCAGAACCTTTGCCCGCGCCGTTCTGCCGTCGCCGGAGACGATCTCAAGCAGGAGCTTTCCGTCGTCCAGCAGTACCTGCTGCCCCGGAACGAGACAGGGGAGAGCCAGGGCGGGGACAGGGACGCCGCCCTCGCCGAACAGCGCCTGATCGCCTTCAATGAGCGTAAGCGGACGCGAAAGCGCGCCGATGCGCAGCTCCGGCCCCTGCATGTCGATCAGAAGCTGTGCCTTTTTTCCGCATTGCAAAGCTGCGCGCTGCAGATTTTCAATCTGCAGCGCCGCGTCGTGTAGCGTAATATGGGAAAGATTCAGGCGGACGCCGCTCATCCCGGCTTCAAGCATGGCGCGAAGGGTATCGGGATCAGAGCAGCGCGGCCCGAGGGTTCCGTAAATATCGAGCATAATGGGTGCTTCCTTAAAAAACAATTTGGTCACGGCCGTTTTTCTTGCCGAGATACAGCTTGCGGTCGGCGCTTTCGATCAGCTCCGACAGGGGAGAGCGGTAGTCGTTTTCCTCCACGCCGGCGGTGAGCGTGATCGAGAACTTATTGCCCTCGTATTCAAGCTGCATCTTCCGTACCTCGATCAGAAGATCCGTGATGATCTTCCCGGCGTCGTCGATATTGACGTCGGGGAAGAAGAAGCAGAACTCCTCACCGCCCCAGCGGCTGACGAAGTATTTGTCCGTGGAGCGCTCCATAAACAGCGCCGCCAGCGTCTGCAGCGTATAGTCGCCGCAGTTGTGGCCGTATGTGTCGTTGACGCGTTTGAAAAAGTCAATATCCGCGATGGCGACGCAGTACATGGCGTCCGGGTGATCCGCGACAAAGCGGTTCATGATGTCCGTAAAGCCGCGGCGGTTGATGAGCTTGGTGAGCGGATCGGTCTCCGCCTGCTGCTGGAGCTGTTCATTATGCAGAAGAAGCTGGCGCTCCGTATCCTGGAGGTTGGTGCTGTATACGATGCAGCAGCTTGCAACGATGATAAACAGCGAGACGGTGTTCACGGTCTGCATCAGAAACTGGGAAAAGCTGTCCAATACGACCAGCGGCTCGTGATTCGAGGTGTAATAAAACAGGAACAAGCGCAGAGACAGGAGCAGCAGGAAATAGATCACCTTGAAAAACGGCGGCTCATACAGGCAGAAGAAGACCTGCAGAATGAGCAGAATCAGCATATGCTGCCCGCCGATTCCCCAGCCGAAGGTGAGCGCATACCAGACGGTCCAGCCGCAGATGATCAGCACGTTGAGCAGCAGATTCAAGCGCACCGAAATCTTGTCAATACTATACAGTTTGAACAACAGGACGGCCAGAAACACAATGGGCGGCCAGAACAGGCGCTTTGCCGCATACGAGACCAGCAGGAAAGAGACAACGAAGTAGATGGCAAGCATCTGATCGTTGAGCTTTACGGCATGCTGATAATAACTGCGCGTATCCCTTGTGTTTTTCGGTACTTTCTGCCTGAAAAATTCAAGAAACAGTTTCATCTATCTCACCGAATAAAAAACAACGGGCTGACTCCAACAAGATGTCCTTTCGGAACAGGTTCAATCTATATAATACAGAATTCAGAACAATAAAACAATAGGAAAATAAAAAAATTTTAAAATAAATCGGGATCTGCCGATTGGCAGATCCCGAAGCATGAAAATCAGATGCAGAATCAGAGCTGGGGGCCGGCGGCGACCAGGGCCTTGCCCGCCTCGTTGCTCTCGTACTTGACGAAGTTCTTGTTGAAGCGCCCGGCCAGATCCTTGGCCTTGGCGTCCCAGTCGGCGGGGTTGGCATAGGTGTCGCGGGGATCAAGAATGCCGGAGTCAACGCCCTCGAGCTCGGTGGGAACCTCGAAATTGAAGTAGGGGATCTTCTTGGTGGGCGCCTTGAGGATCGCGCCGCCCAGGATGGCGTCGATGATGCCGCGGGTGTCCTTGATGGAAATGCGCTTGCCGGTGCCGTTCCAGCCGGTGTTGACGAGGTAAGCCTTCGCGCCGCTCATCTCCATGCGCTTGACCAGCTCCTCAGCGTACTTGGTGGGGTGCAGCTCGAGGAAGGCCTGGCCGAAGCAGGCGGAGAAGGTGGGGGTGGGCTCGGTGATGCCGCGCTCGGTGCCGGCGAGCTTGGCGGTGAAGCCGGACAGGAAGTAGTACTTGGTCTGCTCCGGGGTCAGGATGCTGACGGGGGGCAGCACGCCGAAAGCGTCGGCGGAGAGGAAGATCACGTTCTTCGCGGCAGGGCCGGCGGAGACGGGACGGACGTTCTTGACGATCTTCTCGATATGCTCGATCGGGTAGGAGACGCGGGTGTTCTCGGTGACGGACTTGTCGGCAAAGTCGATCTTGCCGTTTTTGTCGACGGTCACGTTCTCCAGCAGGGCGTTGCGCTTGATGGCGTTGTAGATGTCGGGCTCGGACTCCTTGTCGAGGTTGATGACCTTGGCGTAGCAGCCGCCCTCAAAGTTGAAGACGCCGTTGTCGTCCCAGCCGTGCTCGTCGTCGCCGATGAGAAGGCGCTTCGGGTCAGTGGACAGGGTGGTCTTGCCGGTGCCGGACAGGCCGAAGAAGATGGCGGTGTTCTCGCCGTTCATGTCGGTGTTGGCAGAGCAGTGCATGGCAGCGATGCCCTTGAGAGGCAGGTAGTAGTTCATCATGGAGAACATGCCCTTCTTCATCTCGCCGCCGTACCAGGTGTTGAGGATGACCTGCTCACGGCTGGAGACGTTGAAGGCCACGACGGTCTCGGAGTTGAGGCCGAGCTCCTT
>ONVI01000050.1 GCA_900321275.1 uncultured Eubacteriales bacterium | reverse complement strand
CGCCCAGATATCGTCGTAATTGCCGTTGGTAGCCCGCTGATCCTCCGCAAGCTGCCAGAGGAAGGAGGCATAGTCGTCATTGATGACCGTCCAGTCGTCGTCCAGGAAGGCTGCGCCGCTGTTGTAGAAGGCCAGGGCGTGCGCGTAGTCCGCTTCGTTATAGAGCGGCGCGCCCTGGGAGTTGGTATACTCGTACCAGGAGGCGATGCCCGCAAAGGGGATGATGGTCTTGAGACCCTCAACGCCGGAGGTGGCTACCTCAAAGGGCAGGGTGCCGCCGTAGGAGCAGCCCGTCATGGCGACATTGCCATTGGACCAGTCGGCCTCGATTTCTATATTATTATAAGGATCTGTATAGGCCGCGCGCTTGCCCGCCAGCCATTCCACCACGCAGGCGTGGGCGTCCCGCTCCAGGTCGAAGCCGCAGAGCTCATAGCCCTCGGAGCCGTAGGTGCCGATGCCGCCCGCCTCCACCACGGCAAAGCCCCTGACAAGATAGTAGTCATAGGCCTGGGCGTATATGTATCCCGGCATCCCGGAGAAGGGCACCGTGTAATTCCAGCACGCCGGGTCGACGATCGCCGCCGCCTCGAGGGTGGTCATGCTCCCGGCGGGGGTGCGTTTTTCACCGGGCTCATAGAGCCTGCTGTAATCAAAGGGAGCGGGATTGAGAAACTGCGAGGGATCCATGCCGTATTCCTCCACGGTGCCCGCGCCGTAGGGGGTCGGGTCGTAGATCGTGCCGGCCTTGTACGCGCCCTCGGCCGCGGCACGGGGAACCTGAACCAGCGCCTCCACCAGATCGGCCTTGCCGTCGCCGTCGGTGTCGTGGTCAGTCTCAACATAGACGCAGAAGCGGAGAATGTCGCTGCCCTCATTTGTGTAGTTTTCGTCTCTCAGATTGCTGTACTGCAGGATGGGCTGGGCCGCGCCGTCCTTGAATACCGGTGCTTTCGCGGCGTCGTCCGCGAAGGCCGAAGCGCCCGGAGCCAGGACCATGGTCAGCGTCAGCAGGAGGCAGAGCAGTTTCTTCATGTTGTCGTTTCCTTTCTCTCCCTGCGGGAGTATGGGGATGGATTTGCGGCTGTCCGTTTCAGGACCCTGTTTCGACGGATTCCGGCTCAGAGTTATCCATACAATGAGGAAAATGTAATCCGCCAACATTCCATCAACATCTTGTGGTCTGCTTGTATAAATGAAATTACTTTACCACAAGGCGCGCTCAAA
Organism: uncultured Eubacteriales bacterium; assembly: GCA_900321275.1. Taxonomy (GTDB): domain Bacteria; phylum Bacillota; class Clostridia; order Oscillospirales; family Oscillospiraceae; genus Limivicinus. The sequence goes on along the minus strand of ONVI01000050.1, from coordinate 15,570 downwards.
ACCGTCTCAAATATTCCCAGCTTTTCCTAAAAAATGAAAAAAACCGGGGCGCAGGGCGCGTCCCGGATAAAATTTAAGAAATATTATGAAAATACAGCGTTCCCGCCGTCAGCTCCGCCCAGCTGTAGTTGGTCATATATTCGCCCCGATACGTGTTGACCGAAGCCATATCGTCCTCCAGCATCCGGTAATAATCACAGTCCAGCATCTCCGGGCGTATGGCGAGATGCGCCCCGCGCCGGATCAGCACGTCTTCCATCCCGATCTGCCGCAGAGTTTCCCGCAGGTCGCCTACGAAGTTGCGGACGCGGTGCTTCGCGTTTTTCATGTCCGCGACGTCGCCCCACAGCGCGGAGATAATCTCCTCCGCCGTGCAGGACGCTCCCTTCCGGTCGACGAGATAGGCCAGCAGCTCTTTTGTCTGCCGCCGTGAGAATTTCAGCGGCTCTCCCTGCCAGAACACCTCGAAGCTGCCGAAGCACTGAACCCGCAGCCTCTTCGGCCGGTTGCCCGCCGTCGGCAGCGCTTCCAGCTCCGTGCGCACCTCATACGGCGTCAGCGGCTTCATGATGTAGCCCTGTGCCCGTACCCGGAAGGCGTCCAAGGCGTATTTGGGAATGTCCGTGACGAATACCACCCGCGTGTCCGGCGAGGCCGTTTTGAGCGCGACGGCAAAATCCAGCCCGGACAGCCCCGGCATTTCGATATCGCTGAACACGATGTCCGGGCGCAGGCGTTTATCCCGGATGGCGGCCAGCGCGTCGGCCGCCAGCGCAAAGCACATGAGCTTCGCCTCCGGCACAGCCTCCCGGATGGCCTGTTCCGTGTCCCGCAAGATCTTCGGTTCGTCGTCTATGGCAAAGATCAGCATGGTGTTTCCTCTCTCTTCAGCAAGGGATGATCTGCTTTTCGACATCATCATAACACCCGGGGCGCTCAAAATAGTCTCAAATTCCCTGCTTTGGGCGAATTTTGTCAAAAAAAATCCGGGGCGCGATCTGCGCCCCGGATAATCTTATGTCAGCTCGTGAAAATACAGCGCCCCCGCCGTCAGCTCCGCCCAGCTGTAATTGCTCATGTACTCGCCCCGGAAGGCGTTGACCGCCGCCATATCGCCCGCCAGCATCCGGTAATAATCGCAGTCCAGCAGCTCCGGGCGGATCGCGATATGCGCCCCGCGTCGGATCAGCACATCCTCCATCCCGATTCGCTTCAGGGTCTCCCGCAGATCGCCGACGAGATTGCGGATGCCGTGCTTGGCGTCCTTTCTGCCGCTGCTGTCGCCCCACAGCGCTGAGACCAGCTCCTCCGACGTGCAGGCCGCGCCCTTGCGGTCAATGAGATAGGCCAGCAGCTCCTTCGTCTGCCGCCGCGCAAATTTCAGCGGCTCCCCCTGCCAGAACACTTCAAAGCTGCCGAAGCACTGCACCCGCAGTCTGTTTGTCTGCGGCTTCGGCGCCGTCGGCAGCGCGTCCAGCTCCTCCCGGACAAGCTCCGGCGTCAGCGGCTTCATGATATAGCCCTGGGCCCGCACCCGAAAGGCGTCCAGCGCATATTGGGAAAAGGCCGTGACGAAGACCACCCGCGTGTCCGGAGAGGCCGTCTTGAGCGCGACGGCAAACTCCAGCCCGGAGGCGCCGGGCATCTCAATATCGCTGAACACGATGTCCGGGGACAGTCCCCCGGTCAGAATGGCGTCCAGCGCGTCGGCGGCCTTATCGAAGGCTCTCAGCTCTGCGCCCGGCGCGGCTTCCTCGACACAGCGGCAGAGTACCCGCAGAGCCTTGGGTTCGTCGTCTATGGCAAAAATCATCATCGTTTGTTCGCCTCCCTGGGCAGTATGATGGTCACGGCGGTCCCCGCGCCGGGCGCGGATTCGACGCGCAGGCTGCCGCCGCACATCTGGGCAAGCCGCTCCCGCACGTTCTGGAGGCCCACATGGGATTTCCCCGTATCCTTTTTCTGCTTTTCCGAGTCAAAGCCGGGGCCGTTGTCGGTCACGGTGATCTCATAGCGGTCGGCGTATTCCCTGGTGGCGATGACCACCTCGCCCCGGCCGTCGGCGTTGCCGCGCACGCCGTGGCGCACAGCGTTCTCCACGATGGGCTGCAGAGTCAGGATCGGCAGCGTAAAGGACTGGCACGGAATGTCGTAGCGCACGCTCAGCTTGTCCTCAAAGCGCATTTGCTCCAGCGCGAGATATTCCCTGGTATGCTCCAGCTCTCTTGCGAAGGGGATGGGGGCGTTCGTCTGCAGGGCGTCCATGTTCCCGCGCAGGTAATTGGCAAACTGCACCGTGGCCTCTTCCGCCTGAGCCGGGTCGGAGCGGCAGAGCGACTGGATCACGGTGAGGGCGTTATACAGAAAATGGGGCTGGATCTGGGTCATCATGATCTGAATCCGCTGCTCCGCCTGCAGCGCCCGCTCGTGCTCCCGCACGAACTGGAGATGCAGCCAGATGTAATTGATCACGCAGTCAATGACGGCGGCGAGGATGAAATAGGACACGGGCTGGTCGAAGTCATAGGTGTTGAAATCCAGCGCCAGCGCCCCGGTGATCAGCTCAAACATCAGTACCGGCAGCCAGGTCTCCCGGCGCGTCTCCGGCTCAAACAAGCGCACCGTCAGAAGGAGCCAGTAGCTGAGGAGAACGGCGCCGACATAGAAGCTCGTGTCAGACAAGGGGCCCGCACTGTAATGGTTGTCCCAGGTAATCCGAAAGCATATGGGCGAAAACAGCGCCGTAGCATAGATTACGGCATTTATGCCCACCAGCGCCCAGACCCACCCGAATTTCTTCTCCGGCGCCATGATGCGCAGAAAAAGCGCCAGCACCACCGGGCGCACAACATAGCCGTAGATCGCCGTCAGCGTCCGTGCAAACGGCCGCGCCTGCCCGATCATCAGGCGGTATTCCAGATGATCCTGGAGCAAAAGACTGAACACCACGGCGACAATGATCCCCATGATCCGCTTGAGATCAGGGCGGATATAGGCGTCGATATTCACGATCACCGCCAGCAGGCCCAGCAGCGCCAGCGACGGGAGCAGCGCCAGCGTCTCGATATAGTTCTCGACGATGAAAACACACAGCTCGTGGTGGTGAAAAACAAGCGCCCACACCGCGAACAGAATGGTCGCCGCGGCCAGCGCCGCGATGGCCGTCAGCCTGCCGCGATTCCCTATTTCTTTCCGCTTGAAATCCATTGATCTGTCTCCTCGCTGCTGAGTTACGCCCGCGTCGGGCACGGTCATGCTTCCCTTTTCTGAGTTTAGCAAGCTTCCGTATTTCTGTCAAATCCATAAACTGCAGCTTACACTGGAACAGGATACGGCCTTTTTCGCTCCAAAAGCAGAGGAGGCCTGATAGAAAGCAGACAAGGAATACCGTGCAAGATTATAGAGCAGGTTATCCAGTTCTTACCGCTCGTACATGTTCCGGGCGACCTCATCTTCGACGGCCATGCAGTCAATGTCGATCAGTGTGCCGTCGGTGTACAGCATGGGAATCTTCGTGATACTTGCAGGAAATCAGTGTTCTCATCATCAAAACCTCCAAACTCATTTTGATTTCTTCTTTTTCGGGCCTCGAGGTTTGGAGTCTGGTCGGCAGGGCATACCGTTGGTGAAGAATTGTTTCCTATAGAAAACACAAAATCCGAACCCGTCTCCCATAGGGAAGATCTGGTTCGGATTTTGTTGGTTTGGTGCGGGTAACAGGGGTCGAACCTGCACGCCTCTCGGCACGAGAACCTAAATCTCGCATGTCTGCCAATTCCATCATACCCGCATATCTTTATGAAAAAAGCCTATTGCATACGCAACAGGCTTTTGTGGAGCGGCTTACGAGGCTCGAACTCGCTACCTCCACCTTGGCAAGGTGGCGCTCTACCGGATGAGCTAAAGCCGCATCAACAACGATGGTGATTATAGCACATCTATCCATTTTGTCAAGTCTTTTTTCGTCCGGTTTTCAACGGATTCTTGTTGCTGCCGCTTATCTTTTTCTTGTGAAACCCGCGGAATCATGCTATAATAATTTAATATGCAAGATCATCTCAGGAGTTTTCTATGGATCATTTCAAGCTCACATCCAATTATCAGCCTACCGGCGATCAGCCGGAGGCGATCGACGCGCTGGTCAGCGGTATCGAAAACGGCATTGACGAGCAGGTTTTGCTGGGCGTGACCGGCTCCGGCAAGACCTTTACGATGGCAAACGTCATCGCCCGCCTCAACCGCCCGACGCTGGTGCTGGCGCACAACAAGACTCTCGCCGCGCAGCTTTGCAGCGAGTTTAAGGAGTTTTTCCCGGAAAATGCCGTGGAATACTTTGTCTCCTATTACGACTATTACCAGCCGGAGGCCTATATCCCTCACACGGACACCTTTATCGAAAAGGACTGCTCCATCAACGACGAGATTGAGCGTCTGCGCCACAGCGCCACCTCCAGCCTCTTTGAGCGGCGGGATGTGATCGTGGTGTCCTCCGTCTCCTGTATTTACGGTCTGGGGGATCCCATCGACTACGCCAATATGGTGATCTCCCTGCGCCCCGGACAGACTCGGGATTTTGACGAGCTGCTGAAAAAGCTGGTGGAGATCCGTTACGAACGCAACGACATCGCCTTCGAGCGCAACAAGTTCCGCGTGCGCGGCGATACGGTGGAGATTTTCCCCGCCTACTCCAATGACAAGGCCATCCGGGTGGAGTTTTTCGGCGATGAGATCGACCGCATCAGTGAGATCAACGTGGTCACCGGCGCGGCGACTCGTTATGTAAACCACGCTGCGATTTATCCTGCCAGCCACTATGTAACAACCAAGGAGAAAATGGCCGCCGCCATTGAGCGCATCCGCGCCGAGTGTGACGAGCGGGTAAAGTATTTCACCGATGCGGGCAGGCTGCTGGAAGCCCAGCGCATTAAGCAGCGCACGGATTACGATATTGAGATGATGCAGGAGCTGGGCTACTGCACCGGGATTGAGAACTATTCCCGTGTGATCTCCAACCGTGCCCCCGGCAGCCCGCCGATGACGCTGCTGGACTACTTTCCGGAGGATTTTTTGCTCTTTGTGGACGAGAGCCATGTAACCCTTCCGCAGGTTCGGGCCATGTACCGGGGGGATCGTGCGCGGAAGGAGTCGCTGGTGGACTTCGGCTTCCGTCTCCCCTCCGCCTTTGATAACCGCCCGCTGAAATTTGACGAGTTTACCCAGCGCATCCACCAGCGGGTCTATGTCTCCGCCACCCCCGGCGAGTACGAGCGGGAGCGCGCCGGGCAGATCGCCGAGCAGATCATCCGTCCCACCGGACTTCTCGATCCGGAGATCTTCGTTCGGCCCGTGGAGGGCCAGATCGACGATCTGATCGGCGAGATCAACGCGAAAATCAATAAAGGCCAGCGCACGCTGGTCACCACGCTGACCAAGAAAATGGCCGAGGATCTTTCGGCCTATCTCACCGGCGCGGGCATCCGCTGCCGCTACATGCACCACGATATCAGCACCATCGAGCGCATGGAGATTATCCGCGACCTGCGCCTCGGCGAGTTTGACGTGCTGGTGGGCATCAACCTTCTGCGCGAGGGGCTGGATATCCCGGAGGTTGGACTTGTCGCCATCCTCGACGCGGACAAGGAGGGCTTTCTACGCAGCGAAACGAGCCTTATCCAGACCGTGGGCCGCGCCGCCCGCAACGCGGAGAGCTTTGTCATCATGTATGCCGACACCATCACGCCCTCCATGCGCGCCTGCATCACCGAGACGGAGCGCAGAAGGGCCAAGCAGATGGCCTATAACGAGGCGCACGGGATCGTCCCGCAGACCATTGTCAAGAGTGTGCGCGACCTCATTGAGATATCCAGCGACGCCGCCCCGAAGCTCAAAGCCAACGGCATGAAGATGACCGAACGTGAGCGCCGGGAGCTCATCGCGTCCCTGGAGGCGCAGATGAAGAAGGCCGCCCAGATGCTCGAATACGAGATCGCGGCGCAGCTGCGCGACGAGATCATCCGCCTCAGAGGCGAGAAATAAGGGAGAACGCTTATGAAACTCATGATCCTCGACGGAAACAGCATCGTCAACCGCGCGTTCTACGGCGTGCGCCCCCTGAACGCCCCGGATGGCACGCCGACCAACGCGGTTTTCGGCTTTCTGAACATCCTGCAGCGCATGCTGGACGAGCAGAAGCCGGACGCCGTCTGCGTCAGCTTCGACCGGAAGGAGCCCACCTTCCGCCATCGGGCCTATGACGGCTACAAAGCCCAGCGCAAGGGTATGCCGGAGGAGCTGGCCGCGCAGATGCCGGTACTGAAGGAGACGCTGGACGCCATGGGCATCCGCCGCTACGAGCTTTCGGGCTACGAGGCCGACGATATTCTCGGCACCGTCTCGGTCATATGCGCCGACAAGGGATGGGACTGTGTCGTCGTCACCGGCGACAAGGACAGTCTCCAGCTTATCACCGATACCACCACCGTCTGCAACGTCAAGACCCGCATGGGTCAGACGGAGACGATCAACTATACCCCGGAGGTTTTTCGGGAGGAATACGGCTTCGAGCCGCCGCTGATGGTCGATCTCAAGGCCCTGATGGGCGACAGCTCCGACAACATTCCCGGCGTCCCCGGCGTCGGTGAGAAGACCGCGATGGAGCTTGTGCGCAGATACGGCACAATTGAGAATATCTATTCCGATCTCTCCGCCCTCGACATCAAGGAGGGCGTGCGCAAAAAGCTCGCCGCCGGAGAAGAGAGCGCCCGCATGTCCTACTGGCTGGCGACAATTCTCAAAGAGGTGCCGATGGGCTTTGACCCGGCAGAAAATCTATGGGACAAAAACTACACGGAAGCGCTCTATCCCCTCTTCAAGCGCCTCGGTTTTCAGAAGTTTATCGAAAAGTGGGGCATACAGGAGAGCGCCGCGGCTCCCGAAGCGCGGGAGAAGGCGGAGATGCCGTATATATGTGTGGAGGACGCGGTGCTCCCGGACGTTCTCCATGCCGTCGAGGCGGCGGAGTGCCTGGCGGTTACGCTCCTTGCGGGGGCGGATGACAGCCTGGAATTCTGCGACGGCAAAACGGTCTATGGTTTTGACAGCGCGCCGGAGAGGTTTCCCGCGCTGCTTGCGGCGGTTTTCAGCCCCGATAAGCCGAAGATCGGCCACCATGTCAAGGAACTGATGAACGCGCTGGCTGACAAGGGTCTGAGCCGGGAGGGCTTCGTCTTCGACACGGCCCTTGCCGCCTATCTGCTGGACGCAAACGAGGGGGATTTTCCGCTGAGCCGTGTCGCCGCCCGCTGGCTCGGCGTGGATACCGCCGGTACGGACACGCTGCTGGAGCTCTATCCTGTCCTTGACGCAAAGCTCAGGGAGTACGGTATGGAGAAGCTCTATGAGGAGATCGAACTGCCGCTGTGTCCGGTCCTTTCCGATATGGAGCGGGCGGGCTTCTATGTGGACCGCAAGGCGCTTTATGAATTCGGCGAAAGTCTGAACGGCGATATAGACAGATTGCAGAACAGCATCTGGCAGCACGCTGGACGCAAATTCAACATCAACTCTCCCAAGCAGTTGGGCGAGATTTTGTTTGAGGAGCTGATGCTCCCCTCCGGCAGGAAAACCAAGACCGGCTGGAGCACCAATGTGGACGTGCTGGAGAAGCTGCGCGGCAAGCACCCCATTGTGGACGAGGTGCTGGAATACCGCACGCTCACCAAGCTCAAATCCACCTACGCCGACGGACTTCTGAAGGTCATCGGCGAGGACGGGCGCATCCACTCCAGTTTCCAGATGACCGTCACGGCCACAGGGCGGCTTTCGTCCACGGAGCCGAACCTGCAGAACATCCCCGTGCGCAAAAGGCTTGGCGCGGAGATCCGCAAGATGTTTGTCGCGGGGCCGGACATGGTGCTGGTGGATGCCGACTACAGCCAGATCGAGCTGCGGCTGCTGGCCCACATCTCCGGGGATGAAGCCATGCGCGATGCCTTCCTGAGCGGTGAGGATTTCCACACCGTCACCGCCTCCAGAGTCTTCGGCGTCCCGATCGACGAGGTCACGCCCACGCTCAGAAGCCGTGCCAAGGCGGTCAACTTCGGCATCGTGTACGGCATTTCCGCCTTCTCCCTGGCGCAGGATATCGGCGTCTTCCCCAACGAGGCAAAGGCCTATATGGACGCCTATCTTGACAGGTTCCACGGCGTGCGCGATTATATGGAAAGCATCAAAGCAAAAGCAAAGGCCGACGGCTATGTGGAGACCCTGTTTCGCCGCCGCCGCTATCTGCCGGAGCTCAAAAGCTCCAACTTCAACGTCCGCTCTTTCGGGGAGCGCGTGGCGCTGAACATGCCGATACAGGGAACGGCAGCGGATATCATCAAGCTTGCCATGGTGAATGTGGATCGCCGCCTGAAGGCGGAAAAGCTTCAGGCAAGGCTCATCCTCCAGGTGCATGACGAGCTGATCGTAGAGTGCCCGGAGGCGGAGGCAGAGCATGTACGGAAGCTTCTGGAGGAGGAGATGGAAAACGCCGTTCAGCTCTCTGTTCCCCTCATCGCGGAGGCGCACATCGGCCACAGCTGGGCGGAGGCGCATTGATGGAATACGCGATCCGCGATGTGGGACCGGACGACATCCCGCAGATTGTAGAGGTCGAAAAGCGCTGCTTCTCCCTGCCCTGGACCGCAGAGCAGCTGGCCGCCCAGATAAAGAACGCACAGCATGAATTCATCGCCGCCATCAGCCCGGACGGCACGGTTCTCGGTTATGTGGGGATGATGTATGTGCTGGATGAGGGCTATATCTCCAATGTCGCGACCGATCTTCCCTGGCGCCGCCAGGGGATCGCCGATGCGCTGATCGGGCGGCTGTGCGCGATCTGTGAAGGGCTCCGTCTCTCCTTCGTGAGTCTGGAGGTGCGCGCCGGGAACGCGCCCGCTGTCGCGCTTTATGAAAAGCACGGCTTCGCCCCCGTCGGGCTGCGCAAAAACTACTACGAGCGCCCCCGCGAGGACGCCGTGATCATGACAAAATATTTCTAATATCAATTTCCCCTTGTTTATTCCGATTTGTCGGCAGAGAGCTCCTTTGTCCGGCAAAATCGCTTTCAAATTTATGGAATCGAGGCAAACGCTTTGAAAATACTTGCATTTGAATCCACCTGTGATGAGACCGCCGTCGCCGTTGTGGAGGATGGCCGAAAGGTTCTCACCGACCAGATCCTCTCCCAGGCCTCCCTGCACGCGGTCTACGGCGGGGTCGTGCCGGAGATTGCGTCCCGCTGCCATGTGGAGGCCATCTCCATTCTGGCACAGCGGGCCATAGAGGCCGCCGGGATCGAAAAGAAGGACATCGACGCCGTGGCGGTCTCCTACGCGCCCGGGCTCATCGGAGCGGTACTGGTTGGGGTCAATTTTGCCAAAGCCTGCGCCAGCGCCCTGAACGTTCCGCTGATTCCGGTGCACCACATCCGCGGGCACATCGCGGCAAACTACCTGGCCTATCCCGAGCTGGAGCCGCCCTTCCTCTGCCTTGCCATCTCCGGCGGCAATTCCCTGCTGGTCGATGTGCGGGATTATACCGACATGAAGATCATCGGCTGCACAAGGGATGACGCCGCTGGCGAGTGCTTTGACAAGACTGCGCGGGTGCTGGGCCTCCCCTATCCCGGCGGACGCCCGATCGAGGAGCTGTCCAAAGGCGGGGACGACACCAAATACATCTTCCCCAACGCGCATGTGGACGGCAGTCCCTATGACATGAGCTTTTCCGGGCTCAAAACCGCGGTTATCAATCTCGTCCACAACGCCGAACAGAAGGGTGAGGAGATCGACCGGCCTTCGCTTGCGGCTTCCTTCACCAAGGCAGTCAGCGACAGCCTCGTCCCCCGCACCATGCAGGCGGCTGAGGAACTGGACTACGATAAGATCGTCGTAGCGGGCGGCGTCGCCGCGAATGCCCGCATCCGCGCGGACTTTCAGCGCGAGGCGCAAAAAGCGGGAAAGAAGCTGTATATTCCGCCTTTGAAGCTCTGCGGGGACAACGGCGCGATGGTGGGCGCGCAGGGTTATTACGAGTATCTCGCGGGCGTGCGGGCCGGCAGTGACCTCAACGCCTACGCGACCATGGAGATATAAGCCGAAAACGACAGGGGTGAGCGCAGTGGGCGTACACGACGGGCACAGGGAGCGTCTCAGAAAAAGCTATCTGGAACACGGGCTGCAGAGCATGAATGATATCAATGCTTTGGAGCTGCTGCTTTTCTACGCGATCCCGCGCAGAGATACCAACGAGCTTGCGCACCGGCTGCTCGAACGCTTCGGCAGTCTGGACGGGGTATTTTCCGCTTCGTTTGAGGATCTGTGTGAAGTTGAGGGGATCGGTGAAACTGCCGCGTCGCTCATCACGCTGATCCCGGAGATCGTGAAGAAAAGCCGCCTGTCAAAATCCCGGGAAATCCGGCAGATTCGCTGCTCCGAGGACGCGGGCAGCTATCTTCTCCCCTATTTTATGAACGAGCCGGACGAGGTCGTATATCTGCTCTGTCTGGATACCAAGCGCGCAGTGATCTGCTGCGCGGAGATGGGGCGCGGCGTGGTGAACACGGTCGACGCCAATGTCCGCCGAATGGTGGAAAAAGCCCTGAAGGTCAGGGCCAATTCCGTTATTGTCGCGCACAACCATCCGGACGGGATCGCGCTCCCTTCAAGAGAGGATGAGATTTTCACCCGCTGCCTCTTCAACGCCCTGGAAACCGTCGGCATTAAGCTCGAGGATCACATTATCGTAGCGGATGAGGACTATATCTCCATTGCGGATACCGGCATGATGGGGCTCTACCATTACTGATCCGGCTTCCGGCAGCGATTTGGGAATCTTTTGTTATGTTGACTTTTTGTTGTTTCTTATTTGTAATCCCTCTGCGTTTGCGGCTTCGACAAAATACGGCTTTCTTCGCCCTTTTCTTTACCCCGCCAAGCTTTCAACACTGTTGAAAAACCTGTTGAAAGTGTTGATAACTATTTGCTATTTTTTTGCGGTTCTCATTTATGTAAACTTTTGTTACCGCTGTTCTTTTGCCTGATTCAGCATCTTTTTCAACCTGCTTTTAGCGTAATGCGAACTTTTCAGCGCTTGTTTCACATGTTCCTCTATCTTTACAGATGAAATTCAGATGACAAATTAATACAAACAGTTATTTTTCGCACCTCTGCCGCGAAGACCACAGGCTGGATTGCTCATATTTCTCTGGCGCTTTTACATCTATTATGTTATAATAAAAAAGAATTATTATCTAAGGAGCGTTCGTTCATGGAAATCAACGCACCCGCATTATGGATCAACGAGACATTCGCGGAATTTGACGAGGCGGTCACCCAATCCGTCCATTGGCTCCATACGGTCGGCGGCGAGTTCTTCACCCCGTTTTTCGAGGGTATCTCGGTTCTCGGAAAAGGCGGCATCTTTCTCATTATCCTCTCCCTCGCGCTCATGCTCTATCGACCGACGCGGCGCTTCGGTACGTCGATGCTGATCGGGATCGCCATCGGCTTTCTCATCACGAACCTTATCCTGAAGGTTCAGATCGCAAGGCCGCGACCTTATGCCGATCCAGACTCTGTATTTTACAAGCTTTGGCTGACAGTCAATCTGCACACGGAGAGCGACAAGAGCTTTCCCTCAGGACATACCACGGTTGCTTTTGCCAGCATGACGCCGGTCTTCATTCTCGGCGGACCGAGAGCGAAAATCAGCGCCCTTCTGTTTGCCATCCTGATGGGTATCTCACGAATCTATCTGGTCGTCCACTACCCGAGCGATGTGATCGCCGGTATGCTTGTCGGCATTTTTGCCGGCTGCGTCGCCGTACTGATCGCGCGGCAGCTGCCGAGAAAATGGTATCAATGGGATTTGAGGAAGCAGCAGCCCGTCGGCAAACATGAAATAACCGAAGGAAGCGCTGAATAAATCGACGTTTCTAAAAAAGAATCAGCCTCTCCGTTTGTGAAGAGGCTGGTTTTTTATACCCGGAGGCTTTTGACAAGCTCCTCGTCGCTTTGGACGGTGATGGTTTTGTAGTCGGTATAGATTACCTTTCCGGGCAGCGCACCGCTCGGCTTGCGGACATTTTTCAGCATGGTATAGTCCACCGGGATCTTGCCGCCGTCCCGTCCCTGGGAATAGTATGCGGCGATGACAGCCGCCTCTTCGATGCACCGTGCGCCTGGCGCCTCTCCCTCGCAGCGGATAATAACGTGGCTGCCGTGAATTTTCTGCGTGTGCAGCCAGGTATCCGTGCGTCTTCCGAGCTTTGTGGTCAGCTCATCGTTTTGCAGGTTACTGCGCCCGACAAGGATTTCTTTTCCATCGGTAGAGACGAAGCGCAGCGGCGCCTGAGCTTTGACCTTTTCCTTTTTCCTGCTGTTGCCGGACGGTTTGAGATAACCGGTTTCCATGAGCTCCCGCCGGAGATCGGAGAGATCCTTTTCACTCTCGGCAGCCTGGATCAGCTCCAGCACGCTGTTGAGGTAGTCAAGCTGCGCCTCGCCTTCCGCGATGAGCTTTGTCAGATGCTCGGAAGCGGCCTTGCGCTTGTTGTAATCCTTGAACATGGCGGCGGCGTTCTGCTGCGGCGTTTTGAGGGGATCAATCTCAATTTCGACTTCCGGGCAATCCTCCTGATAGTAGTCCTGGCAGCGCAAAACTCTATCCCCTTTTTTGAGTCTGTAAAGGTTTGCGGTGATCAGCTCCGCCGTTTTGCGGATTTGCTCGCGATCCTCGCTCTTCTCAAACTCGGTGTACCGGGCGGTCAGTTTTCTCTGCTGGCGGTCGCGCAGCGTGCGAACGGTTTTCATCAGCTCATGGCCGCGCCGCCGCTGCTGTTCCAGCTTGTCGCGCCCGGTATAAAAGCGGTCGAGCATGTCGGAAAAGCTCTCCGCCTGCTCGCAGCGCAGCGTATCACCGTACTGGGTCAGACGCATGAAGCTGAAGTCCACAGGCTTTTTGCCGTCATAATACAGATAGGGGTACAGTTCCCCTGCCTTTACACTGTCGACAAAGGCATCCAACAGCTCCGGCAGATCTGCCCAGTCGTTTTTGCAGCGGCAGGAAAGCTCCCGGCATACCAGCGGGGAAAGACCCGCAAAGTTCTCCAGAAGCCACTTGTCGATGGGCCTTGACTTGTCGGCCTGTTCAATCAGGACGCGGCGCTCCGTCGGATCGCTGTCCAGAAGCGCCGGCTTCGACTGCGCGGGCGGATCGCGGTAAAACATGCCCGGCAGCATACGGCGCAGCGCGTCCCCGGCAAAGTCCGTGCGGCGCATGCAGTCCACGATGCGCCCCTCGCTGTCGACCAGAATGAGATTGGCGCTGCGCCCGATGAGCTCCGCGATCAGGGTCTTTCTCCCCTCCAGGCCGAGCTCGTCCCGCGTCTCCAGCTCCAGCTTCAACACACGCTCGTGGGCGGGCTGTGTAACGGAGAGGATGCGCGCGCCGATCAGGTGCTTGCGCAGGAGCATGCAGAACATGGGCGGCTCGGCCGGATTTTCAAAGCTTGATCCGGTGACATGAACCCTGGCGTTTCCCGTCCCGGCGGCAAGCAGCAGCTTCAGGTTCTCACCCTTTCCGCGCAGCGAGAGCAGGATCATGTCCCGTTCCGGCTGCTGGATCTTGTCAATTTTTGCGCCCTCCAGCCTGTGTGACAGCTCCGCCGCCAGGGCAGAAAGGCAAATTGCGTCAAGCGGCATGGGTCATTCCTCCATAATGATTGTAAAAAGCTCCCCGATCCGCTCATTCCGCCCCTGCAGATAGAGCCATCCGAAGAGCGCCTCGAGCCCCGTCGCGGCGTGATACTGCGCAATCCCGGCATGGCGGGGCGCAGAGTTTACCTTTGTATTGCGCCCCCGCTTATAGACGGCAAGCTCCTCCTCATCCAAATGAGGCAAAAGCTTTTTCACCGCCTCGGCCTGCGCCTCGGCGCATACCTGTTCGACCGTCAGCCGGTGCAGCTGCATGACGCCGGTCTTCCTCTCCCGGCAGAGCATGGAGCGCACCAGGAGCTCATAGACCGCATCCCCCACATGGGCGAGGGCCAGCATATTCATCTGGTTGACTTCCTTCGGCGGCAGCATCGGATACAGGCTTTCCATGTGATTCCTCCATGAGAAAAGGGCGTATGAACGCCCTTTTCTTTCATTATTCAGTCAGGTAATCCGTCGTTTCATTCTCGTTCATCTCCGCGGCAATGGCCATGTCGTCCCCGCCCAGGCCGTACTGGGCGCGGATCTCGTTCCAGCCGTCGCGGTCGACGATGACAGATCTGGGCTTTGCCCCCTCATAGGGGCCGACCACGCCGAGCTCTTCCATCTGATCGACAATGCGCGCGGCGCGGGAGTAGCCGAGCTTGATTCGCCTTTGCAGCATGGAGACCGAGCAGGACTTTGTTTCCAGCACAACCTCCACCGCCTGTGGCAGCATGTCGTCGTAACCGGAGCCGCCGCCTTTCTCTTCCTTGGAGGAAGAACCGGAATCGCCGCCGTTTTTATCCTCCGCCGCCTTGTTCATGAATTCCTCGATCTCGGAATTGCGCTGGCTCTCACCGGTGTTTTCCTTGATGAACTGGATGATCTCCTCGCGTTCTTCATCCGAAACGTAAGCGCCCTGAATGCGGATGGGCTTGCCGATACCCACCGGGGAAAAGAGCATATCGCCCATACCGATGAGTTTTTCGGCGCCGCCCTGGTCCAGGATGATACGGCTTTCCAGTGTGGACGACACGGCAAACGCAATGCGGGACGGGATATTGGCCTTCATGAGGCCGGTAATGACGTCGGCGGACGGGCGCTGTGTCGCGATGACGAGGTGCATGCCTGCGGCGCGGCCCATCTGGGCGACGCGGCAGATGCTCTCCTCCACGTCCTTGGAGGCGATCATCATCAAATCCGCCAGCTCGTCGATCACGATGACGACCTGGGGCAAAGTCGGCTCGCCGGCCGAACGGCAATGCTTGTTGTAGTTTTCAAGGTCTCGCACGCCCACCTCGGAGAAGAGGCGGTAGCGCTTGAGCATCTCCACAACCGACCACTGCAGGGCGCCCGCGGCCTTCTTCGGATCGGTGACCACAGGGACATAGAGATGCGGGATCCCGTTGTAGATGCCGAGCTCGACCATCTTCGGGTCGATCATGATAAGCTTGACCTCGTCCGGCCGCGCCTTGTAGAGAAGCGAGAGGATCAGGGAGTTCATGCAGACCGACTTGCCGGAGCCGGTGGTACCGGCGATGAGCATGTGCGGGAGCTTCGCGATGTTGCCGATGATGCCCTCGCCGCTGATGTCCTTGCCGATGGCGAAGCTGAGCTTCGATTTGGCGGAGGCAAATTTCGGCGTGTCGATGATATCGCGCAGGCAGACGGTGCTTACGATTTTATTCGGCACCTCAATGCCGACGGTCGAAATCTTGTCCGGGATCGGCGCGATGCGCACGTTGACGACGCCGAGGGCCAGCGCCAGGTCGCCCGCCAGATTTGTCACGCGGGAGAGCTTCACGCCCTGCTCCAGCTCGATATCGTA
>ONVI01000084.1 GCA_900321275.1 uncultured Eubacteriales bacterium | reverse complement strand
CCGGTCAAAGGATATCAGGGAGTTTTACATTACCGGTGCTGATGCCACCGGTTGTGTGAAATCCAGCTGCTTTAATATGGCCAAAGCCGGATATACCGTTCATGTTATCTCCGATTGTGTGACCAGCTATGACTTGAAGAAGATGCCGGAAATGCTTGCCTACTACACGGACAAGGGCTGTGAAGTCAAGAACCTTGCCATTTATATGGGAGAATGAAATATCAATAAACCGATTGGAGGCTTGGGGTTATGAAACAGGAATTGATCGGTGGGCTTGTTCTGTGTCTGATCGGACTGGACTTGGTCTTTGTACCACCGGTCACCTTATGGACGCTGACTGAAAAGTGGAAAACAGAGGGCGGCAAAGGGCCCTCGAAACAATATGTTGTACTGATACGAATCCTCGGCGCAGTATTTGCCGTAGCCGGATGTGCGCTTGCTGTAAGCGGATTCTGAAAAGGCAAGGTGATCAAAAATGAAGGGAAAAGCCTTTCCTGTGTCCATGGCCTTCCTCTGGGGCATGGTGTTTTCGCAGGCTATGCACAGCATCACGCTTGGCATCTGCATGGGACTGCTCATGGGAACCGCATTTGGCCTGTTCGATTCAGGCAGGGGAGGAAAAGACGATGAATAAAAAGATTTCAAAATGGCTGACATTTGCCGCATTGCTCATGTTCGCCGGAGCGACGTTCCAGATTACGAGTGACCATTATATGCCGGGCGTTGTCTGTTTTGCTGCTGCAGTGAGTTTTTCCTGTTCTGCAGAAGTATATCGAAAAAAGGAGAAGGAAGTAAACCGGAAAGAGGCGGATAACAAATGAAGATTCTTGTATTGAACGGAAGCCCCAAGCGGGAGCAAAGCGACACCATGCACATCACCCGTGCCTTTCTGGACGGGATGAAAGAAGCGGCATGCCAGGAGAACCATATCATCCATGTGATCGACAAACACATCGAATACTGTAGCGGATGCTTTTCCTGTATGCGAAACGGCGGCACCTGCGTCCATGATGACGATATGCGGAAAATTCTGGAGGAAATCCTGACAAGCGATCTGCTGATCTGGAGCTTCCCGCTGTACTGCTACGGGATGCCTGCACCGCTGAAGGCGCTGCTGGACCGCACTCTTCCCCTTTCAAGCATGGCAATGCAGAAGGTCGGCGACCGGTACGAGCACGTCGGGCAGGCAGACTTTTCGCACTTGCGCTATCTCATGATCTGCGGCTGCGGTTTTCCCAACAGCAGGCAGAACTTTGAACCGGCGATTGCGCAGTTCAAGCTCTGTTTTCCCGGCAGCCATACCATCCTCACCGTCCCGGAAAGCCCCATGTTCAGCGCGCCGGAGGCGGCAGTCGTCACCGAGCCGCGCCTGGCGCTTGTGAAGCAGGCCGGAAAGCAATACGCCGGGACGGGCGAGATCGACGCCGCCCTGCTGGCTGAGATCGGCTCTCCCATGATCCCGGAAGAGCAATATGCTGCAATTGTGAACGGAGGAAAATAAAATGAAAAAATACATCGCCTGCTGCGGACTGGACTGTGAAAGCTGCGAAGCCCGCCGTGCAACCGTGAATGACGACGATTCTTTAAGGCAAAAGGTTGCGAAAGAGTGGTCCGAGCTGAACGGCGTGGAGATCACACCGGAGATGATCAACTGTGTCGGATGCAGGATTGACGGCGTGAAAACACCTTTCTGTGACTCGCTCTGTCCGATCCGCCGGTGTGCTCTGGAGAGAAGTGTGGAGACCTGCGGGGCCTGCGCCGACA
The DNA here is from genome assembly GCA_900321275.1 of uncultured Eubacteriales bacterium. Taxonomy (GTDB): domain Bacteria; phylum Bacillota; class Clostridia; order Oscillospirales; family Oscillospiraceae; genus Limivicinus. The sequence goes on along the minus strand of ONVI01000084.1, from coordinate 7,019 downwards.
TGAGCAAGTGCGAAAAGCTGGGCATGATTACGGAAAACAACGCCGACGCCCTGGAAAACCTGAAATCATGACAAAGAAGCGGATGAAAAAATGATAAAAACAGAACGCTTGCGCCTGTATCCCGCGTCGTGGGAGCAAATGGATGCCATGATCGCCTCCGAACAGGACGAAGAACTCAAAAAAGCGTATACCGAAATGCTGGAGGGCTCCCTGCGGCACCCCGATCAATGGGACTGGTATGCCATCTGGATGATTGAGAAGACAGATGGAACGCATATCGGGGATCTCTGTTTCAAAGGGCTCCGGGAAGACGGTATCGCGGAGATCGGATACGGGATCCTGGAGGAACACCAGGGGCAGGGCTATGCCACGGAAGCGGTGCGGGCGGCCTGCCGATGGGCTTTCCTGCATCCGGATGTAACGTCGCTGGAAGCGGAAACGGACGCCGGAAACGCAGCGTCACAGAGAGTCCTCCAAAAATGCGGCTTTCGCCCCAACGGGATCATTGGGGAGGAAGGGCCACGCTTTATAATTACACTGGACCGCCTCGATGCTGCAGAAGGAACAAGATGAATGATCTGGCTATGAACGGCCGCCTTACGGTCAACGAAATTTCATTTTGCCTGTCTTCCTGTGAAAGATGGATCCCCGCTGCTGGGCTGAAATACTCCGCGGTTATTGTTCCTGCGGCAGCGACGTTCGCGGCCATTCGGGAAGGGCATTTCATCAGAACGGGGAGAGAATAGCAGCCCGGGATATACGGAGCCGGAATTGGGAGGAAAAACAGACCATGAAATTCAAAGGAAGTCTTATCGTCGTAAAAGACTGCAAGAAAGCATTGAAATTTTACCAGGAAATGTTTGGCTTTGAGTTGATCCGGGATCATGACGGCAATATGGAACTGTCTGGGAATCTGTATCTCCAGGAAGAAAAATACTGGGAGCGGTTTACGGGAAGACGCGTTATTCCGCAAAGCAATCATACGGAGCTGTATTTTGAAGAGCCGGAGATTGACGGCTTCGTAAAAAAGCTGGAAAGGCGTTATCCTGACACTGAATACGTCAATCGCCTGGTGACGCACAGCTGGGGACAGCGGGTCGTCAGGTTTTATGACCCGGACGGCAACCTCATCGAGGTTGGCACCCCTGTATGATCCGTGTAATACGGCTTTATCCCACAAATCAAATCTTGAGATGAAAAGAACCCGGCTGCATACGATTGTTCGCATGCTGCCGGGTTACTCTTTTCACCAGCCGCCGGTTGCTCCGCCGTCGCGTGGTTCATCGGGTTTGGTCGGTTCATAGGCCGGGCCGAGAGTAAAGGGCGATGAGAGACCGCCGACGATTATTTCAAGTTCAACTGCATTGAGTTTTTTCATTTTCATGATCTCCTTCCTGTTTCATGGGATTGATGTTTTTGTTCGGTTCTCAGAAGCCGACGCTGCCGTCGGAGTAAATGCGGACGCCGTCGAAATATGTGTTTGTTTCTCTCGTTTACGGGCACATCCTAACACACGGATTATCACAGAAGCATCACACCCTTTGGGGCTGCGGGAAGCATCACCAATATATATGAAATCCTCACCGAATCGAGCCTGATCCGGTGGGGTTGATTGTTTCTCTGTTTCATTTTTCCTTTTCACGACGCTTGAAACAGGGTCGCTGTTGCGTCAGGCCGGACTGCTGTGATATACTCAAACCACTAAAAACGTAAGGAAGGTGATGCACGATGAGCAAAAAACGATGGAAAGTCATGGGGACGCTCCTTTTTGTGCTCCTGTTCGCGCTGACAGCGCAGACGAGCTTCTGCCGGGCGGACTCCGCCGAAACGGATACAGCGATTACAGCCGAGAATCCTTACATGACCGAGGCAATCAGGGAAGCGCTTGACGGCATCTCTCAGGGCCACGGCGGGCCTTTTGGCTGCGTGATCGTCAAGGATGATAAGATCATCGGTACGGGGCACAACATGGTGCTTGAGGAGAAGGATTCCACCGCCCACGGTGAGATCACCGCGATCCGCAATGCCGAGAATGCGCTGGACAGCTATGATCTGTCCGGATGCGTATTGTATACCACAGGAGAACCATGCCCGATGTGCCTGTACGCGATTCTCTGGGCCAATATCAGCAAGGTCTATTATGGCTGTACGATCGAAGATAACGCCGATATCGGTTTCCGGGACGAGGCGTTTGACGAGCTCAGCGGCGGCAGGGAGAGCCTGTCTGATTTTCTGGTCTGTATTGATCGTGACGCCTGTCTGAAGCTGTTCAAGGTCTACAGCGATATGGAACACCAGATATACTGAAGCGCTCCGCAGCAACAACACAAGCCGCAGATTTCGAGAGAAAACTATACCCGGAGGTGTCATAACAACGGTGAGAAAAATCGTGTCCGTATTCTTATCGGTGGAACTCCTGATGTCCCTGTCCTGTCAGGCTTTCGGGCAGGACGCTTCCGCGCGGGAAAGGCCGGAGGACGATCCCGCCGTTATGATGCCGGCACATGCATATGCGCTGACCGGATCAGTGGAGGTTGAGGGCAGACAGGGCGTTTGCGCCGAAAACGGAGCTTACACATCTTGTATATCTTTTCCGTCTGACTTTGCCTGAAAAACTTGAAATACACAAAGTATTCCTGCGCTTTTCAGGCTTCGTCAGCCGAAAAACCTGCTCGCCAATCCGCACACTCCGATTTAATCAGCGCTTCCTTAAAAGCGTTCTGCAGCGGAGGTGCATGGTATGCTTAAAGTGTCAGCAATGCGAAGCAGCGTTGGATTGGGATGGAGAGGGATACACATGAAAAAGATCTGCGCGTTATTTCTTGCTTTGAGCTTTTTGATCGCGCTGGCGACCCCGGTGTATGCCGGGACGCCGATCAGCAGCGCCTATGTGTATGAAGAGGGCGGAATGCCGAAATACTGGCTTGACTTTACGGGAAGTGTCGCCGACAATGTCGTGCTGCACTGCTTCTTCCAAACCGATTCATGGTACGAGACCTACTATGTTCTGGACTTCAAAGCGTCTGTACCGGAATCGCATCAGGACACCTACCGCATCGAAACTGTATGGGACGCAAAAGGGAACGATGTTTCGAACTGGTTCAAAACGGTATCCCTTACGATTCAAGAGGACTGCGTGACGCTCTATATAGAGCGGGACGACAAAACGTTGGCCGGCGGCCCCTCCAGCACGATCCTGACGGGACTATATGAGCTGACGCCTGCGGTGGCCGGCGTCGTGTACGAGGCATATTCCAACAACAAGCTGCAGACATGGGTATTGCTGAACAAGGACTATGCCGAGCTGCATTTTGCCGATGGCACCGAATGGCACCTGCAAGCGGAGAACAGCGACGACCATACGAAAAAGGCGGTCAAAATCATTTCAGCCGACAATACAGATGTCGCTTTTGAATCCGCCGAAATCTCCTTTGCGCAGGGCTTGATCCTGATGAAACTGAACGGAGTCGGGGAATATTCCGGCGACTATACGCTCCAGCCCCGAGCTTTCCTGCAGAAAGAGGCAGAGAGCGAAGCGGAGCTCAAACGGATGGCGCAGATGCATTACAAACGCATCAGCGGCTTTTATCCGCCGGAGGCCGATGCGGAAGACAACGACGACGGAACGTATACCGTGCATCTCTATGAGATCGTGCCTAACGGCGACGGCACGTATCATACCGCAACTTCGGCGTGGTACACCGTCAACGCATCCGGCGTTGGCGTTGATGATCTCTTTGGCAGTGCGGTCAATCTTATTGCATGATTATCAGTCTGTGAATTCAATGCAGCTGGTAAACGATTTGCATGGAACCCTTGCCGTATATGCTCAGTGCACAGATAAAAGAGTCTGCAGGTTCATTCAATCAAACCTGCAGACTCTTTTATTATCTTTGTTTCAGATGCAGTCGGTTCTCAGAAGACGATGCTGCCGTCGGAGTAGACGCGTGCACCGTTGACGGTGACGTAGTCGGGCTCGTAGTCGTCGTAGACAACTGTGCCGTCGGAGTAGACGCGTGCACCGTCGACGTCAATGTAGTCGGGCTCGTAGTCGTCGTAAACAACCGTGCCGTCGGAGTAGACGCGTGCACCGTCGACAATGATGTAGTCGGGCTCGTAGTAGTCGTAGACAACCGTACCGTCGGAGTAGACACGGGCGCCGTCGACGATGATGTAGTCGGGCTCATAGTAGACGTAACCCCAGGTGTTATAGGCGGGAACATAGTTAACCGGAGCGGTCGGGACGCTCACACCGATGGCGGCGGCGGCGGTGTCGGCGTGGCTGCTGCCGAGGCAGAAGCGGCAGTAGGCTCTCCAGCCGTCCATGCCGGACTGCATGTTGCTGATGACGAGGGTCGTGGTTCCCTGACCTTTCACGCTGCAAGCGGGGAACTGAGCGGTGAAAGCGTCAAGGCTGCAGTCGCTGCCGTTGGGGGCGATGAAACGCCACTCGATGCGGTCAAAATTGTTTGCGCCTGCGATGAACATGGCAGACTCACCGACAAAGTGGCGCTCGTTGGTGGGGTTTTTGGTGATGATAATGGGGGTATCGGCAAAGGCCGCAGTACCGAGGGCGCAGATCATGGTGAGGGCCAGCGCCAGGGCAAGAATCATTTTGATGGAAGTTTTCATTGTTCTGTTCTCCTTTATTTGAAAATTTGTTTTTCTCTTGTTTACGGGCACATCTTAACACAGGGATTATCACAGAAGCGTCACACGCTCCAAGAATCCGTGAAACGATGAAAGCCCTACCGGATCAAGCCTGATCCGGCGAGGCTTTACATATTAATTATTCCTCAAACGGTTCTTCGACCGAAACGCCCAGACCTTTCTCATCCTGGCGACGCACATTGCCACCGATCATTGGAAAGCCTGCAATGATTGGTGCAACTTCACTTTTGTTAAGTTGACTTTAATTATCGGCATAAGTATAGTGTATACTGTAAAAATATAGATACTTTCTTAGGCACTTTGTTGCTCTGACGCTCGCCAAAGCGTGCTGTTGAAGGCTGACGCGGATTACAATCCCGCTGAAAAGGCAATCTTCAGCGCCGCCAAAGACGGCGAGAAGATCTATGTTACTTATAACAGTGTCGACTATTCAAAGCAGAGCACGCTCACAACCCTTACCCTCGGCGATCCCGAAATTCAGCAGGAGCTCACCGTCCGTCTGGAATGGGCGGACGTCGGAGGGGAATATACCCATGGGAACGCTTCCGTTCTGCTCCAAAAGAAAAACGGAGATGACTGGGAGACCGTCGATACCCTGACGCTGAGCGCCGACAGCAGCTGGACGGCGTCAGTGATGGTCACCGAAAATGCCGCGGACTATCGTTTCCGTGAGCGCAGCGGCGGCGCAATTGACCCGAACACGCAGGCAGCTATCTCTGGGGTATACGGTGAAGACACGTATCAGGCCAATTATACCGTGAGCTATCAAGACGCCGGCACAGCCAGAACGATCACCAACACGATGCAGACGAAGGATTACACGATTCGGGCGGCGTGGAGTGAAGATGCGGACCCCGCGCACAGGCCCGAATACATCAGGGTGGAGCTGCATCGATACAGCGAAGCCTCCGGCAGCTGGGTCAGCGTCGGCAATGAAAAGAGAATCGAAGCCTACGAGTGGCAGACGGCCTTTACGGATGTGCCGGACTTTGGAAACGTCTACCGTATTCGCGCGCTGAACGGCCTGGACGGGCGAAACCTGATTCTCAATCAAGACGATTCGGACCGGGACAATGGGGCTCCGGCGGTCTTCCACGTCACGAGTGTAGACGATCCCGCTGTTATCGTGACCTTTGACAATGTCGTTTACAGCGTCGGAGCCGATATAACGACTGTCAGCCTCAGCTATCAGAGGCTCTATGCAAACTTCTCTGTCGAGAAGGTATGGGACGATGCGAAAGCATCAGGTGTGAGGCCCGCAAGCCTCAGCGTCCGGCTTGAGTGCCGGGACGCCCAAGACCGGCACTGGACAGAGAAGGCGACAATCTCGCTGTCGGAGGCCAACGGGTGGCGCGCGGACTTTCCGGAGGTGGAGCTGAACAAAGAACACTTCAACCTGTTGTTCCGTGCGGTCGAGCTGGATGAGAGCGGCGAGCCCGTCGGCAGCGGATCCATAGCTGCGCTCAAGTATGATCCGTTCGGCGGCGACGTGCAGCCCCTTGCGCCCAACGAGGAGGGCGAAGCGGCGGAAAACCTCCATCTGGTCGTGAGAAAAGGCAATACGCCGATCCATTTCAGATATCAGGTTCAATGCGGCGCGTACGGCACAGAAACGGCCGGCAGATTCCCGATTACAAACACGCTGATGGGACGCGTGTTCCCGGTGGAGGTGGTTTGGGAGAACGGGCAGGCCCCCGATTCTGTCAAGCTCGTATTGCAATACAGACCTGCGGGAGAAAATCAATGGTACTTGATGCAGGGCTCCGAATCGGAGCTCCGCGCGCAGGATGAATGGAAGGGCTGGCTCGGCCCGATCGACTACGCGGCAGGCGTGGAATACCGCGTGCGCGAAACATCGGATGATGAGGTCAACCCCGTGATCGACGATGGCATGTCGGGCAACATCGGCGGAAAACGCTATAAGGTCAGCTACGCCGTGGACAACGAGGGCAAAACCATCGTCACCAACACCGCCGCAAATAACTACCTGGTCGTCATGGGAGTTTACGCAGCTGCCGAAGCACGACGACAAGGGCGCCGTGATCGTCTATACCGTCGACGAGGACACGGTGCCGGATTATACGACCGGGATCGAGGGTACGACGATCAGGAATACCTACGCGCCGGAAATGTTGTCCCTGAATATCAAAAAGCTCTGGGAAGGTGACGGCAGCGCAGAACAGGCGCGGCCCGATAGCGTTACGCTCCACCTGTTCGCCGAAGAGAAACCATGAGCAATCCCGGGCGGAAAAGGCGTTTGCCGATGTCGCTGCAGCGTTGCTTCCAACGGAATTATGAGGATATCTGTAATGAAAAAATTGAGTTTTTTGTGGTTTGTGATTTTGTGC
>ONVI01000034.1 GCA_900321275.1 uncultured Eubacteriales bacterium | reverse complement strand
CGCCCACAAGGTACTGCTGACCACCTCCGGCACCACGGCGCTGGATATGGCGAGCCTCCTGTGCGAGCTTCAGCCCGGGGATGAGGTCATCCTGCCGAGCTTCACCTTCTCCTCCACCGCCAATGCCTTCGTCAACTACGGGGCGAAGCTGGTCTTTGTGGACATCCGACCCGACACCATGAACATCGACGAGACGAAGATCGAGGCCGCGATCACAGACCGCACAAAGGCCATCGTGGTCATGCACTACGCGGGCGTGGCCTGTGAGATGGACACCATCATGGCGATTGCGAGAAAGCACAGGCTGCTCGTCATCGAGGACGCGGCCCAGGCCGTCATGAGCAGCTACAAGGGCAAGGCCCTCGGCACCATCGGAGACTTCGGCTGCTATTCCTTCCACGAGACGAAAAACTACTCCATGGGCGAGGGCGGGGCCATTCTCATCAACACCCCGGAATATGTCGAGCGCGCCGAGATCCTGCGGGAGAAGGGCACCGACCGCGCCCGCTTCTTCCGCGGCCAGGTGGACAAGTACACCTGGGTTGACCTCGGGGACAGCTTCCTCCCGTCCGAGCTCAACGCCGCCTATCTCTGGGCCCAGCTTGAGATGGCGGACGAGATCAACGAGGACAGGCTTTCAAGCTGGAAGAGCTATTATGACGCCTTTGCCGATCTGGAAAAGAAGGGCCTTGTCACCCTGCCTGCGGTTCCAGAGGGCTGCGTCCACAACGCCCACATGTTCTATCTCAAGTGCCGCGATCTGGAGGAACGCACGGCCCTGATCGCCTTCCTCAAGGCGCGGGATATCCTCGCCGTCTTCCACTATGTCCCCCTGCACTCGGCCCCGGCGGGACTGCGCTTCGGGCGCTTCTCCGGCGAGGATGTCTATACCACCCGCGAATCCGACCGCCTGGTGCGCCTGCCGCTGTATTACGGCCTCACCGCCGACGACCAGGCGAAGGTCATCCGCGCGGTGCGGGACTTCTACAGGGTTTGAAGGATCAATAACCATGCTTCACTTGCAACACGCCGAGCTTCCCGTCATCAACGGCGAAAAGCTCACGCTGCGGCCCATTACGGACGCGGACACGGACGATATCGTGAGATGGCGCAACGACCCGGAGGTCTGGCGCTACTTCCTGTTCCGGGAGCCCTTTACCCCCGCGATGCACCGCGCGTGGCTCCAAAACAAGGTGATGACCGGGAAGGTCATCCAGTATATCATCGTCGAGCGCGAGAGCGGAAAGAGCGTCGGCAGCGTCTACTTCCGCGACGTGGACGAAAAGAACGAATCCGCCGAGTACGGTATCTTCATCGGCGAGGCATGGGCGCGCAAGCGCGGTCTCGGCACGGAGACGGCGCGGCTCTTCACCCGCTTCGGGCTGGAGGTGCTGCGCCTGCACCGCATAAGCCTGAAGGTGCTGGGCGGCAACGAGGTCGCGCGCCGCAGCTATGAGAAGGCGGGCTTTCGGACCGAGGGGGTCTTCCGTGATTTTGTAAAGCTGGACGGCGCGTTTACCGACGTGGTATTCATGGCGCGGCTTGCCGGGGAGGGGGAATAACATGAAGCTTGTGTCCTTTGTAATCCCCTGCTACCGCTCCGCCCACACGATCACGGGCGTGACGGAGGAACTCGCAGCCGCGATGGCGGGGCTTGCGGGCTGCGACTATGAGATCGTGCTGGTCAACGACTGCTCCCCGGACAACACCTGGGACGTGATCCGCGCGCTCGCCGAGAACGACGCGCACATTGTGGCCGTGGATCTGGCGAAAAACTTCGGCCAGCACGCGGCCATCATGGCGGGGCTTCGGCACACGGCGGGGGAAATCGTCGTCTGTCTCGACGACGACGGGCAGACCCCCGGCGACGAGGCGGGGAAGCTCATCCGCAAGCTGGAGGAGGGCTACGATGTGGTCTACGCCGAATACGCCCACAAGCAGCATTCCGCCTTCCGCAACTTCGGCACCATGGCCAACAACCGCATGACCGAGATCATGCTGGGAAAGCCGCGGGAGCTCACCATCACCAGCTATTTTGCCATGCGCCGCTTTATCGTGGACGAGATGCTGGTCTACCGCAACTGCTACCCCTACGTGGAGGGGCTTATCCTCCGCGCCACCCACCGGATCGGCACCGTGCCGGTCACCCACCGGGCGCGGGAGGAGGGGGAGAGCGGCTACAACCTCGTCAAGCTCTTCTCCCTGTGGATGAACGGCTTTACCTCGTTTTCGGTCAAGCCCCTGCGTATCGCGACCTGGTGCGGCGGCATTGCGGCGCTTTCGGGCTTTATCTACTTTATCGTCATCCTCATCAAGCACTTCGTGGACAGCTCCATCCCCGAGGGCTGGACTTCCACCATGGCGCTGATGCTGCTGCTGGGCGGGATCATCCTGCTGGTGCTGGGCATGATCGGGGAGTATATCGGCCGCATCTACATGTGCATCAACGCCTCGCCCCAGTATGTGGAGCGGCAGGTGATCCGGAAGAAGGGCTGAGCGGATGAAGAAAAGCGACGCGCGCGTCTTCCTCGCCCTGCATGTTTTGCTGCTGCTGTTTTCCTTTACGACGGTTTTGTCGAAGCTCGCCGCCGGGGAGGAATTTCTGAGCCCGCGCTTCTGCCTCTTTTTTGGGGGGGAGTTCGTTCTGCTCGGGATCTATGCCCTCGGCTGGCAGCAGATCTTAAAACGCCTGCCCCTGACGGTGGCCTATACCAACAAGGCCGTGACGCTTCTCTGGTCGCTGGTCTTCGGCGCGCTGCTCTTCCATGAGACGGTGAGCGTCAGGCAGGTCGTCGGCTGCGCCCTCGCCATTGCGGGCGTCATACTCTTTGTCCGGGCGGACGGGGAGGAGGGGCAGCATGACGGCTGAGATGATCCCCTACATGGCCCTCGGCGTGTTCAGCGTGTTTGTGGCGTCGCTGAGCCAGACGCTTCTCAAATGGGAATCCGGAAGGGAGCACCGCGACCTTCTGCATGAATACGTAAATCCCGGCGTGATCGGGGGCTACGCGCTTCTGGCGCTGTCGATGCTGCTGACCATGTTCGCGTATAAAAAGCTCCCCCTGAGCATGACCCCCGCCTTCGAGTGCTTTTCGTATATCTTTGTCACCATTTTCGGCGTGACGGTGTTTCACGAGAAGGTGACAAAAAAGAAGCTGGCGGCCCTGGGGCTCATTGTCGCGGGGATCCTGGTGTTTACGATTTGACTTGCCTCCCTCAGCCGCTTGCGGCGAAATGAGGGAGGGGGACCGCTTCAGCGGCGGAGGGAGTTTTGACGGACTCCCTCAGTCACCGGCGCAAGCGCCGGCGACAGCTCCCTCAGGGAGGGAGCCTAAAAGGAATTGGAGTATTGTATGAAGCCACCCATTATCATCATCGGCGCCAATGATTTTCAGAATCAGCTCATTCTCAGGGCAAAGGCCATGGGGTACACGACCCATGTCTTTGCCTGGCAGTGCGGCGACGCGGGCGAGCGCACGGCGGACTATTTCTACCCCGTGAGCATCGTGGAGAAGGAGCGCATCCTGGAGATCGCGCGCGCGATAAAGCCTGTCGGCGTGTGCTCCATCGCCTCGGACCTCGCCGCCATCACGGTAAACTTTGTCGCCGAGGGGCTGGGCCTTGTGGGAAACGGGATGGAGAGCGCCATGACCGCCACCAACAAGCACCTCATGCGCAGGGCCTTCGAGAAGGCGGGTCTGCCGTCGTGCAAAAGCATCCTTGTAACGGAGGGTACGGATCTCTCCGCCCTGCCGCTCCGCTTTCCCGTGATCGTCAAGCCCACCGACCGCTCCGGCAGCCGGGGCATCCGCAAGGTGAGCGATCCGAAAGAGCTGCCCGGGGCCGTCGCCTTTGCGCGGGAGCCGTCCTTTGAGAAAAAGGTGCTGGTGGAGGAATTTGCCGAGGGGCGGGAGTACAGCGTGGAATACCTCTCCTGGCAGGGGGAGCATACCTTCCTTGCCGTGACGGAGAAGTTCACCACCGGCGCGCCGCTCTTTGTGGAGACGGGCCATCTCCAGCCGCCGAAGCACCTGGATGAAAAAACGCTTGCGAACATCAGATCGCTTGTGCCGCAGGTGCTCGACTGCCTCGGCGTGCGATACGGCGCCTCGCATACGGAGCTCAAGGTCGACGGCGACGGGACAATCCGCCTCATCGAGTGCGGCGCGCGCATGGGCGGGGACTGCATCGGCTCCGACCTCGTGCCGCTCTCGACGGGGGTGGATTTTGTGCGCGGCGTGATCGACGTCGCCTGCGGTGCTGCGCCGACGTTTGAACCCATCGGGAAAACCTGCGTCAGCGCGGTGCGTTTTCTGTTTTCGCAGGCGGATCTCGACGCGCTGGAGCGCATCCGGCGGGAAAGCCCCGAAAGCCTGTACCGCGTCAGCGAGATCCCGCCCATCGACGGGCACGAGATCCGCGACAGCTCCACCCGCTACGGCTACTACATCCTGACGGCGGGGACGATGGAAGAGATGGAAACGCTGCTGCAAAAAGCGGGGCTTTCTTAAGGCAGCACCGCACAGTCCGCCTTCGGCACCTCCTGGAAAATTGTCACTTTTTCTTGAAATACACAAAGTATTCCTGCGAAAAACTGCCTTCATCAGAACCCAAATTTTCTCAGGATTCGCTCTCACCGAATTATGCGGTGTTGCCTTAAGGAAACGCCGACTAAATCGCCGCGCACGTCTTGACAACGTCCGAAAGACGGAAGGCTTATACAGGGAGAACGCCCCATGTCAAAACGAAGAATCCTCCTCTGCGTACTGTGCGCGCTTTTCCTCGCGGCGGCTGTGCTGCTTGCCCCCGCGGCAGAGACCTTTGCGTGTGACTGCTGTCACCTGACGGTGAAGGAAAAACCGATTCAAATCTGCGAACAGACCGTGGATATGACGATCTGTTCCGCCTGCTATCAAGACTATCTGGACGGGAAGTGGAAAATATGCCCGAACTGACCCCCATGAAGCGGCAGTATCAGGAGATCAAGTCCCAGTACAACGACTGCCTGCTCTTCTTCCGCCTCGGGGATTTCTATGAGATGTTCGACGAGGACGCGAAGACCGCCTCGAAGGAGCTGGATCTGACGCTGACCACCCGCGACCGCTCGGTGGAGGACCCGGAGGAGCGCACCCCCATGTGCGGCGTGCCCTACCACAGCGCCGAGGCCTATATCGCCCGTCTGATCGCCAAGGGCTACAAGGTCGCCATCTGTGAGCAGACCGAGGATCCGGCGCTGGCGAAGGGGCTTGTCAAGCGCGACGTGATCCGCATCATCACCCCCGGCACCGTGACCGAGACCTCCATGCTGGAGGAGGGGAAAAGCAACTACCTCGCCGCCGTGTACCTCGCCGGGCGCGAGGGGGGCGCGGCCTTCTGCGACGTGTCCACCGGCGAGTTCTGCTGCGCCGCCTTTGAAAACGACGCGGTCTCCCACATTCTCAACGAGCTGGGCCGCTTCTCCCCCAGAGAGGCGCTCCTGTCCCCCGGCGCGGCGGAGCTTGCGGAGATCCGGGACTTTGTGACCAAAAAGCTCTCCGCCATGCCCGAGGAGGAGGGGGAGAGCTTCGAATACATGCCCGCCGCGGCGCTTGTGTGCGAGCAGTTCGGCTTTCGCGACATCGACGAAGCCGGCATCGGCGACCAGCCCGGCGCGGTCTGCGCGGCGGGGGCGCTGCTTTCCTACATCCGCCGCACGCAGAAATGCGATATGAAGCACATCCGCCGCCTCGACGTGTTCTTCGGCGGGCGCTTTATGGAGCTGGACTATGTGACGCGGCGGAATCTGGAGCTGACCGAGGCCCTGAGAAGCGGGGAGAAAAAGGGCTCCCTTCTGTGGGTGCTCGACCGCACCAGAACGCCGATGGGCGGCAGGCTCCTGCGCAGCTGGGTGGAGCGGCCTCTGCTCTCCGCCGTCGCCATCCGCAGAAGGCTCAACGCGGTCTCGGAGCTTGTGTCCGACAATGTAAGGCGCTCCGAGCTGCGCGAGACCCTGCGCGGCATCGGCGACATGCAGCGGCTGGTGGGCAAGGCGGTCTACGGCAGCGCGGGCGGGCGCGATCTCCGGCAGCTTGCCGTCTGCGCGGCCCAGCTTCCGAGACTCAAGGAACTGCTGCAAAATTCCCAGTGCCTTGAATTAAAAGATATCGCCGCCATGGACGCGCTGGAGGATCTGCGCTATGAGATCGACCGCGCCATCTGCGACGATCCCCCCTTCTCCGTGCGCGAGGGCGGCATCCTCCGCCCCGGCTACTCCGAGGAGGTGGACAGGCTCCGCAACGTGCGCGACAACGGGGCGAAGATGGTGCAGGATCTGGAGACACGGGAGCGGGAGCGCACCGGCATCAAAAAGCTGAAGGTCGGCTACAACAAGGTCTTCGGCTACTATATCGACGTGCCGAAGTCCGCGGGGCTTGAAAACGTCCCGGAGGACTATATCCGCAAGCAGACCCTGGTCTCCAACGAGCGCTACTTCACCCAGGAGCTCAAGGAGCTGGAAAACACGCTCCTGACCGCGAAGGATCGGATCAGCGAGCTGGAATACCGCTACTTCTGCGAAGTGCGCGACAGCGCGGCGGCGAAGGTCGACCGGGTTCAGCAGGCCGCCGACGCGGTTTCCCGGCTCGACGCGCTCTGTTCCCTGGCCGAGGTTGCCGTGCGCAACAACTACGCCTGCCCGGAGATCGACGCCTCCCGCACCCTGCGCATCGTTGAAGGCCGCCATCCCGTGGTGGAGCAGGCCATGAAGGACGTGCTCTTCGTCCCGAACGACACCTTCCTCGACGATAAGGACGACCGCGTCGCGATCGTCACCGGCCCGAACATGGCGGGCAAATCCACCTACATGCGGCAGACGGCGCTGATCGTCCTCATGGCGCAGATGGGCTCCTTCGTCCCGGCAAAGTCGGCCTCTGTCGGCATCGTCGACCGGGTGTTCACCAGGATCGGCGCCTCCGACGATCTGGCCTCCGGCCAGTCCACCTTCATGGTGGAGATGAGCGAGACCGCCAACATTCTGATGCACGCCACCGCTCAGTCCCTTCTCATCCTCGACGAGATCGGGCGCGGCACCTCCACCTTCGACGGCATGGCGATTGCAAGGGCGGTGCTGGAATACTGCGCGGACAAGCGGAAGCTCGGCGCGAAGACCATGTTCGCCACCCATTACCACGAGCTCTCGGCGCTGGAGGGGGAGCTGTCCGGCGTGCGCAACTACAACATCACCGCCAAAAAGCAGGGGGGCGAGCTGGTCTTTCTCCGCAAAATCGTCCGCGGCGCGGCGGACGACAGCTACGGCATCGAGGTCGCAAAGCTGGCGGGCCTGCCGGATTCGGTGATCTCCAAGGCCAAGGGCTATCTGAAGGAGCTGGAGGCGGAGGGCGTCACGTCCATCGCCCCGGCAGCGGTTCAGGCGGAAGCGGGGCAGATCAGCCTCGCCGACGTCGGCAGCGACGAGGTACGGCGCATCCTGCAGGACACCGACCTCAACACCCTCACGCCCATCGAGGCGCTGAATCTGCTCTACTCCCTGCAGAAGAAGGCGAGGGCCTGATGGAGCTTCGCACGATCCCCTGGCCCCGGCCCTTTACCAGCCGTCTCACGAGGCGCGAGGCGATCTTCGTGCTGGCTTATTTCCCGGTGCATCTGATCGTTTTGCAGCTTGTCCTCAGCCTGATTGCGGCAAAGGAGCTTCTCAGCCTCCCGACGGCGGATCTGCTGTACTACCTGGTCGGCTTTCTCTACATGGTGCTCGCGGCCTTCGGCTTTCTGCGGCGGGACTTTGACGCCCTCATCGACGCGCCCCTCGCCTGTATACGGGAGGTGCTGCGCGGCTATCTCCTGATGCTCGGCTGCAACTTTCTGCTGGGGCTGCTGCTTTTGCTGGTTTTGAAGTCCGACAACCCGAACAACGAGGCCGTCATGGCGGTGGCCGAGCAGGACATGCGCGCTGTCATGGCGGCGGTGGTCTTCCTCGCGCCGGTGGTGGAGGAGATGCTGTTTCGCGCCGGGATCTTCGGCCTGCTCCGGCAGAGAAACCGCCGCGCGGCCTATATCGTGAGCGCCCTGTGCTTTGCGCTCTACCACGTCGTCCCCTACGCGATCCTGCAGCCGGCCTACTGGCTTTTCCTCCTGGAGTATATCCCGGTCTCCCTGCTGCTGGCGAACTGCTACGAGCGCACCAATTCCATCTGGTGCAGCATCTTTTTCCACATGCTCGTAAACGGCGTGTCGATCAGCCTTGTGGGCGCGGTGGGATAATGCCCGTTTGAGCGCCGGGAGTATGATTTGCCCGGCAAGTCCATGAAACTTGGGTTTCACAGAGCGGGGGGGCGAGCCCCTCCCCCTAAGGCAATACCGCTTTCGCAGATGTACTTTGTGTACCTCAAGAAAAAGTGACGAAATCAGAGCGCAAATTTTCCAGGAGATGCCGAAGGCGGATTGTGCGGTGTTGCCCTAAGGTTATGACTGGAGGCTTCTCATGACCCACATCCTCCGCCCCATCGCGCATATGGTGAGTGACTTTCCCGAAAAATTCGGCATCCCGCGGCAGGCGGGGATCGTACCGGAGCTGGAGAGCGTCGTGGTCTTCGAGCCGGAATACCGCGACCCGGAGGCCCTGCGCGGGATTGAGGGCTTTTCGCACCTCTGGCTCATCTGGCAGTTTTCCGGGAGCCTGACCGAGACCTTCTCCCCCACGGTGCGCCCGCCGCGGCTCGGAGGCAATACACGCATGGGCGTCTTCGCCACGCGCTCCCCCTTCCGCCCGAACGGCCTGGGGCTTTCCTGCGTGGAGCTTGCGCGCGCGGAAGAGCGCCCCGGCCTCGGCACGGTGCTCATCGTGCGGGGCGCCGATCTCATGGACGGTACGCCCATTTTCGACGTCAAGCCCTATATTCCCTATGCCGACTGCCATCCGGAGGCGGCCTCCGGCTTTGCCCCCGACGCGGGGGAGAGGCTCAGGGTCGAGATCCCGGAAACGCTTCTGTCGAAAATTCCGGCGGACAAGCTTTCGGCGCTCCGGGGCGTGCTGGCAAACGATCCCCGCCCGCGCTATCAGAACGATCCGGAGCGTGTCTACGCCATGGACTTTGCGGGGATGACGGTAAGGTTTACGGTGAGCGGCGGAATCGCGCAGGTGCGGGAGATTGTGTAGAATCATTTTGCAACGCGCCCGGCAGAGAAAAGCGCAAAACGCAGTAAACGTACGGCGAAAGATTGCCGTATGTTTACTGCGTTTTTGTCCGAGGAATAAAGGTTTTTTTACCGTTCTTCTCTGAAGTACGGCAGGCCCAGGGAGGCGGGAGGCTGGTTCTCGCGCTTGTTGCGCATGGAGGTGAGCACCAGCACCACGATGGTCACGACATAGGGTGCCATCTTGTAGAGCTCCTTGACCGCGAGGTTCATGCCCGAGGGGATGTACATGTGCAGGATGTAGAGCCCGCCGAAGAGGAAGGAGGCCAGCACCCCCACGTTCGGCCGCCAGACCGTGAAGATGACCAGCGCGATGGCAAGCCAGCCGCGGTCGCCGAAGGCGTTGTTCGACCACATGCCAGAGGCATAGTCCATCACATAGTAGAGGCCGCCGAGGCCCGCGATCATCGCGCCGATGCAGGTGGCCATGTACTTGTAGCGCGTTACGTTGATGCCCGCGGCGTCGGCTGTCGTGGGGCTCTCGCCCACGGCGCGCAGGTGGAGGCCCATGCGGGTGCGGTTGAGCATATACGACACCGCCAGGGCGATGATCACCGCGATGTAGGCCAGAAAGCCGTAGTCCAGGAAGAGCTTCCCGAACACGCCCGTCGACTCCGCGAAGGGCAGCCTGCGGCGGAAGATGTTCGAGGTGTTGGTCAGGATGATGGAGGGCAGCTCACTCCCCGCGAGTTTGATCAGGGAGCCGCCGAAGAAGTTGCCGAAGCCCACGCCGAAGGTGGTGAGGGCGAGTCC
The DNA here is from genome assembly GCA_900321275.1 of uncultured Eubacteriales bacterium. Classification (GTDB taxonomy): domain Bacteria; phylum Bacillota; class Clostridia; order Oscillospirales; family Oscillospiraceae; genus Limivicinus. Next base: position 41,441 of record ONVI01000034.1, on the reverse strand, counting down.
GGTGACGTTCTGGTTGGCCCGGAGCGTGACCGTGAGGAAGCAGTAGATGAGACCCATGACAAGGCTTCCCAGCAGGCAGCAGGCGATGGGGATGAGCAGGGCGAGGGCGGTGTTCATCTCCTCGGCGCTTTTGCCCGCCTCGTAGAAGAAGGAGCCGATGACGCCGCTGATGCCGCCGACATACATGATGCCCGGAATGCCCAGGTTGAGGTTGCCGGACTTCTCGGTCAGGGTCTCGCCGGTGCTGCCCAGCAGGAGGGGGATCCCCTGGACGACCGCGCGGGGGATGAAGGAGACGATATCAAACATGGCTTATTCCTCCTTTCCCGCGCCGCGGGTGAGCTTGATCTGATAGTTGATGAAAAATTCGCTGCCGATGATGAAGAAGAGGATGACGCCGGTGAGGATGTCGCCGAAGCTGTGGTTGAGGCCGAACTTGGTGGCGATCTCCCCCGCGCCGCGGCCCAGGAAGACCAGCAGGAAGCTGGTGAAGATCATCCAGACGGGGTTGAATTTGGCAAGCCACGAGACCATGACCGCCGTGAAGCCGCGCCCGTCCACAATGGTGGGCGTGAGCGTGTGGTTCGTGCCGGCGACCAGCAGCAGACCCGCGAGGCCGCAGATTGCGCCGGAGAGCAGCATGGTGCGGATGACGACCCGCTCGACCTTGATGCCGACGTAGCGCGCCGTGCGTTCACTTTCGCCCACGACGGCGATCTCATAGCCGTGCTTGGTGTAGTTGAGATAGACGTGCATCGCCACGCACAGGGCGGCGACGATCAGGATGTTCAGCAGGTACTTCTGCCCGCCGACCACCGGAAACCAGCCGAGCTCGGTCTTGGAATTGATGATGCCGATGGTGGCCGAGCCCTTGGGACTCTCCCATACCACGCAGTAGTAGGCAACCAGCTGGGTGGCGACGTAGTTCATCATCAGGGTGAAGAGCGTCTCGTTGGTGTTGTACTTTGCCTTGAAGAAGGCGGGGATGCCCGCCCACACCGCGCCCGCCGCCAGGGAGCAGAGCAGCATGCAGGGCAGGATCGCCCAGTTCGGAACCTTGCCGGGCAGGAGGATCATGCACGCCGCCGAGGCCAGCGCGCCGATCAGGGCCTGCCCCTCGCCGCCGAGGTTCCAGCAGCGCATGCGGAAGGCCGGCGTCACCGCCAGCGACACGCACAGCAGCATCGCGATGTTCTGCAGCAGCACCCACATCTTGCGGGGCGTGCCGAAGGAGCCCTTCCAGATCGCGGCGTAGACCGCGAAGGGGTTTTCGCCGGTGACGAGGCTGGTGACGACGCCGCAGACAATGAGCGCCAGCAGGATCGCCGCGCCCCGGATGGCCCAGGCCTGGTACCAGCGCAGCGCGCCGCGCTTGGCGACGTGGAAGAGGGGCGTTTTCGTTTTCTTATTCATCGGCGTTCCCTCCGAGCTTTGTCATCATGAGGCCCACGTCGCGCTTCTTCGCGCCGCGGCCCGGTACGATGCCTGAGACCTTGCCGCCGCAGAGCACCAGGATGCGGTCGCACAGCTCCAGCAGCACGTCCAGATCCTCGCCCACGTACAGCACCGCCACCCCGCGCATTTTCTGGGAGTTGATGGTGTCGTAGATAAGATACGAGGAGTTGATGTCCAGCCCGCGCACGGCGTAGGCCGTCAGCAGGACGGAAGGGGCGTTGGCGATCTCGCGGCCCACCAGCACCTTCTGCACGTTGCCGCCCGAGAGCCTTCTGACCGGCGTCTCCACGCTGGGGGTGACGATCTCGAGGAAATCCACCATCTGGTGGGCAAGCTTGTAGGGGGCCTTGCGGTTGGTGAAGACGCCCTTGCCGCTGCGGTAGGAGCGGAGCATCATGTTGTTGCCCAGGTCCATGTTGGCGACCAGACCCATGCCGAGGCGGTCCTCCGGCACGAAGGAGAGCGCCACGCCCATCTCCTTGATGGCGAGGGGGTCCTTTCCGAGAAGCTGCTCGCGTTTGCCGTCGTCTTCTATATACTCGATGCTGCCCGCTTCCACGGGCTGGAGGCCCGCGATGGATTCCAGCAGCTCCTTCTGTCCGCAGCCGGAGATGCCCGCGATGCCCAGAATTTCCCCGGAGTAGGCGGTGAAGCTCACGTGGTCGAGCTTGAGCGTGCCCTCGATGTCGCGCACGGTGAGATCCCTGACCTCGATGCGGGGCTTGGGATCCTCCGGCTCGGGCCGCTCGATATTCAGCACCACGGGATGGCCGACCATCATGTTGGTCATCTCCTGGGCGTTGGTGGATTTGGTGGGCATGTCGCCGATGAACTGGCCGTGGCGCAGGATGGCCACGCGGTCGGACAGGGACTCGACCTCATGCATCTTGTGGGTGATAATGACCACGGCCTTGCCGGCGTCGCGCATGTTGCGCAGCACCGCGAAGAGCTTGTCCGTCTCCTGGGGGGTCAGAACCGCGGTCGGCTCGTCCAGGATGAGGATGTCCGCCCCGCGGTAGAGCACCTTCACGATCTCCACGGTCTGCTTCTGGGACACCGACATGTCGTAGATTTTCTGGTCGGGATCGACGTCGAAGCCGTAGGCGTCGCAGATCTCGCGGATCTTTTTCGCCGCCGCCCTGAGATCCAGCTTGCCGGGCAGGCCGAGGACGATGTTCTCCGCCGCGGTCAGCACGTCCACGAGCTTAAAATGCTGGTGGATCATGCCGATGCCCAGCTCGAAGGCGTCCTTGGGGGAGCGGATTACCACGGGCTTTCCGTCAATGGCGATCTCCCCCTCGTCCGGGAAGTAGATGCCCGAGAGCATGTTCATGAGCGTGGTCTTGCCGCTGCCGTTTTCGCCCAGCAGGGCCAGGATCTCGCCCCGGTAAATGTTGAGCCAGACCCTGTCGTTGGCCAGCACCGGCCCGAAGCGCTTGGTAATGTTCCGCATCGTAACTGCGGCGATCTTGTTGTCCATAGTATACTCCTTCAAGATGCGGCATCGCCCCCGCTCCTTTGGAGAAGCGGGGGCGGTTTGAAATTCGGGGATCAGGCGTCGAGGTTGGTAATGCCGTCGATGTCGATGTCGAAATAGGGGGCGCTGCGATACTCGGACTCGTGGAAGTAACCGTCGGCGATGACGTTGGTGTCGGGGGCAAAGTCGCCCATGTCGTCCACGTCGGCCATGTACTCGGTCAGGGTCTGGCCGTTCACCGTCCAGGTGGCGGTGTCGAAGACCTTGAGCTCACCGCTCTCGATGAGGGCCTGAATCTCGGCGATCTTCTCAGCGGTGCCGGCGGCCGCGGCCTTGTCGTTGATCTCGGTCAGCTTGACGGAGCCGGTGGCGATGGTGCCGGTCCAGTCAGCGCCGATATCCTTGCCCTCGGCCACGCAGGTCATGGCGTACTCCATGTAGGGAGCCCAGTCGATGCGGGAGGCGACGATGAAGGTATCGGGGCAGTCGTTGGCGGCGGAGCCGTTGTAGAACACGAAGGGAACGCCCTTGTCCTGGCACTCGGTGGGAGCGCCCATGGAGTCGGCATGCTCGGACAGGAGCACGCAGCCGTTGGAGATGAGCTTGATGGCGCCCTCTTTCTCAAGGGTGGGATCGTACCAGGAGTTGGTGAAGGTCACGTCCATGGTGGCGGAGGGGCAGACGTAGCGGACGCCGAGGAAGAAGGAGGTGTAGCCGGACTTGACTTCCGCATAGGGGAAGGCGCCGATGTAGCCGACCTTGGCCTGATCGGCGGTGATGGCGCCGGACTCGATCATCTCGTTGAGCTTGAGACCCGCGGCGACGCCGCCGAGGAAGCGGCCCTCATAGATGGAGGCGAAGCCGTTGTGGTAGTTGTCAAGCCCCGCGGTGTGGGCCTGGGTGCCGGTGGCGTGGCAGAACTGAACCTCGGGGTAGTCCTTGGCGACCTGCATCAGGAAGGACTCATGGCCGAAGGAGTCGGCGAAGATGAAGTTGCAGCCCTCGTCGATGAGCTCTTCGGCAGCGTCGGCAGCCTCCTGGCCCTCGGGGATGTTGGTCTTGAAGATGTACTCAACGCCCAGTTTCTCGCAGGCTTCCCTGGCGCCGTTGATGAAGTTGAGGTCATAGGTGGAGGTCTCGTCATGCAGGAAAATGAAGCCGGCCTTGACAGGCTCGGCAGCGCTGGCGGCGGGCGCCGCGGCAACGCAGAGCGCGAAGATCATGGTCAGGGCGAGAACCATAGCAAGGATCTTTTTCATGGTAATACTCCTTATAAATAAATTTGGGATACGCAGTTTGGGGATTCGGCGCCGCCATAAAAGGGCCGACAGAACCTTTCATGGCAGCGTCGCGCAAAATAAAAATGCACTGGCGCGGACGATCGGCGCCCGGTACCAATGCAAACTATACCAAAGGGTCGAAGAAAAACTCCGTCCCTGTTGGGTGCTTCGATAGTCCGGTCATTTACGGCGTCCGGGTAGAAACTTCAAATCCATATCATTTGCTTATATCGAGACATTATTGAGTTGTCGTGCCTGGGATGGTTATACCATAGCAGACTTTTCAGCAAAAGTCAACTGTATTTTTGTAAGAGCTGGACAAAATTGGATGTTGTAATTTGTATAACATGCACAAACTTGAAAAAATACTTCAAAAACCTGAAACCCTTGTGCTGCAAGCGATTCAGAAATTTTAACCTTATAGTCTCCTCTCGAAGGGAAGACAGCGGCGCGCGGGCCTTTGAGCACCCGGAAAACGCTCAGCCGAAGACGATCCCGCCGTCGTCCATATTCACGATCCGCGCCAGGGATTCGACCCGCACGCCCTGGGCCCGCAGCGCGTCGCCGCCGCCCTGGAAGCGCTTTTCGATGGCCACGCCCGCGCCGACGAGGGTCGCGCCCGCCTGCTCTGTGAGCGCCTTGAGCCCGATCAGCGCCGCCCCGGAGGCGAGGAAGTCGTCGATCAGCAGCACGCGGTCATCGGGGCCGAGATACGCCTTTGAAATAATGACCTTGTTGACGTTCTTGTGCGTGAAGGAGGGGACCTCCACGCAATACACGTCTCCCGCGAGATTGAGCGACCGGCTCTTCTTGGCGAAGACCACGGGGCACTCAAATTCCAGTCCGACGAGGACCGCCATCGCGATGCCGGAGGCCTCAATGGTGAGAATTTTGTTGACGCCGACGTCCGCGAACAGGCGCTTCCACTCCCGCGCCATGTCGCGCAGGAGCAAGGGGTCTATCTGGTGGTTCAGGAAGCTGTCCACCTTGAGAATGCCGCCCGGCAGGAGTTTTCCGTCCGTGAGGATGCGCTGTTCGAGAAGTTCCATTGCTGCGACCTCCGATTTTGAAAGATGTCTGTTTATATCACATGTGCGCGAAGATTGCAAGGTAGGAATTTGTGCGGCTCTCTCCTTGCGCCGCGCCGGAAAAGGTGCTATGATAGCGCCACCATGCAAAGGAGAACATTTCTATGGATTATAAAGAGGCGCTTGCCTATCTGGACAGCATTGGATATTTCGGCTCGAAGCCGGGGCTTGAACGCATCGGGGCTCTTTTGGAAAAGCTCGGCAATCCGCACAAGGGAATGAAGTTTGTCCACATCGCGGGCACCAACGGCAAGGGCAGCTGCGCGGCGATGGCAGCCTCGATCCTCAAGGCCGCGGGCTATAAAACGGGGCTTTACACCTCGCCCTATCTCTACCGCTTCAATGAGCGCATGCAGGTGGGCGGCAGGGAGATCCCGGATGAGACGCTGGCGGAGATCCTGACGCGCCTGAAGCCGCTTGCCGAGGCCATGGAGGATCACCCCACGGAGTTTGAGCTCATGACCGCCGCGGCCCTGCTGTGGTACAAAGAGGAGGCCTGCGACGTCGTGGTGCTGGAGGTGGGCCTCGGCGGGCGCTTCGACGCCACCAATATCATCGACGCGCCGGAGGCCGCGGTGATCATGAACATCGGCCTCGACCACACGGCGATCCTCGGCGATACCGTGGAGCAGATCGCCTTTGAGAAGGCCGGGATCATCAAGAAGGGCACGGACGCGGTGCTGTATCAGCAGTCCGAGGCCGTGACCGGGGTGGTGAGAGAGCGCTGCGAGGAGCTGGGCGTTCCGCTGCATATCGCGGACTTTTCACAGATTCAGCCGGAGTTCGACTCGATCTACGGGCAGAGCTTTACCTATCGGGGAAACCCCTATGCCCTGCCGCTGCTGGGGGCGCACCAGCTCAAAAACGCCGCCACCGTGCTGGAGCTGGCGGCGGTTTTGCGCGCGCGCGGCTGGAAGCTGGAGCAGAGCGACGTGGAGCACGGGCTCTACGCCGTCCACTGGCCCGGCAGGTTTGAGCTTCTGTCCGAGGAGCCGCTCTTCGTCGTCGACGGGGGGCACAATCCCCAGTGCGCCCAGACCGTGCGGGACAATCTCCTGCACTACTTCCCGGACAAGCGGCGCATCCTGCTGCTGGGCATTCTGGCCGACAAGGACTACCCGGAGCTGACCGCGACCCTCAACGAGGCCGCCGACGAATACATCTGCATCACGCCCGAAAGCCCGAGAGCCCTCCCCGCCAAGGAGCTGGCGGATTACCTCAACCGCTTCAACAAGCCCGTCGCCGTCTGCGACACGATCCGCGACGGGGTGAGCCTTGCCCTCGACCGCTCGGACGGGGAAAGCGTCGTCTGCGCCGTGGGCTCCCTCTACTCCGTGGGCGAGATCCGGGCCTGCTTTGAAAGGTACTGAGCGCTTCGGCTCCCTCAAAGAGGGAGGCAACGATATTCTGAGCGCTTCAGCTCCCTCTCTGAGGGAGCTGGCTCGCCCCGTCCCCCGCAAGGAGCGAGACTGAGGGAGTCAAATCCTTCCCCGAAGGGGACACCACAACTTCACTTTCCACTCTTCACTCTCCACTCTCATAACAAGGAGCCAACCATGAACGATATCATCTTACTGAAAGTCGGCGAGATCATCTTAAAGGGTCTCAACCGCCGGCGCTTTGAGCAAAAGCTTCTGGGCAACATCCGCTGGCGGCTCAGCCGGATCGGGAAATTCCGCGTGTATATCCTCCAGTCCGCGATCTACGTCGAGGGCGAGGACGGCGCGGATATGGACAGCGCCTTTGAAGAGCTGCAGAAGGTCTTCGGCATCGTCGCCATCTCCCGCGCCGCGGCCTGCGAGAAGGACAAGGACGCCATCGCGAACCTGGCAAAGACCTACCTCCGGGACGAGATGCTGTGCGCGAAAAGCTTCAAGGTGGAATCCAAGCGATCGGACAAGTCCTTCCCCATGACCAGCGTCGAGCTCAGCCAGTACGTGGGTGGGGAGCTCAGCGAGGCCTTCCCGGACTGCGAGGTGGACGTGCACAATCCCGCGCTCACCGTGCATATTGAGGTGCGGGATCTGGCCGCCTATGTCCATGCCTCCCCGGTACCGGGCGCGGGCGGGATGCCCGTGGGCTCCAACGGCGTGGCGCTGTCGCTTCTCTCCGGCGGCATCGACAGTCCCGTGTCCACCTGGATGATCGCGCGGCGCGGCGTGCGGCCCATCCCGCTGCACTTTTTCTCCTTCCCCTACACCTCCGAGCAGGCCAGGGAGAAGGTGGTGGAGCTGGCGCGCCTCCTGACCCCCTGGTGCGGCCGGATGCGCATGGAGGTCGTGCCCTTCACGCATATTCAGGAGGAGATCCGGGACAAGTGCCCGGAGGAGTACTTCACGCTTATCATGCGCCGCTTCATGATGCGCATTGCCGAGCGGATCGCCCTGGATAACGGCGCGAAGGCCATCGTCACGGGCGAAAATCTCGGCCAGGTGGCGAGCCAGACCATGGAGGCCATGGCGTCCACCCAGGCGGTGCTGAGCCTGCCGGTTCTCCAGCCGCTCATCGGCATGGACAAGAGCGAGATCGTCGCCCTGGCGCGGAAGATCGGCACCTTCGAGACCTCCATCCTCCCCTACGAGGACTGCTGCACGGTCTTCACCCCGCGCCACCCGCGCACCCACCCGACGGTGCGGGAGGTCGAGGAGGCCGAGGCCGCGCTGGATGTGGAGACGCTGGTGAACGAGGCCGTCCTCGGCACGGAAAGGATCGCGATCGGCTATGACGAAGAAGACTGAACCCCTCCCCGAGGAGGAAGTGATGGCGCTGCTTCTGGAAAAGCGCCTGCACTTTGCCACTGCCGAGAGCTGTACCGGCGGCGATATTGCCCGGCGCTTTACCGAGCTGCCCGGCGCCAGCGCGTTTTTCAAGGGCGGCGTCGTGAGCTACGTCAATGAGGTCAAGACCGCCCTTTTGGGCGTCGATCCGCAATTGCTTGAAGAGAAGACCGCCGTCTGCCGCGAGGTGGCCGCCGCCATGGCCGAAGGCGCGCGGGAGCGGCTTCATACCGACATGGCCGTCAGCGTCACGGGCCTTGCCGGGCCGGACGGGGACGGCGTGCACGAGGTCGGCACCGTCTTCGTCGGCCTCGCCGTGGAGGGAAAAACCTTCGTGCACGAGATGCATACGGGCCCCCGGAGCCGCGCCGGGATCCGCCGCGCGGCGGGCGACTGCGCCTTCGACATGATGCGCCGCTGGATGCAGGGGCTTCCGGTCGAAAATGACGAATAAATATTCATAAGCGCAATCGTTTACGCTTGACTCTATTCCGGATTTGGTGTATACTTATTCTGTAACAATTGGGAAAGGATGGCATTTCCATGAAGACGAAAAACGTACTTGCATTGATTCTGGCGCTGGTGCTTGCCGCCGGATGCATGGCGGTTCCGGCCTATGCAGCCGGGCAGGAGGGCTCAACCCCGGATAATCCGGTGAAAATGGACTATCACGACATCGACACCTCCGTCTACAACGGCGTGTGGGTGAGCACCGGGCTCGGCTTTGACGTGTATCTGCCTGAGGACTGGGTTATTGTGGAGCTCACGAAGGAGCAGAAGGACGCGGGTCTCGCGTTCCAGGCCGGTGAAAACGGCGGCGGCGCCAATATGAGCGTGACCCTGACCCCGACGCCCGCGGGCTACGGGTATGAACAGCTCGGACAGGAGCTGGCTGCCTCCGCCACGACCGCCATGTACGCGGATCTGAACGGCCTGCCCGCCGTGATTTTCGAGAACGACAACACAAAGGTGACCGGCTACAGCATGCTCACAGGGGACAACGGCCTGATCACCGGCGTGATGAGCGCGCCGAGCGACGATCAGTATGACGCTTACGCGCCTTGGCTCAAGAACATGCTCCTGTCTGTCAGCCCCTCCACGCCTGAGCTGAACTGGGAGACCTATGAGGCCGACGCGAAGGAGGTCGATCCGGACGGGGCCTTCGTCACGCTGCAGGAGGTCGGCATCAAGCTCTGGGTCAGCGCAATCCTCCGGGAGATGGAGCTGACGGCCGAGGATAAGAAAGACGGCTGTGTCGCCTACTTTGCGGACGCGGCGGAGGAGACCGGCCTCGCCGTGTACTACTATGACGATCTTACAATGGACGAGTACTACAAGGAGATTGAGGGCTACAGCAACTGCTCCGGGCTGGAAAAGGGTCTGGTCAACGGCTACAAAGCCTTTACCTATGACAACACGGAGTATGACACGACCAGCGTGGTCATCTCGGCCGGCAAGGACTGCATGGAATTCTCTTTCTGGCCTGCCTCCGACAAAAACTTCAGCATTCTGGCAACCTATATGGCGGCCTCCATCCAGCGCATTCGCCGGACGCGGCCTCTGCCGCCGGGCGATTCGTGAATCGCCCCTACGGTCATACAGAGAAGCTTGCTGTGTCAAGCCGATACCCATATAATATTTTATCATCAGAAAGGAACGTGAACCCATGAAAAAACGTGTTTTTACCTTTTCTCTGGTCCTTGTCCTGCTGTTCAGCCTCAGCGCCCCCGCCTTTGCCGTCAAGGTGAACGAAAGCGCCGGCACTGCCGATCAGCCGCAGTACGAGGCGACCCGGAAATTCCTCGCGGACGTCGCAGATTCCAACTCGGTCGAAGCCGAATACCTGGGCAGCACCACGTTCGCGAATACCGCCTATGAGATCGTCGGCGCCACCTACAGCGGAGACAAGTCCCAGTATATCTCCCACATGAAGGTGCTGTTCAACGAAAAGGGGGACGAGCTGATCATCGCGATGGAGCATGTGTTTGACTTCAAAGAGGCCGATCTCCAGAGCGTGATGACCGACGTCAACCACTACAACGCGGCCAGCGTCGGCCCCAAGCTCTATGTTGATACGGAGAATCTCTGCATCAATGCGGAGCTGTATGAGATCGCCACGCCCGAAACCGTTGTGGATGTCGCAGAGATCTCCCTCGGCTTCATGGTCGGCTTTACGGATGTGGTCTACGAGGACTTTCAGGTCTACAACAACGCGGCGTAATTCCCTGCCGAACGAGAAAACAAACCGGGCGACTTGAAATACACAGAGTATTCCTGCGAAAAACTGCCTTCATCAGAACTCAATTTTTCTCGAAATCTGCTCTTGCCGAATTGTGCGGTATTGCCCTAAAACAATACTCTCCCCAGAATCTCCGCCCTTGTCACCGCGCCGAAGTCGCGGGAATCCACCGCCGTCTCGCGGGCGTCGCCGAGGACAAAGTACTCGCCCTGGCGAAGGATCAGGGGGTAGACCGGCCCGTCCGGGCGGGGATCTGTGCGGGTGAAGCTGTAATTGCCGCGCTCGGTCAGGCCGTTGATGAAGGCAAGGCCGTCCCGCAGCTCCACGCTGTCCCCGGGCACCGCCGCCACGCGGCGCACGGCGAAGCTTCCGTCCGGCAGGCGCAGGCAGACGACATCGCCCCGGCGGAAGCTCTGTCCGAGGCGCAGATACACGACGGGCTTTCCCGCGCGGAAGTCGGGGCGCATCCCGTCGTCCCGCGTGACGGCGAAGCCCAGCGTAAGGCCGTACACGATCAGCAGCAGAAGCACAAGCCCCAGGATGATCCGAAAACGCCGCTGCGCGCCCCGATGCTCCCGGTCGTAGCCGGATTGACCGCCCGCCATAGTCTCGCCCCCTCGCGGATATTTTTTTCCCATTGTAGCACGCGCCGCGAAAAAAGGGAAGCGCTGATTCCATCGGAGTATGCGGATTGGCGAGCGGGTTTTTCGGCCGACGAAAATCCGTGCCGCCTTTTATGAAAATCAGACAGCCGCGGCAAAGTGACAGTTTACACCCCGAACGATTTTTGATAAGATAACAAATAATCAGACTGTAGACAAAGTCACTTGCCTCTCCCTATGGGAGAGGTGCCCCGGTTCGCAAACTGGGGCGGAGAGGGCAAAGCACTTAATATATTATCTGTTTCATTGATTTTGAAAAAATTGTTGGTTTGTCTACACATTGCAGATAATCTGTTTTGCAATTGATTATAGATTAAAGGGGGTACTGCCCATGTACCGCATCCTGGAGTGGGACAGCGCGCTGCGCCCGTTTGAGCGGGACATCAACCTGCGCATGGACAATTTCTACCGCACGCGCAATACGCTGACGGGCGGCGGCGCGCTGCGTGATTTTGCCAACGCCCACGAATACTACGGCTTCCACCATACCGCCGACGGCTGGCTCTACCGCGAATGGGCCCCCGGGGCCGACGCGCTCTATCTCTCGGGCGAGTTCAATAACTGGGACGCCACCTCCGCGCCCCTCACCCCTGTGGGCAGCGGAAACTGGGAGCTTCGGCTCCCGGAGGACACGCTCCGCGACGGGATGCGCGTCAAAACCGTGGTGCGAAACGGCGGGAATCTCTCCTGGCACATCCCCCTTTACGCCCGCCGCGTCATCCAGGACCCGGAGAGCTTCGAGTGGATCTGCGAGGTCTGGGATCCCCTCACGCCCTACCCGTGGACGGACGCGGACTTTGTCCCGGATCAGAAGCTCTTTATCTATGAATCCCACGTCGGCATGGCGACGGAGGAATACCGGGTCGGCACCTATCGGGAGTTTGCCGACAACGTCCTGCCGCGCGTCAAATACCTCGGCTACAACACCGTCCAGCTCATGGCCATCATGGAACATCCGTTCTACGGCTCCTTCGGCTATCAGGTGTCGAACTTCTTCGCCGCCTCCAGCCGCTTCGGTCTGCCGGAGGATCTCAAGTACCTGGTGGATACGGCCCACAGCCTGGGCATCGCGGTGCTGCTGGACGTGGTGCACTCCCACGCGGTCAAGAACACCGTCGAGGGCATCAACCGCTTCGACGGCACGGACACCCAGTTCTTCCGTGCAGGCCGGCTGGGCGATCATCCCGCCTGGGATACCAAGTGCTTCAACTACGGCAAGCATGAGGTGATCCACTTCCTGCTCTCCAACCTCAAGTTCTGGATGGAGGAGTACCACTTTGACGGCTTCCGCTTCGACGGCGTGACCAGCATGCTCTACCACGACCACGGCCTGGGCGCGGCCTTCTCCAATCTCCGGATGTACTTCTCCATGAATACCGATACCGAGGCCATCACCTATCTGCAGCTTGCAAACGAGCTGATCCACGAGATCAGGCCCCGCGGCATCTCCATCGCGGAGGACATGTCCGGCATGCCGGGCATCACCGTGCGCATCCCCGACGGGGGCATCGGCTTTGACTACCGCCTCGCCATGGGCCTGCCGGACATGTGGATCAGGCTTATCAGGGAGCAGCGGGACGAAAACTGGAATCTCGACTATATCTGGCACGAGCTCAGCTTCCGCATGGCCGCCACCATCGCCTATGTGGAGAGCCACGACCAGGCCCTTGTCGGCGACCAGACCGTCATGTTCCGCCTGGCCGGGGCGCGGATGTACACCGACATGGACCGCGCCTGCCATAATGAGATCATTGACCGCGCCATGGCCCTGCACAAGATGCTGCGCCTCGTGACCGCAGCCGCGGGCGGCAACGGCTATCTCAACTTCATGGGCAACGAGTTCGGCCACCCCGAGTGGATCGACTTCCCGCGGGAGGGCAACGGCTGGGACTACAAGTACTGCCGCCGCCAGTGGAGCCTGCCGGAAAACGGCTACCTGAAGTACGGGCAGCTCGAGCTCTTCGACCGCGACATGATCCAGGGCTTCCGCAAGTACGGCCTGCTGGACGACAGCACGGCCCATCTCCGGCTCCTGCGCCAGAATGACCACATGCTGGCCTTTGAGCGCGCGGGCCTCGTCTTCGTCTTCAACTTCGATCCCGTGCGCCCCCACATGGATTACGCGATCCCGGTCAGCCGGGGCTGCGACCATGAGGTGCTCTTCACCACCGACGACGCCTGCTACGGCGGCTTTGACAACATCGGCCACGGGCCGTACTCGGCCTGTATCCCCGGCATGAGCGGCCCGACCCTGATGCTCGGTCTGCCGCCGAGAACCGCCATGGTGCTGCGGCCGGCGGAATAATACGGATAACACGGGGCTGCGGCAAACTATGAACGATCGCGCTCTCCCCGGTGTACATCGCAGGGGTGGGGGTCGCCCCTCCCGGCAAGGCGCAAAAAAATGAAACGTACGGCGAATTCGGACACAAAGCTCCGATTTTGCCGTACGTTTTCTGCGTATTTGATTGCTGTACCGCACGGGCGGGGTAAGCCCCTCCTCTGCGTTAAACCCGGAGATTTGCCTGTTTTCCTCCAGTCCTGTTTGTCTTTGCGCGAAGCGCAGATTCACGCATCAGATTTCTCCGCGGGGAGGTACGCGCGCTCGACATACTGCGGGGAGACGTTGACGCACATGAAGACGCGGCCCACATACTCGCCCACAAGCCCCAGAAGCAGCAGGTTCAGCCCGCCGATGATGAGGATCAGGATCGTGGTGGTGGTCCAGCCCAGGGGGGCGGCATTTACCGTGAAGCGGCGGATCAGCACGACGATGGCATAGAGAAAGCCGACCAGCGCGAGGAAGGCGCCGGAGTAGGTGGCGATGCGCAGGGGCTTGACCGAGAAGGAGGTAAAGCCGTTCATCCACAGGCTCAGGAGCTTTGCCAGCGTGTAGCCGGAACGCCCCTCCTCCCGCGCGCGGTGGTGTACCGGCACGTTGCAGATCCGCTTCGTGCTCCGCAGCACCAGCCCCATCACGTAGGGGTAGCCGTGCTCATAGCGCAGCATCTCGTCCACCAGGAAGCGCCGGGCGGCAAAGTAGCTGTTGAGCTCCAGCTCCTTCGGCTTTCCCAGCATGATCTCGGTCATGCGGCGGTTGACGCCGCTACCGAATTTGCGAAAGCCGCTCTCCCGCTTGTCCTCGTAGGAGGCGTAGACCACGTCATAGCCCTCCTCCAGCTTCTCCAGGAGCTTCCCGACCTCGTCGGCGGGGGTCTGCCCGTCGTCATCGAGGCAGACCACAAAGTCGCCCCGGCTGTGGCGCATCCCGCACATGAGGGCCGCGTGCTGGCCGAAGTTTTTCGCCAGATCCACCGCCGCGATGTGTTTATCGTTCGCCGCCAGCCCCCGGATCACCTCCCAGGTATCGTCCGGGGAGCAGTCGTTGACCAGCACGATCTCATAGTCATACTGCGGCATGGCCGCCATGGTTTCGCCGATCTCCCGCGTCACCGCGCCGACGGTCTTCGCCGAGCGGTAGCAGGGGATCACAAAGGATACCGTTTTCATTGTTTCTACTCCTTTTGCCGCTTCGCGGTCAGCACCGCCCGGCATGTCGCACGCTTCCCGCGCGTCAGAATCCTCCCTCACAGAGGAAGGTGAAGCTCTCCGTAAAGCGCCCAGGTGTTCGACGCGGTGATCGTCACGTCCGCAAACTGTCCGATCAGCGCTTTGTCGCCCTGCAGGTGGACGAGTCTGCCGCCGTTGGTGCGCCCGGAGAGGTTCCAGGGCTCCTTGCCCGTCTCGCCGTCCACCAGGACGCGGAGGGTTCTGCCCTCGTATTCCTTATGCTTCTCGCCGGAGATGCGGTTTGCAAGCTCGGTCAATTGATCGAAGTGCACCTGCTTCTGCTCTCTCGTATAGGGGTCGGGCATGGTCGCCGCCGGGGTGCCGACGCGCTTGGAGTAGATGAAGGTGAACATCGCGTCAAAGCGCACTTCTTCGCAGAGGGACAGCGTATCGGCAAAGTCCTCCTCCGTCTCGTCGGGAAAGCCCACGATGATGTCGGTGGTGATGACCAGATCGGGCATACAGCGCCGCGCGATGGCCACTTCCTCCAGATACCTTGCCCGGTCGTAGTGGCGGTTCATGCGCTTCAAAATCCGGTCGCTGCCGGACTGGACGGGCAGGTGGATATGGTGGGCGCACTTCTCGCATTCAGCCATGGTTTTGAAGAGCTTTTCGGTTGCGTCGCGGGGGTGGCTGGTCATGAAGCGGATGAGAAAGTCGCCGGGGATGGCGTTGATTTCCCGGATGAGATCGGCAAAGTCCACCCCGCAGTCGAGGTCTTTGCCGTAGGAATTGACGTTCTGGCCCAGAAGCGTGATGTCCTTGTAGCCCTGCGCCACCAGCTCCCGCGCCTCCGCGATCACGTCCTCGGGCCTTCTCGAGCGCTCGCGCCCGCGGACGTAGGGGACAATGCAGTAGGTGCAGAAATTGTTGCAGCCGTACATGATGGACAGCCACGCCTTCACCTTCCCGTCCCGGCTCTGCGGGATGCCCTCGGCCACGACGCCGTCGCTCTTCTCGGCGGCGAAGACGCGCTTGTGTCTGTCCATCACCTGCAGTAAAAGCTCGGGGAAGCGCCAGAGCTCGTGCGGGCCGAAGACCAGGTCGACGATGGGGTAGGACAGCTTGAGCTTGCGCGCGATATGCTCCTGCTGCACCATGCAGCCGCAGACCGCGATGATCTGTCCCGGCCGGGCCTTCTTGGTATGGTTCAAAGCGCCGACGTTGCCGAAAACGCGCATCTCGGCATGCTCCCGCACGGCGCAGGTATTGACGACGATGACGTCGGCCTGAAACTCGTCCCCGGTGAAGCCGTAGCCCATCTCGGCGAGGTATCCGCGGATTTTCTCGCTGTCGGCCTCGTTCTGCTGGCAGCCGTAGGTGTCAACCATCGCCAGCGGCCGCTGCCCGTCGGCGGTGACGCGCTCAAAGATTTTCGCGCAGATTTCCCGCTGGGCTTCGATCTTTTCGGGTTCGATCACTTTTCTCTCAATTGCCATGGGTAATTCTCCTCTATTTTCCAATGCTCAGTCATTATATTTTAACATATCGACTATGGAAGTTTCAACTGAAAACATGTATAATAGGGAAAAAGAACAAAACCAGAGAAGGGAGCGCTTGGCTCCCCCGCAGGGGGGAGGCAAGGATTGCGTGCTATGTCCGAAATCAACATCCTCTCCCCGCATGTCGCGGATATGATCGCCGCGGGCGAGGTGGTGGAGAGGCCCGCCTCCGTTATCAAGGAGCTGATGGAAAACTCCTTCGACGCGGGGGCCCATATGGTCACCGTCGAAATCAGGGACGGCGGGGCGACGTACATCCGCGTCGCCGACGACGGCAAGGGCATGGCCCCCGAGGACGCGGGCATCGCCTTCCTGCGGCACGCCACCTCGAAGCTCCGGGACGAGGCGGGCCTTGAGGCCATCGGCACCATGGGCTTCCGGGGCGAGGCGCTGGCCGCCGTCTCCGCCGTGAGCGAGGTGGAACTCACCACCCGCCGCCGCGGGGACGGGAGCGGCACCCGCGTCACCCTCAGCGCCGGGGACATCCAAGAAATGGGCGAGACCGGCTGCCCCGAGGGGACGGTCATGCAGGTGCGCTCCCTGTTTTTCAACACCCCCGCGCGCCTGAAATTCTTAAAATCCGACCGGGCCGAGGCCTCCGCCTGTGTGCAGACCGCCCTGCGCTGCGCCCTGGGAAGGCCGGAGGTCTCCGTCCGCCTCATCCGCGACGGAAAGGAAGAGTTTTTCTCCCCCGGCGACGGGAAGCAGGAGTCCTGCGTCTATGCCCTTCTGGGTAGGGACATGGCGAAGGATCTGCTGCCCATCTCCCTCGACGACGGGGATATGTCCGTCTCCGGCTATATCTCCTCCCCCTCGGCGGGCAGAGGCAACCGGGGAATGCAGTTTTTCTTCTGCAACGGGCGCTATATCCGTTCCCAGCTTTTGCAGTCGGCGGTGGAACAGGCCTATAAAAACACCCTGCTCACCGGGCGCTACCCCGCCTGCGTGATCTACCTGAAGCTCTCCAACGCCGCAGTGGATGTGAACGTCCACCCCGCGAAGACGGAGGTCAAGTTCTCCCAGGAGAAGCGGGTCTTCGATCTGGTCTACCACGCGGCGCTGGCGGCGCTGACGGACGAGGACCGGGTCGGCCTCGCATCTCCCGCGCCGAAACAGCCGGAGGCGCCGAAGATCCCGGCCCCGGTCTCCGCGCCCGCCATTCCTGCGGCGAGGCCCGCGGCAAGGCCGGACTTCTACCGCAGCATGAGCGCCCAAGACTTCCGGGCGAACAACTACGCGGTGAAAAGCGCCCCCCAGGCAAGGCGGGCGGAGCCTTCCCCGACACGGGTTGAGTCCTCCCCCGTCCTGCGCAGCTATGACCAGCCCTACCAGACGAGGCTGGATCTGAGCGCCGCCCCTGCCCCCGCTGTCAAGATGCCGGATTCGACAAAAAACGCTGAAATTTGGGCGGAGCAATCATGCAAAACTGTGGAAAACTCTGTTCAAAGTGTTGAAAAAGCAGCCCTTCCGGACTACAGGCTGCTGGGGGAGGCGCTGAAGCTGTATATCCTGGTCGAGGTGGGGGACGAGCTGCTGCTCATCGACAAGCACGCCGCCCACGAGCGCATGATCTTCGACCGGCTCAAGAAGCAGGAGCGGGAGATCATGGCCCAGACCCTGCTCACCGGCGTGACCCTGCGCCTTTCCGGCGAGGACCGGGAGCTGTTGGAGCAAAACGGCGCGCTTCTCGCCGAGCTCGGCTTCGAGATCGAAGCCTTCGGCGAGGACGACTACATCCTCCGCGCCGTGCCTGCGGACATGAATCCGGGGGACGCGGAGGCCGCCGTGGAGGAGATTCTGGAAAAGCTCAAATCCGGGAAAGCCCCGGACCCGCAGGCGGCGAGGGACGAGATCCTGCACACGGTGGCCTGCAAGGCGGCGATCAAGGCGGGCTATATCACCGACGAAAGGGAGCTGCGGCGCGTGGCGGAGGCGGTGCTGTCCGGCGAGGTCAAGTACTGCCCCCACGGCAGGCCGGTCTCGGCAAAGCTCACAAGGCGGGACCTGGACAAGCTGTTCAAGAGAATCGTATGAATCACAGAATCATCGTCGTCGCGGGGCCTACCGCCTCGGGGAAGACGCGGCTCGGGATCGAGCTTGCCAAAGTTTACGGCGGCGAGATTGTGTCCGCCGACTCCATGCAGCTCTACCGCGGGATGGATATCGGCACCGCCAAGGCAACGGCGGAGGAACAGGCACAGGCGAAGCACCACATGCTCGACGTGGCGGAGCCCTCGGAGGCCTGGTCCGTCGCCCGCTATGTGGAGCAGGCCGGGCAGGTCTGCGATGAGATCCTTTCACGCGGGAAGCTGCCCATCCTCGTCGGCGGTACGGGGCTGTACATCGACTCACTGATCGCGGGGCGGGACTTTGCCGACAATCAGGAGGACAGGGCCCTGCGCACGGCGCTGGAGGCGGAATATGACCGCGTCGGCGGGGAGAGCATGCTGGAGGCGCTCGCCGCCTTCGACCCGGAGCGCGCCGCAAAGCTCGGCGCGGGGGACAAACGGCGCATCGTGCGGGCCATCGAGATCTACCGTCTCACCGGGAAAACCGCCACGGAGCACGACGAGCAGACGCGCCGACGCCCGCCCCGCTACGAGGCGGCAAGGATCGTTTTGAATTACAAAAACCGCGCCGATCTCTACGACAGGATCGACCGGCGCGTTATGCAGATGGTGGAAGAGGGCCTGTTTGACGAAGTGCAGCGCCTTTTGGATTCCGGCCTCTCCCCCGCCTGTACCGCCATGCAGGCCATCGGCTACAAGGAGGCCGTGCTGGCGCTCCGGGGGGAGATCACGCGGGACGAGGCTGCCGCCCTCATCCAACAGGGCAGCCGCCGCTATGCCAAACGGCAGATCACCTGGTTCGGCCGCTGGCAGGATGCCTGCCGCATCCTCTGGGACGGCGTCCCCGATTTTGCCGAAGCCCTCCGGTCTTCGACAGCGTTTTTGCGCAGCCGCGGGTATCATGAGTGATACGTGAGTTTTCACGAATTACTTATGACGGGGCGGCGAAAAGGAGAGCCGCTCCGGGAAAAAGGAGTGGCTGAAATGCAGAAAACGCAAAATCTCCAGGATCAGTTTCTCAACCAGCTTCGACGCGAAAAGGCCGTCGTCACCATGTTTCTGATGAACGGCTTTCAGCTCCACGGCGTGGTGCGGGGCTTTGATGGGTTTACGGTGGTGCTCGATTCCGACGGGCGGCAGCAGCTCATTTACAAGCACGCAATCTCCACGGTAGTGCCGCCGCGGCCCATCCCCTTCGATGGGGAGGAGTGAGCGCGGCTTCTACCACGCGCTGGCGGCGCTGCTGTTTGCGGCCCTGTGTGCCTGGGGCGCGGCAGCGCTCTGGCTGCGGCTGGACAAGGCGCCAACGGGGAGAGGGAACGCGCCGTCGGCGCCCTCTTCCGCCCCGGCCGGCGGGCGCTTTCGCGGCGTGCTGCTGCGGCAGGAGGAGGCGCTGGAGGCGGGCGCGTTTTCCGGCTTCGGGGCGGGATCGAGACTCTCCGCCGCCGAGACCGGGACGGAGAGCGCCCTGTTTTTCCCTGCCTCGGACGGGTGGGAATTCCTCTCCCCGGCGGATTTTGAACGCCTCACCCCCGAAACGCTGGAGGCCCTGCTCCGGGAAGCCGAGACCCCGGAGCTCTGCGAGAGGCCGCGGCTGGTCTACGGGTTTGCGCTGTGCTGCGCCGCTCTCTTCGACGGGCAGACGCCGCCAGCGCCGGGGGCCTGCACGCTCACCCTCGACGGTTTCGGCCCGGCAAAGGCGCGGCTTCTCTCCGTCACCGAAGACGCCCTCGGCCGCACCGTGCTGCGCCTGCGCCTGACCGCCTTTCCCCAGGAGCTGTACGAGACGCGGGTCGTGGAAGGGGAAATCGGATAGCGTTTGGAAAGCGGAAAGTGAAGAGTGGAGAGTGAAGTTAAGGAGCGCCTTCGGCGCGTTATAATTACCCTCTCAGTCTCACTCACTTCGTTCGGCAGCTCCCCCGAAAGGGGAGCCAAGACTTGCCTTTGCCCGCCTTGCTATAATGTCTTTCCCGAGCCTATTTCACGACGGCCCGCCAAAGGCATGGCTGTGGAGAGAATTTCTAAGCGGAGAGGGCTTTTAATTCGTCCGCGAAGCGGACACCATAACTTCACTTTTCACTCTCCACACTAAAAAACACAGAGAAGGGATAAAAATGTCCATCGCCGAAAATCTTGCACAGGTCAAATCGAACATCGCCAAAGCGGCGGAGGCGGCGGGGCGCGATCCGTCGGAGATCCTGCTGGTCGGCGCGACGAAGATGAACGACGCCGCGCGCGTCAGAGAGGCGATCGCGGCGGGGCTTCCCTGCTGCGGGGAAAACCGCGTGCAGGAGCTTCTGGAAAAGAACGCGGCAGGCGCTTACGAAGGCGCGCAGCTGCACTTTATCGGGACGCTCCAGAAAAACAAGGCCAAATATCTCGTGGGGCTGGTGTCGCTCATCCACAGCGTGGACAGCGCGGAGCTCATGCGGGAGATCTCGCGCCAGGCGGAAAAGCGGGGGATCGTGCAGGACATCCTGCTGGAGGTCAACACCGGGGGCGAGGCGTCAAAATCCGGTTTTTCCCCCGCGGCGCTGCCTATGGCGCTGGAGGCGGCAAAGGATTTTTCCGGGATTCGGGTGCGCGGACTTATGACAATCCCCCCGATTTGCCGTGCGCCGGAAGAGAATCTTCCATATTTCCGTCTTTTGCGACAGCTTTTTATTGACAATGGAGAAAAAAAATACGATAATGTATATATGGATTTTATGTCCATGGGCATGAGCGGCGATTATGAGGCCGCCATTGCCTGTGGGGCGAACATCGTGCGCGTCGGCACGGCCATCTTCGGGCAGCGGCACTATCCCGCCCCGCCGGCCTGACCGGCGAAATCTGGAGGATTGCCATGGGTTTCATGGATGGATTGAGAAAACTGACGCAGCCCTATGACGATGAGGAGGACTTCTTCGAGGGCGCAGACCAGAGCCTGCGGCCGCAGCCGAAGTCGGAGCAGAAGGCTGTGAGCGCCGCACAGATGGCCTTTGAAAACGCCTTCGCCGATCCCGGCGGCGCGCCCGCCCCGGCGGAGGAAGCGCCGGCGCCGAAAAAAACGGCGGAGGGCTCCGGCGGCGGTATTTTCGGCGGCTTCAAGAAGGCCGCGCAGTCTTCGCCCAGGCCCCGGCGGGAGAAGACCATGAACTTCGGCGGGCGCGACACCTCCGTCATCCTCTTCAGCCCCAAGACCTTTGACGAGGCGGGGGAGCTGGTGGGCTACCTCCAGCAGGACGCGACCTGCGTCATGACGCTGGAGAGTGTGCCGGCGGAAACCGCGAGACGCCTGCTGGACTTTCTGTCCGGCATTGCCTTCGCCCTCGGCGGGAGGATCACGCCCGTCTCCGCAAAAACGTATTTCATTACCCCGCAGAATGTAGATATTCAGGGTTTGCAGCCGCAGCAACAGACAGAACAGCAGCCGGAAAATTCCGGACACTATTTTTGACCTGACAGTCACGAAAGAATTTGGAAAGGTGGATAAGCTATGATTACTGCACAGGATATTCGGGAGAAGGGCTTTGAGAGAGCGCGCGTAGGCGGCTACGATATGGCCTCCGTCGACGATTTTCTGGAGGAGCTGGCCAACGACGTGGCCGCGACCCAGAAGGAGAACGCCGTTCTCAAGAGCAAGATGAAGGTTCTCGTCGACAAGATTGAGGAGTACCGCGCCAATGAGGAGGCTCTCAACGCCGCTATTCTCTCCGCGCAGAAGTTAGCCGTCCAGATTGAGAGCGAAGCGCGCCAGCGCGCGGCCGACACCATCGCCGAGGCCGAGAAGAAGGCCCAGGAGACCGTCGGCTCCATCAGTGCCCGCGCCGACGCCGAGGAAAAGCGCCTCAAGGACGCCAAGGCCGCCGTTGCCAAATATATTGAGGCCGCCAAGGCCCTCTGCCACACCCAGCTCGGCAAGCTCGGCAAGATTGCCGACGAGATGGATGTGAAGAAGGAGGAGCCCGCCCCCGTCGAGGAAGCCGCCCCCGTGCAGGAGAAGCTGCCCGACATGGACGAAACCGTCCGCGCCATTGAAAACAGCGCCGCCAAGCTCCAGGCCGACAGCGCCGTTTCCATCGACCTGCCTGAGGAGGTCACCGATTACCGCCCCAAGAAGAAAAAGCTGGAAAACACCCAGCCCTTTACCATCTGATTAAAAGCAAATGATTCCGGGGCGAGCGTTTACGCGCGCCCCGTTTGTACGATAAGGAGCCAACAACATATGTCACAGGACTATAACGCCACACTGAATCTTCCGAAAACCGATTTCCCGATGCGCGCGGGCCTTCCCAAGCGCGAGCCGGAAATGCTGAAAAACTGGCAGGAGATGGACCTCTACAACGAGATGCTGAAGAAGAACGAGGGCAAGCCCCGCTTCAGCCTCCACGACGGCCCTCCCTTCTCCAACGGCAATATCCACATGGGCCACGCCCTCAACAAGACCCTCAAGGATTTCATCGTGCGCTCCTACGCCATGCGCGGATACTGGACGCCGTACATCCCCGGCTGGGACAACCACGGCATGCCCATCGAGTCCGCCATCATCAAGGAGCAAAAGCTCAACCACAAGGCCATGAGCGTGGCGGATTTCCGCTCCGCCTGCCACAAGTACGCCGAGAAGTATGTCGGCATCCAGATGGAGGGCTTTAAGCGCCTGGGCGTCGTCGCGGATTGGGAGCACCCCTACCTCACCATGAACAAGGGCTTCGAGGCGGACGAGGTGCGCATCTTCGGCAAGATGTACCGCAACGGCCACATCTACAAGGGCTTTAAGCCCGTCTACTGGTGCGCCCACGACGAGACCGCCCTGGCCGAGGCCGAGATCGAATATCAGGACGACCCCGTCACCACCGTCTATGTCAAGTTCCCCATCGCCGACGACAAGGGCAAACTTTCGCACCTGGATCTCAAGAAGCTCTCCTTCCTGATCTGGACGACCACCACCTGGACCCTGCCCGGCAATCTGGGCATCACCCTCTCCCCCGGCGACAGCTACGCCATCGTGAAGCTCCCGAACGGGGAAATGCTCATCATGGCCGAGGCGCTCGTGGAGAACGTCATGAAGGCGGGCAAAGTGGAGAGCTGGGAGATCGCGGAGACCCACGAGGGCAGCTTCTTTGAGTACATGCTGGCCCATCACCCCTTCCTCGACAAGACCAGCCTTCTGATGACTGCCGACTATGTCACCATGGACTCCGGCACGGGCTGCGTCCATACCGCCCCCGGCTTCGGCGCGGATGACTACAACACCTGCACCCGCTACGGCCTGGAGATGGTCGTCCCCGTGGACGACCAGGGCCGCCACACGGCGTACGCGGGCAAGTACGCGGGACTCAAAACCGAGGAGTCCAACCCCGTCATCTACGCCGACATGAAGGAATCCGGCGTCCTCTTTGCCAGCGAAAACATCACCCACTCCTATCCCCACTGCTGGCGCTGCAAGAATCCCATCATCTTCCGCGCCACCCCCCAGTGGTTCTGCTCGGTGGACTCCTTCAAGGAGGAGGCCGTCAAGGCCTGCGACGACGTGCGGTGGCTCCCCGCCTGGGGCAAGGAGCGCATGGCCGCCATGATCCGCGAGCGCGCCGACTGGTGCATCTCCCGTCAGCGCCGCTGGGGCCTGCCCATCCCCGTGTTCTACTGCGAGGACTGCAAGAAGCCCGTCTGCACCGATGAGAGCATCGAGGCCGTCGCCGCGGTCTTCGAGAAGGACGGCTCCAACGCGTGGTTTGAGCGCGAGGCCGAAGAGCTGCTGCCCAGGGGCTTCAAATGCCCGCACTGCGGCGGCACGCACTTTACCAAAGAGACCAATACCCTCGACGGCTGGTTCGACTCCGGCTCCACCCATTACGCCGCCATGAAGCGCGACCAGGGCTTCTGGCCCGCCGATATGTACATCGAGGGCGGCGACCAGTACAGGGGCTGGTTCCAGTCCTCCCTGCTCACCGCCGTCGGCGCGCTGAACCAGGGCGCGCCCTATAAGGAGTGCCTGACCCACGGCTGGACAGTGGACGGCGAGGGCAAGGCCATGCACAAATCCCTCGGCAACGGCATCGACCCCGCCGATATGATCAAGGAATTCGGCGCGGACATGGTGCGCCTCTGGGCCGGCTCCGCCGACTACCATGTGGACGTGCGCTGCTCCCGGGAGATCTTCAAGCAGCTCAGCCAGAACTACCTGAAGTTCCGCAACACCGCCCGCTACTGCCTCGGCAATCTGGAGGGCTTCGACGCGGACAAGCTCGTCGCCCCCGGGGACATGCTTCCCCTCGACCGCTGGGCCGTCACCAAGCTCAACGAGCTGATCGGCAGGGTCGCCCAGGCCTACGACAATTACGAGTTCCACGTGGTTTCCCACGCGATCAACGACTTCTGCGTGGTGGAGCTTTCCAGCTTCTACCTCGACATCATCAAGGACCGCCTCTACTGCGAGGAGCGGGATGGCCTTCCGCGCCGCTCTGCCCAGACCGCGCTGTTTCTGATCCTCGACACGATGACGAAGATGTTCGCGCCGATCCTCGCCTTCACCTGTGACGAGATCTGGCTGGCCATGCCGCACCGCAGCGAGGACGACACGCGCAACATTCTCTTCAACACCATGAACGCCCCCTTCGCAGACTACGCCCTCGATGAGGCGGAGATGGCGAAGTGGGACACTCTCATCGCCCTGCGCGACGACGCCAACGCCGTGCTCGAAGCCGCCCGCGCCGCCAAGCGCATCGGCAAGCCCCTGGAGGCCGCCGTGGCGCTGCGCGCCAGGGACGAGGCCGCGAAGGACGCGCTGGAGAGCGTTGCGTCCATGGATCTTTCCGAGCTCTTCATTGTCTCCAGGTGCCTCATCGCCGACGACGAGCCCCAGGACGAGCACGTCACCGGCAAGGGCGTGAAGAATCCCGGCCTTGAGATTTCCGTCTTCGAGGCGCCCGGCGTCAAGTGCCCACGCTGCTGGAAGCACTCGGAGAAGGCCGATCCCGAGACCGGCCTCTGCCCGCGGTGCAAAGCGGTCGTGGAGAAGATGTA
The DNA here is from genome assembly GCA_900321275.1 of uncultured Eubacteriales bacterium. Lineage (GTDB taxonomy): Bacteria > Bacillota > Clostridia > Oscillospirales > Oscillospiraceae > Limivicinus. The sequence continues at coordinate 16,317 of ONVI01000034.1, read as the reverse complement.
AACCCGGCTTCCCCTTTGGGGAGCCGGCACGGCGCGTTCCCCGCAAGCGCCGTGACTGAGAGGGCCTTCGACGGCAAACCCTCTCCGCCCCAGCGGCCCAGGCCGGCTTCTCTTGTCCCTTCGGGACAATTCCCCTTCTGGGTGCACCGGGGCACCTCCCCCGGAGGGGGAGGCAAGTTCGCGCGCCGGGTTTCCCCGGCAGATAGGAGTTACCATGCTGTATTCAATCGTTGGCCTTCTTGTGATCATTCTGGATCAGGCCGTGAAGTTCTGGGTCTCCAACACCCTGTTCGGCACGGACGTGGTGCGCTTCATCCCCGGGGTCATCAGCCTCGTGAACGTCCACAATGACGGCGCCGCTTTCAGCTTTCTGAGCGGCCAGGGGGCGCGCATCTACTTCATCATCGCCACAGGCGTTTTTGTGCTGCTGGTGATCATCGCCCTGGCCACCAACTTCATCCGCGGCAAGTTTGCCCGCTGGTGCCTGGTCTTTGTGGCCGCGGGCGGCATCGCCAATATGATTGACCGCGTCATCTACGGCTACGTGCAGGACATGTTCAAGGTGGAGCTGTTCAACTTTGCCATCTTCAACGTCGCCGACGTGTTCATCACGGTCTTCTCCATTCTCTTTGCCCTGGCCATGATCTTTGAGCGGCCGGAGACCGATATGGTTGACGTGCTCTACGAGGTGGACGACGAGGACGAGCGCCCGGAGAAGGCCCCGCGCAAGAAGCTCTTCGGCAAAAAGGACAAGGCCCCGGAACCCGCCGAAGACACGGGAGACGCAGCCGCCGCCGCAGCCCCCGCGAAGGACAGCTCCGTCCGCTCCGCCCGCAAGTCCCGCCAGGAGAAGTACGAGCAGGAGTATCAGGAGTACAAGGCCCAGCAGCGCGCCGCCATGGGCATGAAGAACGCGAAGGATACCAGGAGCGATGCGGTGCCCCCCGTGTCCGACGCCCTGCCCGAGCCTTCCTTTGACATTCCCGAACGCCGCAGGACCAAGCCCGCGCCTGTTCCGGTTCCCGCCGCACAGCCGGAGGCTGATCCCTACGCCGCCTGGGATATTGCCAACCAGAAGGCACAGGCGAGTCTCGCCGACTCTCAGACCAGCCGCCTGATGGGCGCGCAGAAGCCGGTCGAGCCGCCGAAAGCCGCAGCGGCGCCCGCGCCCAGGCCCGCGCCTGCCGCGAAGCCCGCGGAGCCGCCGAAGGCTCCCGCACCGAAGAGCGCGCCGAAGCCCGCCGACAGCGATTCCGGCGACGAGTTCAGCCTGGATGACATTCTGGCGGAATTCAAGTGATGGACGAAGAACGGATACAGTTAACGAGCGAGGAGAGCGGAGAACGGATCGACGCTCTCCTCTCGCGCATCTACCCCGGCCTCTCGCGCAGCCTGATCCAGAAGTGCATCGAGGCCGGGGCGGTGACGCTGGACGGCAGGGCGATCAAAAAAAATGCCCGCGCCCAGGCGGGGGGAGAGCTGCTCTTCCGCTTTCCCGAGACGGCGGCGCTGCCGCTGGAGGCGCAGGACATCCCGCTGGACGTGGTGTATGAGGACGGCGATCTCATCGTCGTGAACAAGCCCCGCGGCATGGTCGTCCACCCCGCGCCGGGGCACCCGGACGGGACGCTGGTCAACGCCCTGCTTTTCCACTGCGGCGACAGTCTCTCCGGCATCGGCGGCGTGCAGCGCCCCGGCATTGTCCACCGCATCGACAAGGACACCTCGGGTCTGCTGGCGGCGGCAAAGAACGACTTTGCCCATCAGGGCCTCTCCGCGCAGCTGAGCGATCACAGCCTTTTCCGCGAGTATGAGGCGGTGGTCTGCGGCTCCCTCCGGGAGGAGGCGGGCGTCATCGACCGGCCCGTGGGCAGGCACCCCGTCGACCGCAAGCGCATGGCGGTGAACGAGAAAAACGGCAAGAGCGCCGTCACCCACTGGGCGGTGGAGGCGCGGTATCGCGGCTACACCCAGGTGCGCTGCCGTCTCGAGACCGGGCGCACCCACCAGATCCGGGTACATATGTCGAGCATCGGGCACCCGCTGCTGGGCGACGGGCTCTACGGCGCGAAATGCCCCGACAAGGGGCTGGAGGGCCAGTGCCTGCATGCGCGAAGGCTCACCCTCGTCCACCCGAGAACCGGGGAGACGATGACGTTTACCGCGCCGAGGCCGGATTACTTCTGCCGGGTCGTGGAGAAGCTTGTAAAAGAGTCAGGAGTGTGAAAGTTATGGATAAGAAAGTCATTTTTGCCATTCTGGGCGCGGCAGTGCTGATCGCGGTGATCGTGCTGCTCGTCAAGGTCGTGGGCGGGGCGGTCACGATTCTGAGCGGCGGTCTCAATACCGTCCTCGGCGTCGTGGTGCTTGTCGCCCTGGTGGTCATTGTGGTCTGGATGTTCCTCTACGCGAAAAAGTAAAAAACGGCCGGACGCAAAAGCGTCCGGCTGTTTTTTTATAGGTTCTGTTCCGTATTACACCTTGAAGTTGACGGCGGTGTCGCCCTGGGCGTCGACGCCGAACTCGTAGTCCTTGCCGGGCAGGATCGCGTTGAGCAGGATGCCCACGATGGAGGCGACAGCGAGACCGGAGAGGGACACGATGCCGATCTGGATGGGGCCCGCGTAGTTGATGCCGATGGCCAGCACCAGGATCAGGGCGGCGATGATGACGTTGCGGGTGTTGGTGAAGTCAACCTTGTTCTCGACCACGTTCCGAACGCCGACCGCGGAGATCATACCGTAGAGGATGAGGCTGACGCCGCCGATGGTGGCGCCCGGCATGGCGGAGACGAGGGCCGCAAACTTCGGGCAGAAGGAGAAGATGATCGCAAAGCAGGCCGCGAGGCGGATCACGCGGGGATCGTAGACCTTGGAAAGCGCCAGCACGCCGGTGTTCTCACCGTAGGTGGTGTTCGCGGGGGCGCCGAAGAGGGCCGCCAGAGAGGTGGCCAGGCCGTCGCCCAGGAGGGTGCGGTGCAGGCCGGGGTCGACGAGGTAGTTGCGCTCGCAGGTGGAGGAGATGGCGCAGATGTCGCCGATGTGCTCAACCATGGTGGCCAGGCTCAGGGGGACGATGGTGAGGATCGCGGAGGTCAGCAGGGCGCCGTCGATCTTGCCGGAACCCAGCAGGCCAAAGACCGTGCGGTTCCAATAGATGGGCAGGCCGAACCACTTGGCGGAGGCGACCGTGGAGGCCACATTCGCGCGGGCGGCGGGGTCGACGATCAGGGCGAAGACGTAGGAGACCACCACGCCCAGCAGGATCGGGACGATCTTGACCATGCCCTTGCCGTACATGTTCGCGCCGATGACCACCACGATGGCGACGATGGCGATCAGCCAGTTGGAGGAGCAGTTATTGACGGCGGAGGAGCTGAGGTTCAGGCCGATGGCGATGATGATGGGGCCGGTGACGATGGGCGGGAAGAAGCGCATGACCTTCTTGATGCCGTAGGTCTTGAAGAGCGCGGAAAGGATCGCGTACATGATGCCCACGCAGGCCACGCCGCAGCAGGCGTAGACCAGCAGGTCGGCCTCGCCGTTGGGGGCGACGGCGGCATAGCCGGGGATGAAGGCGAAGGAGGAGCCCAGGAAGGCCGGAACCTTGCCCTTGGTCAGCACATGGAACAGCAGCGTGCCGAGACCGGCAAACAGCAGCGTGGTGGCGACGTCCAGGCCGGTCAGCGCCGGAACCAGCACGGTGGCGCCGAACATGGCGAACATGTGCTGCAGGCCCAGCACCAGCATTCTGGAGGTACCCAGCGCCCGCGCGTCATACACAGGCCCGTCGATGGTTTTCTTGTTGTTCATTCAATAACCCTCTCTCTGTAAGATTTTCATTGAAAGATTTCTATTGCAGCCGGCAAAGCCGGGTGCTGACTTGATTGTACCCTCTCCCATAGGGCGAGGCAAGGCTCGGCTCCCCCTTTGAGGGAGCATGCTGACGCGCGGGAAGCGTGCGACATTCAAAGCTTGCTGTCGCGGCGCGTCTCACGCAAGCGCCGTGACTGAGGGAGTCATCCGTTTTTCCGAGCGCTCATAATGGGCGGCGTTGACTCCTTCCGTCATCCGGTCTCGCGGGGGATCGACCGGATGCCACCTCCCTCAGAGAGGGAGGTTATATCTCCATGAGCCACACGCCGGTTTCGGCGTCGAACTCGGGAAGGCGAACCTCGATAAGCTCCGCGCGGGAGCTGGGGACGTTCTTGCCCACATAGTCCGGGCGGATGGGGAGCTCCCGGTGGCCCCGGTCGATGAGCACCGCGAGCTGGATCGTGCGCGGCCTGCCGCAGGAGAAGACCGCCTCGATGGCGGCGCGCACCGTGCGGCCGGTATAGATCACGTCGTCCACCAGCACCACGTCTCTGCCCGTCACGTCGAAGGGCAGCTCCGTTTTCCGGACGGCGGGGGACTCGTTTTCCAAACTGAGATCGTCGCGGTAGAAGCGGATGTCGATACTGCCGACGGGCACCTGGGCGCTCTCGATGCGGCGGATATTGCCGCAGATGCGCTCGGCGATCGGCCCGCCGCGACGCCGGATGCCCACCAGCACCACGTTCTCCACGCCCTTGTTCTTCTCCGCGATCTCGTGGGAGATGCGCATCAGGGCGCGGTTCAGCGCCGCCTCATCCATGAGCTGTGCCTTTTGTCTCATTGCCGACACCTCTTTTGGGCATGAAAAAAGTCCTGCCGATCCCGACAAGACGCACTCCATGGCCATACTCCGGGCATGGCCCGTTATGACGATCTTGCCGGTCTCTCTGTACCGCGCTTAAAAACCTTTGTCTGCGGTGATTATAGGTGCATCGCCCCAAAAAAGCAAGAGGGAAAAAATCTTTCGGCTGGTCTGTAGAATTTGCACAGTCGGGTATAGCGGGATTTGTACACTATACCGTATTCTCTTGACGCAGGCTCCCGGTGGTGCTACCCTGTCGGTGACGAAATGGGAACAAACCGATGGAAAATGCGTCCAATAGAACAGAGCACATAAGTTTCCTCTCCGAGGGATGTCAGCAGACAATACTTTTCTTTTTAATAAAGGAGGCCGCCATGAAAAGAACATTTGCCCTTATTCTCAGCCTTTGCTTGATTTTTATTCTCTCTGCCTGCGGGAAAACGAACCCCGCCCCCACGCCGAAGCCGACCGTCGCCGTGACCGAAGCGCCGACGCCGGAGCCGACACCGGAGCCCACGCCCGCCCCGACGCCGGACCCGCTGCCCCTGCAGCCCGATCTGCCGCCGGTCCACGACGAGGCGCTGGACAAAATTCTGGATGCGACGCTCTCGGTCTATCCGGGCTCGGCCGGCACCTCTCTCCGCGCGGCGCGGGTTGCGGCGTGGCTTTTGGACTGGGGCGCGGAGACGAAGCTCACGGATGACGAGATCTACTCCGCCGTCGGCACCTGGATGGATCGGCAGAGCGACGAAAACCTCCGCATCTTCCTTGAGAGTATTCTGTCCGTCTACGACCGCTCCTACGACCTCCGGGGCGAGCACGCCGAGGAGCTCATGGCCGACGCGGGGATCGAATCCAGCCTCTATCCCTGGAACGACCGTTCCGTCCGCGCCGTGGAGATGGTCAGCTACGCCTGCGGATTACGATAAGCCGCAACACGGAAAATGTAACGGCAGCCCGGCGTTGTCAACGCCGGGCTGCCCCTTATCTTAAAAATTTGCCTCGTAGATCTTCTGCGCAAGCTTCGGCGTAGCGAAGTCCACGATAATCCAGCCGTTGAGATCGCTCCTGCGCAGCGCTTCCAGCTTTTCGTTGAGCGCCCTGGCATACTTCCAGGGATGGCCGTAGGCGCCGCTGCCGTTGGTGCTCAGGAAGCTCAAAAGCACGTCGCCCGCCTCGCGCTCCGTTTTCAGTCCCTCGGTGAAGGCGGCCCACTTCTCGTCCGTGTCGTATTTAAAGCGATCCTGCACCCAGAGGGTATAGCCGCCCTGCGGCTCCCGGGCGGCGGCGAGGCTCGTGTCCTCCCGGTCCTTCTGATCCGGCCAGCGGAAGGGGATGCCGGCCGCCTTTCCCAGCCCGGCCTCATCCTCCCAGCGGCGCAGCAGCACCAGCTTGCCCCGCGCCTCGCCCAGGGTCGGGATCGTGTCGGTCAGCAGCCAGCTCTGCTCCTGCTTTGAGATGAGATCCTGCATCACGCGCTGGATCGCCGCGACGGACGAATCGCCGTGCTCATGTTTGACGGCAAAAAGGACGGTCTCCGCCGGGTGCTGTTTCAGGAAGGCGTAGCAGTCGTCCAAAACCGTGTCCAGCGTCAGCGTGCCGCCCGGTAAACTGCTTTTGCAGTTGGTAAAGCCGTGCGTCAGGCGCGGGTAAGGCGATCCCTTTTCCGCGTCGCCCAGGCGGATGTCCAGATAACGGCAGCCCGCGTTCAGCTGCTCTGAAATGCTGAGATCCTGGCATTTGGAGAACCAGGCCAGCTGCACATACTGCGTCGCGCTGTCATGCGTGCCGGGGATGAGGATATCGCTCAGCAGAAAGTCGTCCGGCAGGCGTTTCATCCAGTCGGCGCTGCCGGGGACGGGCGTTTTGTTGACGGTTTCGGCCAGGGGGAGCAGGAAAAAGCCCAGGGCGAAGAGGATCAGCAGCGCCAGCGCGAAGGCCAGGACATGCCCGATGATTTTTTTCACAATCGTTCCTCCGGTGCTTTTTTGTTTATTATACTATTATCCTTGAAAATACACAAAGTATTTCCTGCGGACGCTGCCTCGCCTGACATAATTCTGCCTCGCGAAAATTCCAAGCCATCTTATTGGATAATAGTATTAGAATATTATTCCTTGAAGTATGGCACAAATTTTGCCGAAAAGACTTTGCGATTTCTATTAGGGAATAGTATAAGCTTTTGACCTGACGGCTGTCAAGCATAACGCGCCCCGCGGCGGGGCAAACTGACGGCGGGAGGTGAAGGCATGGCGAAGAAGAAAACAAAAAAGCCGCCGGAGAACCCGCGGCTGGATCCGGAGACCCGCATCGCGCCGCGCTTCGACAGCGTTTCCATCGCGAAGTTCCCGATCGCAAAGCCCGAAGAGATGGGCTTTCGCGTTCTCGACGACATCACCGAGGAGCATATACAATAAAACGTGTCATGGCTTCGCTTCGCGAAGCCATGACACGTTTTGCTTATCTTATACTGGTCTCCCATAAAACGCTATGAAAGTGAGACGTGTTTTGTGCCCTTTGGCACAAAACAGGCAGCGCGCGTTCGCGCGTTGCCTTTTCCATAAAACACAGTGTTTTATGGAAAAATAGTATTACTTCTTGATATACTGCGTCAGATCCAGCTCCTCCAGGCCCTCGATATATTCCGCGGGGTGATCCTGGAAGTACTGATCCAGCTCGGCAGTGATGGCGTTCTGGGCGACGCTCTCCCGGGCGGTCACGGGGGTGCCGGTGGCGGTGGAGAGCTTGCTGTCGGCGCTCAGCGGCAGGCGCATGATCACATGGTAGCCGTAGCTGGTCTTGACGGGATCGGAGATCTCGTACTCGCCGAGTGCCATGACTGTATCCTCAAACTCCTTGACCATGACGCCGGGGGTAAAGGTGTAGCCGTCGGGATAGGCTTCCTTGCCGGTGTCCTCGCAGTACTGCTCCTTGAGCTCGGCAAAGCGCTTCAAAAGCTCCTCCGGATCCTCGATGGCGCGCAGCTCTTTGGTGATTTCCTCCGCCTGTTTGAGCTTTTCGTCGACGACGTCGGCCTCCAGCTCCTTGCCGGTCATGGGGTCGATGGTCATGAAGAGGATGTGGTGGGCGGCGAGATAGCCGTCCTTCTCCAGCGCGTCGATGACCTCTTCGTCGGTGAGCTTTTCGCCCGTCTTGCCGTAGAGGGCTTCATACAGGGCGCTGTAGAGGGCAACGGATTCACTGTAAAAGCGGAAGCCGTCGAGGGTCATGTAGCTGTCCCGCTCCAGCACCTCTTTGAGCTGATCGACCGTCGCGTCCTCGCCGCAGATGTCCTTCGCCATCTGCTCGGGCTCCAGCTTCTTTGCGGCCTCCTCATCGAGGGTGACGCCCTTTTCCTTCGCAAGGGCGTGGATGGACAAAAAGCTTGCGAGGGTATCGTCGGTCTCGCTGAGCAGGCCCTGGGCGTAGTTCATGCCGCTGCCGTCGCCGATGGAGCCGGCCCAGTCCGCGGCGACGCCGTAATAGGCGGCCATCTGCCGGAAGTAATCCTCATACTGCATGCCGTTGGTGCGCAGGAAGTCGGCATAGAAGCCCCAGTCCAGCTTCTCGCCCGCGACCTCAATGGCGGTCTCGTCCTCTCCGTGGAGGGCGCGGATGGCCTCGTAGTCCAGGCCGTGAATCTCCGGCACGGGCGTCGGCTCGGCAGCGGGCACGGCGCTCTCGGCGGCGGGCTTCGTCGAAGCGGCGGAGGCGGGGGAGGGGTTATTCTTCTGGTTCCAAACGGTGAAGACCCCGAAGACAAGCAGGACGGCAATGATGCCGGCAATCAGTTTTTTCATGGTCAGTTCTCCTTGGTATCAAATTTTATTCGATTGCGAAACTATAGTTTTACAATCGACTGATCAAATTTCAACAGCGATGAGTATAGCACCAAATTGTGAACGAAACAAGATCAATCGTGCTGCCGCTGCCGGTGGCAGAAAAAGGCCGTATGATTGATCCGCATCCGCGCCATTGGCGGGCCGCCCGGGAATGGCAATTGCGGCAAGGCGTTTAAACTTCACTCTTCACTCTTTATCTCCCCCGCTCCCCAGTCGGCAACAAATTTTCTCGCCTCGTCGATGACGCGGTTCTTGTTCCGGATCTTCACGCTGAGGCAGGGCTTCGACCCGGCCTCGACCCGGAGGCGGCCCTTGTATGCGGGGCTTGCGTAGAGGGCGGAGACCTTCTCCATGTCGAAGTCCTGCACCGTAAAGCGCAGGCAGCCGGCCTTCTGGGAGATATCGGTGATGCCGGCCTTGCCCGCCTCGCCCCTTAAGAGGGCGACATGGATGAGGGCGTTGACCCCCGGCGGGGTCTCGCCGAAGCGGTCGATGAGCTCGTCGGTCATGTCGTCGGCGTCACGCTCGGTGCGGATAAGGGCAATGCGGCGGTAGATATCCATGCGCTGCTCGGCGGATTCGATATAGCGCTCGGGGATGTTGGCGGCGACGGCGAGGTCGGCGGAGCACTCGGCCCGCTGCGGCACCTCGACCCCCCGCGCCTCCAGGACGGCCTCGCTCAGAAGCTTCATATACATGTCGTAGCCCACGTCGATCATGTGGCCCGACTGCTCCGCGCCGAGCAGGCTGCCCGCGCCCCTGATTTCCAGGTCGCGCATGGCGATCTTCATGCCGGAGCCGAAGGCCGCAAAGTCCCGGATGGCGTTGAGGCGCTTTTCGGCGATCTCGGTCAGCACCTTGTCGCGGCGGAAGGTGAGGTAGGCGCTGGCGCGGCGGGTCGATCTGCCAACGCGCCCCCTGATCTGGTGGAGCTGCGCGAGGCCAAGCTTATCCGCGTCCTCGATGATGAGGGTGTTCACATTCGGGATGTCGATGCCGGTCTCGATGATCGTGGTGCAGACCAGCACCTGGGTCTCGCCCTGGACCACCGAGTCCATGACCGAGGCCAGCATGTTTTTGTCCATCTGCCCGTGAGCCACCGCGACGGTGACGTCCTCCAGAAGCTCCCGCAGCCGGACGGCGGTGCGGTCGATGTCGTCGATGCGGTTGTGCAGATAGTAGACCTGCCCGCCGCGCTGGATCTCCCGGCGGATGGCGTCGGCGACGATACCCCAGTCATGCTCGAGGACAAAAGTCTGCACCGGCAGGCGATCCTCCGGCGGCTCCTCAATGTTGGACATGTCGCGGATGCCGGACATCGCCATGTTGAGCGTGCGGGGGATGGGGGTCGCGGTCAGGGTCAGCACGTCCACGCCCCTGGACAGCTCCTTGATATGCTCCTTGTGGGTCACGCCGAAGCGCTGCTCCTCATCCACGACAAGCAAACCGAGGTTTTTAAATTTCACGTCCTTGCCCAGAAGCCGGTGGGTGCCGATGACCAGATCCAGCTTGCCGGATTCCAGGTCCCGGAGCGTTTTGGTGGTCTGCGCCCCGGCGCCGAGGCGGCTTAAAACCCCGATCTCCACCGGGAAGCCGAAGAAGCGCTGGAGGGCGGTCTGGTAGTGCTGCTGGGCCAGAACAGTCGTGGGTACGAGGATCGCGGCCTGCTTGCCGTCCAGGACGCACTTCATCACCGCGCGCAGGGCGACCTCGGTCTTGCCGAAGCCCACGTCCCCGCAGAGAAGGCGGTCCATGGGCACGGAGGATTCCATATCCGCCTTGATCTCGGCGATGCATCTCAGCTGATCGTCCGTCTCGGTGTAGCCGAAGTTTTCCTCAAACTCCCGCTGCCACTCGCTGTCCGGGGCGAAGGCGTGTCCCGGCAGGCGCTGGCGCTGGGCGTAGAGCTGGATGAGGCGCTTTGCCATGTCGCGGGCCGAGGCCTTCGCCTTGCTCCTTGTTTTGGCCCACTCGGCCCCGCCCATCTTGGAAAGGCGCACGGGCTTTTCCTCCCCCGCGCCGGTGTACTTGGACACCATGTCAAGCTGGGTGGCCGGGACATACAGCGTGTCGCCGCCGGCGTAGTCGAGCTTGATATAGTCCTTGTCGAAGCCGTCCACCTGCATGCGCACGATGCCCGCGAATTTGCCGATGCCGTGGTTTTCGTGCACCACAAAATCGCCCGGCGAGAGATCGGAATAGGACTCGATCCGCGCCCTGTTGGGGGGCAGCTTCTTCGCCGCCTTCGCGGTCCTGCCCCGGGCGCGGACGAGCTGCGAATCGGTCAGCACCGTGAGGCGGAGGCCGGGGTACTCATAGCCCGCCGACACCGCGCCCACGGCGATGCGGCACTGTCCGGGCTCCGGCAGCTTTTTGAGCGCGGGGTCGACGAGCGCGTCGATGCCCTTGTCGCGGAAAAAGTCCTGCAGCGTTTTGGCCCTGCGCTCGTCCCCGGCGAGGACGACGACGCGGTAGTTCTGTTTGAGATAGGCCGCCACATCGTCGCAGGCGGCCTGGGCCGAGCCCGCGTAGCTGGGGAGCTGCTTGGCGGCGATGCTGGTCAGGGTCTTCGGCGGCACGGGGGCGGAGCCCACAGTGAAGGCGTCCGCCATGTAGAGCGGGAACTCCGGCAAAAGCTTAAAGAGCTTTTCCGCGGACAGGCGGAAGCCCTCGGCATTCATGGCGATCATGGCGCGCTTCTGAAGCTCCCCCACGTCGTCCGAAAGCTGCTTTTCAAAGGCGCGCCCCCGTTCGAGGCAGCGCCCCGGCTGGTCCAGAAAGACCAGGGCGTTTTCCGGGATATAGTCGAAGCCCGTGGCCTCGGGGTAGAGGATCGGCAGATAGCGGTCGGCGTCGGAGAGGGCGATGCCGTTTGCAAGCTTCTCGGCGTCGGCGCGCAGGGTTGCGGCCAGCTTCACGGCGTTCTCGCCCCGGCGGCGCCTGACGTAGGAATCGGCGAAGCGCTCGATCTCCCTCGCCACCGCCCCGGCCCCGCCCGCGGAGAGGCTCGGCAGCGCCTCCAGCGCAGGGAGGATGAGGCAGCGGTCCAGCGGATCGCCGCGCCGCTGGGTGCTCACGTCGAAGCGGGCCATGGAGTCGATGTCGTCGCCCCAGAATTCGATGCGGGTGGGCTCGGGATCGGCGGGGGAGAAGAAGTCCAGGATGCCGCCGCGCCGCGCGTACTGGCCGGGGCCCTCCACCTGCTCGCAGCGGGAATAGCCGCAGCGGATCAGGGCCTCCTCCGCCTCCTCGGGCGGGCAGCTTGCGCCGTCGCGGATCTCATACGCCGCCCGCCTTAAAAGCTCCGGCGGGAGTGTGCGCTGCATGAGGCCGGACACGGAGGCGACGGTGATCCCGCTTTCGCCCTTCGCCAGCCTGTACAGGGCCGCGATGCGCTTTTGCTCGGCGGGGCGGGAGACGGCCTCGGCGGGGTAGAAGACGAAGTCGCGCATGCCGAGGACGGTGACCTCTTTGCCGAGCATGGCGGCGAGATCCCTCGCAAAGCCCTCGGCGGCGGTATCGTCGGCGCAGAGGACGAAGAGGGGCATTTGGATTTTGTTGTACAGCGCCGCCGCCAGGTTTGCGCGGTGCACCGGCGAAAGCCCGGAAACGAGCGCGGGAAGCCCTCCGCTCTCCAGCAGCGAGGGGAGGGCGGCAGCTTCCTTGTGGGTGAGTATTTGATTGATGAGTTGTTCCATAGTTTACCTTATGCGAATGAAGTTTGGATTATGAGTGGAGTCCGCTTTGCGGACAATTATAAATCTGGGTATCGGGTTTATTCAGCAAACAACCAACATGCACATCGTAGGGGCCGTTCACGAACGGCCCGGCAGTACACGATCGGTTTTTCGGATTCGTCTGGGCGCATTCGCCGGACGCGGCCTCTGCCGCCGGGCGATTCGTGAATCGCCCCTACGGTCATACAGGGAAGCTTGCTGTGTCAAGCCGATACCCATAATTCCACTCTCAACTTTTCACTCTTCACTCTTTTTTATCTCCATCATGCTCCACAGCGCTGCCGGGGAGAGAAAGCGGGAATAGAAGTCCGGGATCACGCGGTGGGCGATGGGGACGACGTCGGCCCTGCCCTGCATGGGCTTGACCAGGAGATTGGCCTTGACGCCGCGGATGGTGTAGTCGCTGGGGATCTCCTCATAGCCGAAGCGGGCGAAGAATTTCCGCAGCTTTTTCAGGCGGTCGGGGTCGGGATCGTCAAACTCCGTCAGCTCCGCGATGATGCCCTGGCTGTCGGCGTAGCGCTTGTGGATGGCGCGCATGAGCTCCACGCCCAGGCCGCGGCCCCGGAACCAGGGCATGACGGCGAGGTATTTGAGATCGACATAGCCGTAGAGGTTTTTCGTCAGCACCAGCGCGCAGCCCGCGTCCATGCCGCTCTCCTCCTCGCGCAGCACCAGAAATTCAATGCTGCCGTTCAGCATCCCCTTGTGGATGGCAAGGCGGGACAGGAGTTCCTCGCTGTCAAATTCGGTCTCGAGCAGGGGATAATAGCGCTCCAGCTCCCGATGTCCGGGGGCGATGAGGTTTAACATATACAGTCCTCCTTGTTGGCTCCCTCTTTGAGGGAGCATAGCGACGCGCGAGAAACGCGTGACGATCAAAGCTTGCTGGCACCAGTGCGCACACTGGTGACTGAGGGAGTATTACAGCACCTGCGCCTTGTACAGCTTCGCGTATTCTCCGTCCTTCGCAAGCAGCTCCTCGTGGGTGCCGTATTCGAGGATGCGGCCCTCGTCCACCACGGCGATGCGGTCGGCGCCCCTGACGGTGGAGAGGCGGTGGGCAATGATGATGGCGCTGCGGCCGCGGCTGAGTTCGTCCAGCGAGGCCTGGATGCGCTGCTCGGTCACGGTGTCCAGGGCGGAGGTGGCCTCGTCCAGCACGAGGATGCGCGGATTTTTGAGGAAGACGCGGGCGATGGCAATGCGCTGCTTCTGCCCGCCGGAGAGCATGACGCCCCGCTCGCCGATATAGCTGTCGTAGCCGTCGGGCATCTTCATGATCTCGTCGTGGATCTGGGCGCGGACGGCGGCCTCGATAATCTCCGCGTCGTCAGCGTCCGGGCGGCCGTAGCGGATGTTCTCGCGGATGGTGCCCGCGAAGAGGAAGACGTCCTGCTGGATGACCCCGATATTGCGCCGCAGGCTCGCTTGCGTCACCCCGCGCACATCCTGCCCGTCCACCAGCAGGGCGCCGCCGGTCACGTCGTAAAAGCGGGGCAGGAGGCTGATCATCGTGGTCTTGCCGCCGCCGGAGGGGCCGACCAGGGCGAGGCTCTTCCCCGCCTCGAGGCGGACGCTCACATGGCTCAGCACCGGGAGCTCGGCGTGGTAGAAGAAGGACACGTCGCGGTACTCCACCTCGCCGCGCACCTCGCCCAGCTCCCGGGCGTCGGGGGCGTCGGTGACGGCGGGCTCGGTGTTCATGACCTCGAGGAATCTGGTGAAGCCCGCCATGCCCTGCATATACATCTCGGAAAACTGCGTGAGGCGGCGGATAGGGCTGACAAAGGTCGTGATATAGAGGGAAAAGGTGATGAGATCGACATAGTCCAGCTCCCCCTGCATGATGAGCAGGCCGCCCACCGCGATGACCACCACCTGGGCGATGCCGGTGGTAAACTCCATGCCGCTCATGAAGCCCGCCATGGCGCGGTAATACTCCGTCTTTGCCCCGCGGAAGAGGGCGTTTGCGGCCTCGAACTTCTCACGCTCCTGCTGCTCATTGGCGAAGGCCTTGGCCGTGCGGATGCCGGAGATGGACGACTCGATGGCGGCGGTGATCTCGCCGGTCTTGCGCTTGACCTCAAGATTGGCCTTCTTCATCCTTACCCGCTGGGTGAGGGTAAACCACACGCTCAAACTCAGCACCAGGCAGAGGGCGAGGGCGAGCTTCCAGTTGATCGACAGCATCACGGCAAAGGAACCGAGAAAGGTCAGCCCGCAGATCAGCAGGTTCTCCGGCCCGTGGTGGCTCAGCTCCGTCACGTCGAAGAGGTCGGAGGTGATATGGCTCATCAAAACGCCGGTGCGGTGCCGGTCGAAGTAGGAAAAGCTCAGCTTCTGCATGTGCTCAAAGAGGTCGCGGCGCATGTCGGACTCGGTGAGCACGCCCATGCGGTGTCCGAAGACGGTGATGAGCCAGAAAAGCCCCGCCTTGAGCACATAGGCCGCCGCCATCAGAGCCATGACCCAAAAGAAGGCGGCGTAGCTTTTATCGGGCAGAAGCCGGTACATGGACAGGCGCGAGACGTAGGGGAACACCAGGTCGATGAGCGCCACGAGAACCGAGCAGCCCATATCCAGCGCAAAAAGCCCCCGATGCCGCGCAAGGTACTGCGCGAAAATCTTCAGGGGCGGGGCAGTATAGTCGATTTGTTTTTGCATGGGATCACTCCCGATCCAGGCTTTTCTCCCCCTTTGGGGAAGCCGGATTACGCATATTTTTCCCGTTCCGCGACCGCCATCTGGTCGCAGCGGTTGTTGTATTCGTTGTCGGCGTGGCCCTTGACCCAGTGGTAGTGCATCTCGTGCTGGCGTGTCAGATCCAGCAGCATCTCCCAGAGGTCGGGGTTGAGGGCGGGCTTTTTGTCGGACTTGACCCAGCCCTTTTTGCGCCAGCCCCAGGCCCAGCCCTTTTCCAGCGCGTCGATGACGTACTTGGAGTCCGACCAGAGCTCCACGGCGCAGCTCTCCTTCAGGGCCAGCAGCGCCTGGATCACGGCGGTCAGCTCCATGCGGTTGTTGGTGGTCATGGCCTCCCCGCCGGAGAGGCACTTTTCGACGCCGTTGTAGACAAGGATCGCCCCCCAGCCCCCGGGCCCGGGGTTCCCGCTGCACGCGCCGTCGGTATAGATTTCAACTGTTTTCATAAAAATCTTCTTCCTTATAGGCTCCCTCCCTGAGGGAGCTTAGCGACGCGCGAGAAACGCGTGACGATCAAAGCTTGCTGTCACCAGTGCGCACACTGGTGACTGAGGGAGTCGTCCGTCATTCCGAGCGCTCAAAGTGGGCAGCGTTGACTCCTTCCGTCATCCGGTCTCGCGGGGGATCGACCGGATGCCACCTCCCTCAAAGAGGGAGGTTATACGGCTTTCTCGAAAGAGGGAGGTTAATGGTAGTCATCCGGGAGGTCCAGCTGCTCGTAGCGCTCCTTCATGATCCTGTACTCGTTTTTGTCGATCAGGCCCGCTTTGAGATAGCTGTCGAGCTGCTGGATGTACTTCTCCTTGCCCGTGACATGGGCGCAGGTGACGGCCTCCTCGGCCTCGTCCCTGTGGCGGAGGATCGCGGCGGTCTGCTTCGCCTTCGGCTGCGGGTAGGGGCGGTGCAGCTCCACCGTCGGTCTGGAGGCGTTTGCCGTTTTTTTGGTTCTGCGCGCCGTCTTTGCCCGGTCGATCAGGATTACCAGCGCCACTGTGATGATCACAATGGCCACCGACAGAATGCTCGTATCCCCGTCATTGGCCGCGATAACCGCCGTGATCGCCGCGATCAGGATCCAGGTAAACGCCATGATGCCCTTGCCCGGCGGCTGCTTGTTGTTCTTGTTCTCCATGCGGCAGGACCTCCTTCTTTACAAACCTTTTATGCAGGTTATCTTATTCTTCGCTCTCTTCCTCCGGCGTCGGCTCTTCCTCCTCGCTGACGGCCTTTTCCGTGCACTCGATGGAGATGACGCGGCTGCCCTCGATGAGGCGCATGATCCGCACGCCCTGGGTGGCGCGGGAGAGGAGGGAGATGTGATCCACCGCCATGCGGATGATGGTGGCGTCGTCGGT
>ONVI01000021.1 GCA_900321275.1 uncultured Eubacteriales bacterium | reverse complement strand
ACGCCATGGCTCTGGGCGCCGCCACCGCGATCACCGCGGCTGGCCGCACCGTGGGCAAGGACATCTACCTTGTGGGCGTTGACGCTCTCGACGAGTGCGTTGAGATGGTCAACGAGGGCACCATGACCGGCACCGTCCTGAACGACGCCAACGGCCAGTCCCACGCCGCCGTCGACGTCGCCGTCGCGACGCTCGCCGGTGAGCCCATCCAGAACTACTACTGGGTCGACTACGTGAAGGTCACCAAGTAATTCTCTCCCCAGGGTTATACACAACCCCGTTTGAAACCTGAACGGGTGGGCCGAAAGGCTCACCCGTTTTTATGAATGAATCACCTGAGAAATTGGAGGCTTGGCCTATGTCAGAATTCGTGCTGGAAATGCGCGACGTTTGCAAATCCTTCCCCGGCGTCAAGGCTCTCGATCACGCGCAGCTCAAGCTGCGTCCCGGTACGGTTCACGCCCTGATGGGCGAAAACGGCGCCGGTAAATCGACTTTGATGAAATGCATGTTCGGCATCTACAAGATGGACGAAGGCGAAATCCTGATCGACGGCGAAAAGACCGTCATCTCCGACCCGCTGGAGGCCTGGGACAAGGGTATTTCCATGGTGCACCAGGAGCTCCAGCCCATCCCCGCGAGAACCATCGGCGAGAACATCTTTCTCGGCCGTTATCCGATGAAGAAATTCCTCGGCTTTATTCCCGTCGTAGACCACGACAAGATGTATGAAGACACCGCGAAGCTCCTCAAGCGCGTCCGCATGGACTTTGATCCGAAGCAGAAGCTCGGTACGCTGACCGTCTCCCAGATGCAGTCGGTGGAGATCGCCAAGGCGGTCGCCGGCAACTGCCGTGTCCTGATCCTGGACGAGCCGACCTCCTCCCTGACCCAGAACGAGGTCGAAGCGCTGTTCCGCATTGTGGAGGACCTCAAGAAGGAGGGCGTGGCCATCGTCTACATCTCCCACAAGATGGACGAGATCCTGCGCATCAGCGACGAGGTCACCATCATGCGCGACGGCCAGTATATCGGCACCTGGGAATCCAAGGGGCTGACCACCGACTTCATCATCACCAAGATGGTGGGCCGCGAGCTCACCAACCTCTATCCCAAGCGTTCCAACGTCCCCGGCGACGTCGTTTTCGAGGTGGAGGACTTCACCTCCATCAATCCCCGCAGCTTCCGTCATTGCAGCTTCAACCTCCGCAAGGGTGAGATCCTGGGCGTCGCGGGCCTGGTCGGCGCGCAGCGCACGGAGCTGATGGAGGGCCTGTTCGGCACCCGTTCCCACGTAAGCGGCACGATCCGCTACCAGGGCAGGGAGCTGAAAATCACCCGACCCAAGGACGCCATCGACCATGGCGTCGCCATGCTGACCGAGGACCGGCGCGGCAGCGGCATCATGGGCGTGCTGAGCGTGGCGGACAATATCTCCGTCGCCTCCCTCAACAAGTACGTAGATTACGGCTTCATGCTCAACACGAAGAAAATCGACGCGCTTGTCGAAGAAAACCGCCAGAAAATGAACATCAAGACGCCCTCCGGCAAGACACTGATCCAGTCGCTGTCCGGCGGCAACCAGCAGAAAGTGCTGATCGGCCGCTGGCTTGCAAACAACCCGGATGTCCTGATCCTGGATGAGCCGACCCGCGGCATTGACGTCGGCGCCAAGTACGAGATCTACTGCATCATCGCGGACCTTGCCAAGCAGGGCAAGAGCATCATCATGATCTCCTCCGAGATGGGCGAGCTGATCGGTATGTCGGACCGCATCATGGTCATGTGCGACGGCCGCATCACCGGCTTTATCGACGGCAAGGAGGCCAATCAGGAAAACATCATGGCGCTCGCCACGCAGTTTGAATAAGTCGTAATAATCGGAGGATTGGGATATGAACAACAACGAAAGCTTCGGCAAGAAATTCATAAAATACGTCAAGGCCAACCCGATCGTCGTCATGCTGGTCATCGTCGCGATCATCGTCGGCTTTACGAAGGACAACTTCTTCTCCTGGAAGAACTTCGGCAACCTCATGAGCAATACCGCCGTCCGCTTCCTGATCGCGCTCGGCGTCTCCGGCTGCCTCATCACCAAGGGCACCGACCTGTCCGCCGGCCGTCAGGCAGGCCTGGCCGCGTGCCTCACCGGCATCCTGATCCAGCGCGCCGATTATTCCGGCAAGCTGTGGAAAGCGGTGCCTGAACTGAACATGTTCATCGTGCTGCTGATCGTCATCGCCCTCGGCGCTGCCCTCGGCCTTCTCAACGGCGCGATCATCACGCTGCTGAAGGTGCCGCCCTTCATCGCCACCCTGGGTACCCAGACCATCGTCTACGGTATCTGCCTCGTCGTCACCGACGCGCAGCCCATCGGCGGCTTCCAGAAGGGCTTCATCGACCTCATCAACGGCCGCATCGGCAACTCCAACGGCTTCCATCTGCCATACCTGCTGTTTGTGGCGGCAATCTTCGGCGTGCTCTTCTGGTTCCTGTACAACAAGATGCGCCACGGCAAATACATGTACGCCATCGGCGGCAACGAGGTCGCGGCGGAGGTCTCCGGCGTCAACACCACCAAGACCCTGATGCTCATCTACACCACCGCGGGCGTGATGTACGCCATCGCGGGCTGGCTGCTGGCGGGCAAGACCGGCGGCGCCTCCACCTCCATGGGCATGGGCTATGAGCTCGAAGCCATCGCGGCCTGCACCATCGGCGGCGTCTCCACCACCGGCGGTATCGGTACCGTCAGCGGCGTGCTCGTCGGCGTGCTGGTGTTCGAGCTGCTGAAGATCGTGCTCCAGTTCCTGGGCGTCAACCCGTACTACAACTACATCGTACAGGGCATCGTCATCGTCGTGGCCGTCGCACTCGACGTGCGCAAGTACCTGGCAAAGAAGTAAGACAAACGCCGTATTTTGGCTTTGTCATCCCAAGCGCAGCGAAGGATCTTTTCCGAATGGCATTATCCACGAAGAAAAGATCCTTCGCCGCTTCTCTCTTCGGGATTACATTCTATGGAGATATCACCATGAATCTTGATTTTTACCTCGCCCGGATGGACCGGCTTCTGAACGACTATCTCTCCGACTGCGAAAAGCAGGAACGAAACCGCAGGCCCACCGAGCTCTTCGGGCTCAAATTCGGCCCCTCGGACGATCCCCTGCACGAGCTCTTCGGGCAGGCGCTGGGGGAGCTGCTCTCCGATTTTGCCGCCGAAAAACCCGATTCCGCCGCGCTTTACACGGTGCTGGAAAAGCTCTTCGGCTTTGCGGAGCGATACACCGAACCGAAGATCGCCCACTGGATGCTGATCGCGGTACAGGGCCTGTCAAAAACGCTGATCCCCGGCCTCGGCAGGGAGCACGCCGCAGTGCTTCTGAAGGACTACGAATCCGCCTGGCCCCGCCGCGCGCGCATGCCCGTTCAGGACGAGATCGTAAAGCTTCTGAAAAAGGCGGCGCAATAACGCCGTCATGGCCGGCCATGACGACACGGCCGAAATCGCGGCAAACAGGGGAGGAATTCGCTTATGAAAATTCTTGTCACGGGGCCGAAGGGGTTCGTCGGCTCCCGGATCATGGACGCCTTGCATGCTGTGGGCGCGCCGCCGCTGCGGGAGGCGTCGGAGGACAATATCAGAAAAATCGTGGACGAAGCCGAGCCCGACGTCATCATCCACACCGCCGCGATCTCCGACATCCCGACCTGCGAGCAAAACCCGGAGGCCTCTTACCGGGCAAATGTGATCATTCCCCTCGCCCTCGTGCGAACCGGGGTCAAAACGGTGCTGTTCAGCTCAGACCAGGTCTACGGCGGACTCAGGGGAGATGGGCCGTACACAGAAGGGGAGACTGCCCCCGCCAATCTCTATGCGCGGCATAAGCTGGAGATGGAAAACCGCGCGCTGGCGCTCAGCCCCGATACGGTACTCCTGCGCGCGGCCTGGATGTATGACATGCCCCGGTACGGCGTGAGGAACCGGCACAATTTTCTGATGAACATGCTGCGGGAGAAGGAGCTGGCCTTCTCCGCGACCCAACGCCGCGGCATCACTTACGTGCGCGAGGTTGCGGAGAACATGCGTGCCGCCGCCTCCCTGCCCGGCGGGGTCTACAACTACGGCAGTGAAAACACGCTGACCATGCTGGAAACCGCGCAGTGGCTCAAGGACGAGCTGGGGCTTCCCGTCCGCCTCACGGACGCGGGGCCGCGGCACAATCTGTGGATGGACTGCGCAAAGCTGAGAGAACAGGGGATCTCCTTCCGCAGTACGGTGGACG
The DNA here is from genome assembly GCA_900321275.1 of uncultured Eubacteriales bacterium. Taxonomy (GTDB): domain Bacteria; phylum Bacillota; class Clostridia; order Oscillospirales; family Oscillospiraceae; genus Limivicinus. The sequence continues at coordinate 57,925 of ONVI01000021.1, read as the reverse complement.
GACTGAAACAGTGCCTGGAGGATTACGCTTTATAGGGAAACACTGAATAATACAAGACAGGAGGAAATCATTTTCCCCCTGTTTTTTTCTTTCCAAAATATGTGACACTTGTGTGATAATGCGTGTGTTACTATGTGCCCGTAAGCAAGAGAGATACAAAAACAAAACGCAACAGGAGGATACAAAAATGAATACCAACACACTTCATAGATCGAACAACAACAATCTCAACACCAGAAAGGAGAACAAAACCATGAAGATTACTGTCAAAATGATCATTGCCCTGGCGCTGGCCCTCACCATGATCTGCGCACTCGGCTCCGCGGCCTTTGCCGATAACGTCACTATCGTCACCAAGAACCCCACCAGCGAAACCCACTACATCGGCGAGACCGCCACCTTCATTGCAGCCGCCAACAACTATGAGAGCAGCGAGTGGGCCTTTGTCGCCCCCAACGGCACCCAGTACAGCCTTGACGACTTCAGGGCCCAGTTCCCCGGCAGCGGCGTAACCGGCCAGGGCACCAACACCCTCACGATTACAAACCTCCAGACCGGCATGAACGGCTGGGAAGTCTACTGCAGCTTCAAGCTCGGCAGCATCTGCACCACCACGACCGTCGCCACCATCAGCGTCCTCGTTCCCAGCGCTCCGGTTTACACTGCTCCGACCACCGTCGTCACCGATCCCGTCACCGTCTGCTACGACTACTATGAGCCCGACTACATCATCGTTGACGGAGCCCGCGTCTATTCCGACGGCACCGTGGTCTACGACAATGACATCCCCGTCTACATCGACGAGAACGGCAACAACTACTACACCGACGGCACCGTTATCACCCCCGACTGCGCGCCCGGCTACTACTGGGTCAACGGCGTGCTCGTCTACGGCGGCTGACGCAAACAGATCAAATATATTGGATAATGGTATTAAACGCATAAAGCTTGAAAAACGTGGGGCGAATCCGAATATTTCTACGGATTTGCCCCACATTTCTGCGCTGATTCGGTTTTTTCCGCGCGGGAGGGTCAAGACCCTCCCCTACGGTATCAATTCGTTTTGATACAGCCCTTTTTTGCTTTGGCAATCCCCACAAATCTTTCTGAAAATTTTTTACCAAAAAGCCGAAATTTTTCTTGACTTATGCTCACCGGCCTGTTATATTATTAGAGCGCGCGTGCGAAGGCACAGCGTATTATGCGATGAAGCGGGAGATTGCTCGTCAAAACGAGGTAACTTCCGTGGAGTATGTCCGGTACCGGTTGTTTCCGGTACGAAATCGGGCGGCTGAAACCTCTCCGATACACGCGTATATCGCGCGCACCGGAGCGAAACCGGCCACAACAGCCGGTTTGTTTTTCGGACGCGGCCTGATACGCACGGTTGTGTGTATGAGAATTGCGAAGGTTTCATCCGTACGCATAAGGGCGAACCCAATGTCGCCGAACAAAACGTACGAAAAGGAGAAAAACACCCATGGCAGCAGCAAAGAACATGATCCGCATCCGCCTCAAGGCTTATGACCACCAGCTCATCGACAAGGCCGCCGAGACCATCGTCGAGGCCGCCAAGCGCACGGACGCCAAGGTCTCCGGCCCCATCCCCCTGCCCACCAAGACCGAGATCGTCACCATCCTGCGCGCCGTCCACAAGTACAAGGACAGCCGTGAGCAGTTCGAGCGCCGCACCCACAAGCGCCTCATCGACATCATCGCCCCCACCCAGAAGACGGTTGAGGCCCTGATGAGCCTCGAGGTTCCTGCCGGCGTCGAGATTGAAATCAAGCTCTGATTTCAAACAGTCAGGCACTGAGACAAAGCCCCTTCCGGTCGCGTGATCGGACCCACACATTATAAATGACCCATTGTTTGCCGCTTGCGTCGGCAAACGGGTTAAGTTGCCAGCCTCTGAATACGCTTCCGGAAGTTCCGGTCGGGCGAAATGCGGCATGCCTCCGGTCAGGCGAGACGCGGGAAACGCGGCAAGTCTCCGGTCGAGCCGAAAAGCTCAAAACCTGTACGATCCCGGTAACGTATTGAAAGCGAGGTAACCAATAACCAAGGAGGAAAAAATATGAAGAAAGCCATCATTGGCAAGAAGGTCGGCATGACGCAGATCTTCGACGAGGCCGGCAAGGTCATTCCCGTGACCGTCATCGAAGCCGGCCCCTGCACGGTCGTCCAGAAGATGACCAAGGACAAGGAAGGCTACGAGGCCGTCCAGTTCGGTTATGAAGAAGTAGCCGAGAAGAAGCTCACCAAGCCCGAAGCCGGGCACCTCAAAAAGGCCGGCGTGGGTGCTGTGAAGCACCTCAAGGAGTTCCGTCTTGCCGACAGCTCCAAGCTCGAAGTCGGCGACACCGTAAAGGCCGACATCTTCGCCGAGGGCGAGAAGGTCGACGTCACCGGCACCAGCAAGGGCAAGGGCTACGCCGGCGTTATCAAGCGCTTCGGCCAGGGCCGTACCCCCACCAGCCACGGCGGCGGTCCTGTCCACCGTCACGCGGGTTCCATGGGCTCGAGCACCGATCCCTCCCGCATCTTCCCGGGCAAGAAGCAGGCCGGCCACATGGGCGTTGAGCAGGTCACCGTGCAGAACCTCGACATCGTCAAGGTCGACGCGGATCTGAACCTCATCGCCGTCCGCGGCGCCGTCCCCGGCCCCAAGGGCAGCATCGTCTATATCAAGGATACCGTCAAGGTTCAGCCCGTCAAGAAGGGCGAAGCCGCCGGCATCTCCCTCAACCCGCAGAAGGCCTCCGCGCGTGTCAACCCGCAGAAGGCTTCCGCCCGTACCAAGTAAAGAAAGGAGAGCAGCATAAATGCCTACTGCTAACGTTTTCAATATGGCAGGCGAGAAGATCGGCACGATCGAGCTCTCCGAGGCCATCTTCGGCATCGAGCCGAACAAGAGCGTCCTGCACGACGTGGTCAAGAACCATCTGGCCAACTGCCGCCAGGGCACCCAGAGCGCCCTCACCAAGGGCGAGGTCAGCTACACGACCCGCAAGCCCTGGCGTCAGAAGGGCACCGGCCGCGCCCGCGCCGGTTACGCAGGCTCCCCCGTGTGGTATCACGGCGGCGTCGCGTTCGCTCCCAAGCCTCGCGATTACAGCTACACCCTCAACAAGAAGGTCAGACGCCTGGCGCTCAAGTCGGCTCTGTCCTCCAAGGCTGCCGAGGGTGAGATCCTGGTCATTGACGGCCTGAAAATGGACGAGATCAAGACTAAGACCTTCAAGAACTTCCTCAACAAGCTCGGCGTCAGCGGCAAGGCCCTTGTCGTGACCGAGAACGTGGATGAGAACGTGCTCAAGTCCGCCCGCAACATCGAGGGCGTCGAGACCACCTTCGCCAACATCCTCAGCCCCTATATGATTCTCACCAACGGCAAGATGGTGGTTGACAAGGCCGCCCTCGCCAAGATCGAGGAGGTGTTCGCCTGATGAAGACCGCATACGATATCATCATCCGCCCCATCATCACCGAGCAGTCCATGGAAGACCTCGACATCAAGAAGTATGCCTTTGAGGTCGCAAAGGACGCCAACAAGATCGAGATCAAGAAAGCGATCGAGGAAATCTTCGACGTCAAAGTGATCAACGTCACCACCACCGCCATGCACGGCAAGACCAAGCGCCAGGGCGCTTACCCCCAGGGCAAGACCGCTTCCTGGAAGAAGGCCGTCGTCAAGCTGAGCGCCGATTCCAAGAACATCGAGCTCTTCGAAGGCATGGTTTAAGGAGGAAGAATACAGACGCCACATGAGCGTCTCCGGCTTCGACGGAGTCGATAAGCACGCCAGGCCCGAGAAGAGCCTGACCGAGGTTCTCAAGAAGAACGCCGGCCGCAATAGCTACGGCCACATCACCGTCCGCCACCAGGGCGGCGGCAACCGCCAGAAGTACCGCGTCATCGACTTTAAGCGCGACAAGCGCGAAGCCGAGGGCAAGGTTCTCCGCCTCGAGTACGATCCCAACCGCAGCGCGTATATCGCCCTCGTTGAGTATGCAGACGGCGAGCGCCGCTACATTCTCGCCCCCGTGGGCCTGACCGCGGGCGACAGCGTCATGGCCTCCGCGGCCGCCGACATCAAGCCCGGCAACGCCCTGCCCATGGCGAACATCCCCGTCGGCACCGTTATCCACAACATCGAGCTCTACCCCGGCAAGGGCGCGCAGCTTGTCCGCAGCGCCGGCGTCGCCGCTCAGCTCATGGCCAAGGAGAACGGCATGGCCACCGTGCGTCTCCCCTCCGGTGAGATGCGCAAGGTTCGCATGGACTGCTTCGCCACCATCGGCCAGGTCGGCAACATCGACCACGCCAACGTCCACATCGGCAAGGCCGGCCGCAAGCGCCACATGGGTATCCGTCCCACCGTCCGCGGCTCCGTCATGAACCCCTGCGATCACCCGCACGGCGGCGGCGAAGGCAAGTCCCCCGTCGGCCGTCCCGGCCCTGTGACCCCGTGGGGCAAGCCCGCACTCGGTTACAAGACCCGCAAGACGAAGAACGCCACCGATAAGTTCATCGTCAAGCGCCGCAACGCCAAGTAAGGAGGGAATCGTAAATGAGCAGAAGCATTAAAAAAGGCCCCTTCGCCGCTCCCGAGCTGCTGAAGAGAGTCGATGAGATGAACAAGAGCGGCACCAAGCAGGTCGTCAAGACCTGGAGCCGTTCCACCACGATCTTCCCGTCCTTCGTCGGACACACCATCGCCGTCCACGACGGCCGCCGTCATGTGCCCGTGTACGTCACCGAGGATATGGTCGGCCACAAGCTGGGCGAGTTCGCCCCCACCCGTACCTTCCGCGGCCACGCCGGCAGCAAGACCGGCAAGTAAGGAGGTCAGACAATGGACGAAAAGAAAATTGCCCGCGCGGAGCACAAGTACGCCCGTATCGCGCCCCGCAAGGTCGAGATCATCTGCAACATGATCCGCGGCAAGGACGCCAAGCTTGCCCTGGCCCTGATGGAGCACACCCCCAAGGCCGGCTGCGAGCTCATGATCAAGGTGCTCAAGAGCGCCATGGCCAACGCCGAGAACAACTTCGAAATGGATCCCGAGAAGCTCTACGTCTGCCAGACTTACGTCGGCGCAGGCCCCATCCTCAAGAGGGGCATGCCCAGAGCGCAGGGCCGTATGTACCGCATCAACAAACGCACCAGCCACATCATGATCGCCGTGGCTGAGAGAGACTAAGGGAAGGAGGCAGAATTATGGGACAGAAAGTTAATCCGCATGGACTGCGCGTTGGCGTTATCAAGGACTGGGATTCCCGCTGGTATGCACGCGAGGACAAGGTCGGCGAGCTGATCGTCGAGGACTACAAGATTCGTGAATTTCTGAAGAAGACCCTCTATTCCGCCGGCGTTCCCACCATCGAGATCGAGCGCGATTCCGCCAAGGTCCGCATTTATATCCACTGCGCCAGACCCGGCGTGGTCATCGGCAAGGGCGGCGAGCAGATCGAGAAGCTGCGCCAGGACGTGGAGAAGATGATCGGCAAGTCCGTCGCGCTCTCCATCGTCGAAGTCCGCACCCCCGACACCAATGCTCAGCTCGTCGCTGAGAACATCGCCCAGCAGCTTGAGAAGCGCATCGGCTTCCGCCGCGCGATGAAGAACGCCATGGGCCGTGCCATGCGCATGGGCGCCCGCGGCATCAAGGTCAAGTGCGGCGGCCGTCTCGGCGGCGCCGAGATTGCCCGCAGCGAGTGCTACCACGAGGGTACCATTCCCCTTCAGACCATTCGTGCCGACATCGACTACGGCTTTGCCGAAGCGAACACCACCTACGGCCGTATCGGCGTCAAGGTCTGGATCTACAAAGGCGAGGTCCTCTCCCAGACTCTGCGCACCACCCCGCGCACGATGGATCTCTCCAAGCCCGCCGGCGACCGCCGCCGCCGCGACGACCGCAGAGGCGGTGAGCGCAGAGGCGAGCGTCGTGACGACCGCAGACCCGGCGGCTACAACCGCGAGGGTCGTCCCCAGGGCCAGGGCCAGGGCGGCGAGCGCCGTCAGCCCTACGGCAGCAGACCCCAGGGCCAGGGCGGCTATAACCGCGCCCCGCGTCCCGCCGCTCCTGCTCAGGAAGGAGGCAAAGCCTAATGTTAATGCCCAAGAGAGTTAAATACCGCAGAGTTCAGCGCGGCCGCATGAAGGGCAAAGCCTCCCGCGGCAACGTCGTGAATTACGGCGAGTTCGGTCTGGCCGCGCAGGAGCCCGGCTGGATCACCTCCAACCAGATCGAGGCGGCCCGTATCGCCATGACCCGCTACACCAAGCGCGGCGGTCAGGTCTGGATCAAGATCTTCCCCGACAAGCCCGTTACCGCCAAGCCCGCCGAGACCCGTATGGGTTCCGGTAAAGGCTCCCCCGAGTACTGGGTCGCTGTCGTCAAGCCCGGCAGAGTGATGTTTGAGATCGCCGGCGTGCCCGAAGAGACCGCCCGCGAAGCTCTCCGCCTTGCCAGCCACAAACTGCCCATCAAGACGAAGATCGTCGCGGCGGGCAATGAGTCCGAGAACGGTGGTGAATAAGATGAAGGCAAACGAAATACGCTCCATGTCCGTTCAGGAGCTGGAAAGCAAGCTGGTCGACCTGAAGAAGGATCTGTTCATGCTCCGTATGCAGCATGCCACGAATCATCTTGACAACCCCACCAAGATTTCCGCGACCCGTCGCGATATCGCGCGCGTCAAGACCGTGCTCCGCGAGAAGCAGAACTGAGGAGGTAAAGAATCATGAACGAAACGAGAACTACTTCCCGGAAGACCCGCGTCGGCAAGGTCGTTTCCGACAAGATGGACAAGACCGTCGTCGTCACCGTCGAGGACCGTGTTGCCCACAAGACCTACAAGAAGATCATCGGCCGGACTTACCGTCTCAAGGCCCATGATGAGAAAAACGAGTGCGGTGTCGGCGATATCGTGCGCGTGATGGAGACCCGCCCCCTGTCCAAGGACAAGAGATGGCGCGTGGTCGAGATCGTTGAGAAGGCTAAGTAAGGAGGCGCCAGAATGATACAGCAGGAAACTTATCTGAAGGTCGCCGACAATACCGGCGCCAAAGAGTTAAAGTGCATCCGCGTACTCGGCGGCTCCCGCCGCAAATACGCGAGCATCGGCGACGTGATCGTCTGCTCCGTCCGCAAGGCGGCCCCCGGCGGTTCCGTCAAGAAGGGCGACGTGGTCAAGGCCGTTGTCGTCCGTACCGTCAAGCCCGTCCGCCGCGCCGACGGCACCTATGTCCGTTTCGACGAGAACGCGGCCGTTCTGATCAACACCGGCGATAAGAACCCCCGCGGCACCCGTATCTTTGGACCCGTCGCCCGTGAGCTCCGCGACAAGGAATACATGAAGATCCTGTCGCTGGCTCCCGAAGTGATTTAATGGAGGGCACAGTAGATGAACATTAAGAAAGACGATAAAGTCGTTGTCCTGTCCGGCAAGGACAAGGGCAAGCAGGGCAAGATCCTCGTCTCCGATCCGAAGGCCGCCAAGGTCATCGTCGAGGGCGTCAATGTCGCCACCAAGCACCAGAAGCCCCGCAAGCAGGGCGAAGAGGGCGGCATCATCAAGGTCGAGACCCCCATCTATGCCTCCAAGGTTCAGCTCGTCTGCCCCAAGTGCGGCAAGGCCACCCGTGTCGGTCACAAGATCGCCGACGGCAAGAAGCTCCGCGTCTGCAAGAAGTGCGGCGCCGAAATCTGAGTGAAAGGAGTATACTGACATGACAAGAATGAAGAAAAAGTATCTTGAGGAAGTTGCTCCCGCTCTGATGGAGAAGTACCAGTACAAATCCGTCATGCAGATCCCGAAGATCGACAAGATCGTCGTCTCCGTCGGCTGCGGTGACTGCAAGGACAACGCCAAGGCTCTCGAGGCCGTGATCAAGGATATCTCCGCCATCACCGGCCAGCACGCGGTCGCCACCGTCGCCCGCAAGAGCGTTGCAAACTTCAAGCTCCGTGAAGGCATGAAGGTCGGCGTGAAGGTCACCCTCCGCCAGGACCGCATGTGGGAGTTCCTGGATCGTCTGCTCAACGTGGCGCTGCCCCGTGTCCGCGACTTCCGCGGCATCAGTGCCGACGCCTTCGACGGCCGCGGCAACTACAGCCTTGGCCTCAAGGAGCAGATCATCTTCCCCGAAATCGAGTACGACAAAATCGAGAAGCTGCGCGGTATGAACATCGCCATCACCACCACCGCGAAGACCGACGAAGAGGCGCGCGAGCTGCTTCGGCTCATGGGCGCTCCCTTTGTGAGCTAAGGAGGATAATAACATGGCTAAGAAATCGATGATCCTCAAGCAGCAGCGCGAGGCGAAGTTCTCCACCCGTGCGTACAATCGCTGCAAGATCTGCGGCCGTCCCCATGCTTACCTGCGCAACTACGGCATCTGCCGTATCTGCTTCCGTGAGCTGGCGTACAAGGGCCAGAGGTCTTGCAAGGGGGATCTGTGAAGGGGGACGGGGAGTCCCCCTTCACGTACAATCCATGCAAAAATGGGAACTTTTTCGGAAGTTCCCATTTTTGCCTGTCAAGCTGTCGACACTTTGCCGACAGCTTGACAGGACGGTGCGAAAGCATCGTCCTGTTTTGCAATCCAAGGTGAGACATAGCTCTTATGATTCGAGTACCTGACTTGATTTCGTAAAATCTCCACAAAAAATTAAAAAATTTTCGTCGCAAACGCTGAAAAAAGGATTGACAAACAGATTGCAATCCTGTAATATATTGAACGTTCGGCGGGAACTGATCACTCCCGGCCGCGACATATAGAGAAGCATGATTTCACTCCCTTTCGGAATCCGCGCATGTCGGGACGGCCGCAGGCTTCGGCAGTGTCCTGGCGTGGAGTTTCGGGGGAGCAAAGCGCTGTTTTCCGACTCACGACAGGAAACAGCGCTATGCAAACCGGATTCGCGGTACACCCGGAAGCGTTGTATGAAATTTCCGAACCGCCGGTTCAAACCGGGCAGGCGGAACGACATGCCGCAAACGGGTTGGAAAGCGGAGCGGATGCGGAGCTTTCACGGCACTTACGGAAACCGGGAAAGCGGAGTGGAGCGAGCTTCTTCTGACGCCGCTCAGAAAGGCTGCGGCCAATCAGGTATTGGCGCAGGACCTCTGAGCGAAACCGGCCAAAACCGGTAACTCTAAATACAGGAGGATAAACCACATGCAGATCACCGACCCCATTGCCGATATGCTGACCCGCGTCCGCAACGCCGGAAGCGCCAAGCATGAGTCCGTCGACGTCCCCGCCTCCAAGATGAAGAAGGCCATCGCCGAGATCCTTCTCAACGAGGGCTACATCAAGAACTACCAGGTGATCGACGACGGCACCCAGGGCATCATCCGCATCACCCTCAAGTATCTCCCCGGCAAAGAGAAGGCCATCCAGGGCCTCCGCCGCGTGAGCAAGCCCGGCCTGCGTGTTTACGCGGGCGCTGACGAGCTTCCCCGCGTGCTCAAGGGCCTGGGCATCGCCATCATCTCCACCTCCAAGGGCGTCATGACCGACAAGCAGGCCCGCAAAGAGCATGTCGGCGGCGAAGTCCTGGCATTCGTATGGTAAGGAGGAAAAGACATGTCCAGAATCGGTAGAGCACCCATCCATGTCCCCGCCGGCGTTGAAGTCAAGATCGGCGAGAACAACCACGTCACCGTCAAGGGCCCCAAGGGCAGCATCGAGCGCACCCTCGTGCCCCAGATGAAGGTCGAGCTCAAGGACGGCGTCATCCATGTCTCCCGTCCCGACGACACCAAGGAAAACCGCTCTCTCCACGGCCTGACCCGTACCCTCATCGACAACATGGTCGTCGGCGTGACCAAGGGCTTCGAGAAGAAGCTTGAGATCAACGGCGTCGGCTACCGTGCCCAGAAGGAGGGCAAGAACCTGGTTATGAACCTCGGTTACTCCCACCAGGTCGTCATGAGCGAGAACGAGGACATCCAGATCGACGTCCCCGATCCCAACCACATCGTCATCAAGGGTATCGACAAGCAGAAGGTCGGCCAGTTTGCAGCCGAAGTCCGTGGTAAGAGACCTCCCGAACCCTACAAGGGCAAGGGCATCAAGTACGACTACGAGACGATCCGCCGCAAAGAAGGCAAGACCGGCGCCAAGTAAACGGAGGTGTGCCTGAATGATTAAGAGACCCGATACCAGAGGCCAGCGCATCAAGCGCCATCAGAGAGTACGCGGCAAGATCTCCGGTACCCCCGAGAGACCCCGCCTGAGCGTATTCCGCAGCGAGAACAACATCTATGCCCAGATCATCGACGACGTCGCCGGCAACACCCTCGCCGCCGCGTCCAGCGTGGAGAAGGGCTTTGAAGGCAACGGCGGCAACGTCGAGGCCGCGAAGAAGGTCGGCGCCATGATCGCCGAGCGCGCCCTCAAGAAGGGCATCGAAGAAGTCGTGTTTGACCGCGGCGGCTACATCTATCACGGCCGCGTCCAGGCACTGGCAGAAGGCGCCCGCGAGGGCGGCCTGAAATTCTAAGGGAGGGGGACAACGAAATGGCTTACAACAATGACAGAAGAGATCGCCGCAATAAGGAAGAGGCGCCCTCCGAATTCATCGAGAAGGTAGTTTCCCTCAACCGCGTCAGCAAGACCGTCAAGGGCGGCCGCGTGGCGAAGTTCTCCGCGCTCTGCGTCGTCGGCGACGGCAAGGGCCGCGTGGGCTACGGCATGGGCAAGGCCAACGAAGTTTCCGAGGCTATCCGCAAGGGCCTCGAGGACGCCAAGAAGAATATCGTCACCGTCACCCTCCAGGGTACCACCATTCCCCATGAGGTTCTCGGCGCGTTCGGCGCGGGCCGCGTGCTGCTCAAGCCCGCCCCCGAAGGCACCGGCGTGATCGCCGGCGGCGCCGTTCGTGCGGTCGTCGAGGCTGCGGGCATTTCCAACATCCGTACCAAGTGCCTGCGCACCAACAACCCCGCCAACGTCGTGGCTGCCACGATGGAAGGCCTCAAGTCTCTGCGCAACGCCCAGCAGGTCGCTGCCGTCAGAGGCAAGAATCCTGAAGAAGTTCAGGGCTAAGGAGGGCGAAAGATGGCTAATCTCAGAATCAAGCTCGTCAAGAGCCTCAACGGCAGACACGACAAGCACATCGCGACTGCCTACTCCCTCGGCCTGCACAAGATCGGCAACGAGACTCTGCAGCCCGACAATCCCCAGACCCGCGGCAAGATCGCCAAGATCGGCTATCTCGTCCAGGTAACAGAAGAATAAGGAGGGCCAGAGAATGTATATCAACGATCTTTCTCCCGTCGCCGGCTCCACCCATGTCGACAAGCGCAAGGGCAGAGGCCACGCCACCGGTAACGGCAAGACCGCAGGCCGCGGCCACAAGGGCCAGAAGGCCCGCAGCGGCGGCGGTACCCGCATCGGCTTCGAAGGCGGCCAGATGCCTCTGGCGCGCCGCATCCCCAAGAGAGGCTTCAACAATATCTTTGCAAAGCCTCTGGATTCGCTGAACGTCTCCGTTCTGGAGCGCTTTGAGAACGGCTCCGTCGTCGACGTGCAGGCTATCAAGGACGCCGGCATCATCTCCCACTGCAAGTACGGCGTCAAGTTTCTTGGCAACGGCGAAGTTACCAAGAAGCTGACCGTAAAAGCTTCTGCTTTCTCCGAAACCGCAAAACAGAAGATCGAGGCGGCCGGCGGAAAGGCAGAGGTGGTTTAAGTGCTTCAGACTTTACGCAATGCATGGAAAATTGAAGAGCTCCGTAAAAAGATCCTCTTCACGCTTCTCATTCTGGCGCTGTACCGTCTGGGCAACGCCGTCCCCGTTCCCTATGTGAACGTCGCCGCGCTGCAGACCTACTTCAGCCAGTTGCAGAACACCGTACTGGGCCTGCTGAACGTTATGTCCGGCGGCGCCTTCTCCCAGGCTACGATTTTCGCCCTGAGCATCCAGCCCTACATCAATGCGAGCATCATCATTCAGCTTCTCTGCATCGCCATCCCCGCGCTCGAGCGCATGAGCAAGGAAGAGGGCGAAGAGGGCCGCAAGAAGATCGCCTCCATCACCCGTTACGCCACCGTGGCGATCGGACTGCTGCAGGGCTTCGGCTTCTACATGCTCATCAAGAACTACGGCATCCTCGTTCCCGAGGCACAGGACAGCGTCTGGTGCGCGATCGTCATCATCCTGACCTTCACCTCCGGCTCCGCTCTGATCATGTGGCTGGGCGAGCAGATCACCGAGTTCGGCATCGGCAACGGCATCTCCATGATCCTGTTTGCCAGCATCATCTCCCGCTTCCCCACCATGATCTTCACCAGCATCACGAACATGCTCCGCCCTGCGGACGATCCCAACCATCTCAACTGGTGGGTCTTCCTGTTCATGATCCTGGGCGCACTGGCGATCATCGTTCTGATCGTCTTCGTCAACGACGCCGAGCGCCGCATCCCCGTGGTGTACGCAAAGCGCGTGGTGGGCCGCAAGCAGTACGGCGGCCAGAGCACCTACCTGCCCATGAAGGTGAACATGTCCGGCGTTATGCCCATCATCTTCGCGCAGTCCATCGCCTCTGTCCCCGCGACCATCGCAGCCTTCACCGGCAAGACCACCGGCTGGGTGAACACCTGGTTCGGCACCAACTCCATCCCCTACGCGATCATTTACCTGCTGCTCATCATCTTCTTCGCCTACTTCTACTCCACCATTCAGTTCAACCCCGTGGAGGTCGCGAACAACCTGAAGAAGAACGGCGGCTATATCCCGGGCTTCCGTCCCGGCAAGCCGACGAGCGAGTTTATCCAGAGAGTCCTGAACAAGATCACCCTGTTCGGCGCGCTGTATCTGGGCATTGTCGCCGTCGTCCCCATCCTCATTGCACACTTCTCTACGCAGTCCGCTCTGACGGGCATCTCCCTCGGCGGCACCTCCATCATCATTGTTGTCGGCGTTGCGCTTGAGACGATCCGTGCTCTTGAGGCCCAGATGCTCATGCGTAACTACAAGGGCTTCCTCGATTAAAGAAAGGAGCGCAGCATGAGACTGATCCTCCTTGGCGCCCCCGGCGCAGGAAAAGGAACACAGGCAGAGATCCTCAGCAAACTGCTGGAGATCCCCACCATCTCCACCGGCAATATCCTCCGCGCCGCCATGAAGGCCGGCACCGAGGTCGGCCTGAAAGCCAAGGCTTACGTGGAGTCCGGAAAGCTTGTCCCCGATGAAGTCATCATCGGCATCATCCAGGAAAGACTCGCCGAGCCCGACTGCCGGAACGGCTACATCCTCGACGGCGTTCCCCGTACCATCCCCCAGGCCCAGACCATGGAGGACATGGGCATCGAGATCGACTGCGCCCTCTCCATCGAGGTGGAGGACGAGGTCATCGTCAAGCGCATGTCCGGCCGCAGGACCTGCCGGGACTGCAGCGCCACCTTCCATGTGGAGAACAATCCCCCCAAGGCGGAAGGCAAGTGCGACTTCTGCGGCGGCGAGCTCACCATCCGCAAGGACGATGCGCCCGAAACCGTCAAGAACCGCCTGGCTACCTATCACCGGGAGACTGAGCCGCTCAAGGCCTTCTATGCCGAGCGCGGCAAGCTGCGCGAGGTACAGAACCAGCCCACCATCGAGGCGACCACTGCAGCGATCAGGGATTGCCTGGGTATCTGAGCATGTCCGACACAATCTATATCAAGTCAAAATCAGAAATCGAGATCCTGCGTCAGGCCGCGAAAATCGCGGCCGGCGCAAGATCCATGGGCCGCCAGGCCGTGCGCGACGGTCTGACCACCAGGCAGATCGACAAGGCGGTGCATGAGTTCATTGTCAAGTCCGGCGCAAAGCCCAGTTGTCTGGGCTACGCGGGCTTCCCGGCGGCGACCTGTGTCTCCGTCAACGAGGAGGTCATCCACGGCATCCCCGGCAAGCGCGTGGTGCGAAACGGGGACATCGTCTCCATCGACCTGTGCGCGACCTATAAGGGCTTCATCGGCGACTGTGCGGGGACTTATCCCTGCGGCGAGGTGAGCGAGGACGCCAAACGGCTGATCGAGGTGACGCGCCAGGCCTTCTTCGAGGGGCTCCGCTTTGCGAAAGCAGGCTACCGCATCTCCGATATCGGCGGCGCGGTGCAGGATTACGTGGAGGGAAACGGCTACTCCGTTGTGCGCGACTTCGTGGGTCACGGCATCGGCCGTGAGATGCACGAGGCGCCCGAGGTGCCGAATTACCGTACCCCGCGGGCGCGGCCGAATCCGCGGCTTGTCAAGGGCATGACCATCTGTGTCGAGCCCATGGTCTGCGCGGGAGACTGGCACGTCGAGATCCTGGACGACGGCTGGACCGTCGTGAGCCGGGACAGTTCGCTTGCGGCACACTACGAAAACACCATTCTGATCACCGACGGCGAGCCGGAGATCCTTACAATGGCAGACGATATTTGATGAGACTTGGGAGGAATCACCTTTGGCAAAAGACGATGTAATCGAACTTGAGGGCACGGTCGTCGAGTCTCTCAACACCATGTTCAAGGTGGATATCGGCAAAGGCCACATTATCCTTGCCCATATTTCCGGAAAGCTCCGGATGAACTTTATCAGGATCCTTCCCGGCGATAAGGTCACGGTGCAGATGTCGCCCTACGACATCACCCGCGGCCGCATCGTGTGGAGAAGCAAGTAGGAGGTATATACAATGAAAGTCAGACCTTCCGTCAAGCCCATGTGCGAGAAGTGCAAGATCATCAAGCGCAAGGGCAAGGTCATGGTTATCTGCGAGAACCCCAAGCACAAGCAGAGACAGGGCTAATCGCACGATAAAGTGAAGAGTGAAAAGTGAAGTGAAGGTGTCGCTTCGAAGCGATTTCAAATTGTCCGCCGTGCGGGCATAACTCCACTCTCCGCACTCTAAACTTCAAACTCAATCTCACCCCCGAGGCGGACGCCTCACATTCAATCAGAGACACGGAAAGGGGATACGACCCCATCCTGTCCTTATAAACTCATCCCGCATGGACACGGAGGCTCCCTCCGGCGGGAATAAGCCCCGCGTCTGAAAATGCGGAAAAAAATCGAAAGGATGATCAATCAGTATGGCACGTATAGCCGGCGTTGACCTGCCCAAGGACAAGAGAATCGAAATCGGTCTCACCTACGTCTACGGCATTGGCAGAACCAGCGCGAACAAGATCCTGGCCATGACCGGGATCAACCCCGACACCAGAGTCAAGGACCTCACCGACGAGGAAGAGGCCAAGCTGCGTGAGTGCATCGACCACAACTTCATCGTGGAAGGCGACCTTCGCCGCCAGACCGCGCTGGACATCAAGCGCCTCACCGAGATCGGCTGCTATCGCGGCCTGCGCCACCGCCGCGGCCTGCCCGTGCGCGGCCAGCGCTCCAAGACCAATGCCCGCACCCGCAAGGGTCCGAAACGCACCATCGCGAATAAGAAGAAGTAAGGAGGGATATGAAGCATGGCAGCGAACAATGCTAAGAAAAAAGTCAGAACCCGCAGAAGAGAGCGCAAGAACATTGAAAAGGGCCAGGTTCATATCAGCTCTTCCTTCAACAACACCATGGTCACCGTGACCGACACCCAGGGCAACGCGATCTCCTGGGCCTCCGCCGGCGGCCTTGGCTTCCGCGGAAGCAAAAAGTCCACCCCCTTCGCCGCTCAGACCGCAGCCGAGACGGCCGCCAAGGCCGCCATGGAGCATGGCCTGAAGACCGTCGAGGTCTTTGTCAAGGGCCCCGGCTCGGGCCGTGAGGCCGCCATCCGCGCCCTCCAGACCGCCGGTCTCGAGGTTACGATGATCAAGGATGTCACTCCCATTCCTCACAATGGCTGCCGTCCTCCGAAACGTCGTCGTGTATAAGAAAGGGAGGATAGACTGTTATGGCTAAGAACAGAGAGCCCATTGCCAAGCACGCAAAGGCGCTGGGCATCAGCCCCGCCACCATGGGCTATTTCAAGAAGGAAACCACCAGAAATTCCAACAGCCAGGTTCGGCGTAAAAAGTCCGAGTACGCCATGCAGCTGCAGGAGAAGCAGAAGGTCAAGTTCGTGTACGGCGTGCTGGAGAAGCAGTTCCGCGGTTACTACGAGCGCGCCGAGCGTATGCCCGGCAAGACCGGCGAGAACCTCCTCTTCCAGCTGGAGAATCGTCTGGACAACGTCGTTTACCGTCTCGGCTACGCCGCGACCCGCCGCGAGGCCCGTCAGATGGTCAATCACGGCCACTTCACCGTCAATGGCCGCAAGGTCAACATCCCCAGCTACCAGGTGAAGCCCGGCATGGTCATCGCCATCAGAGAGAGCAGCCGCTCCATCGAGCGCTTCAAACAGAACCTCGAGGCCAACGCTTATCACGTCATCCCCAAGTGGCTTGAGTTCGACGCGAACAATATGGTCGGTAAGGTTGTTGCCGTCCCCACCAGAGAAGATATCGATCTGCCCGTTGAAGAGCGTCTCATCGTCGAGTTGTACTCCAAGTAATAAAGGATACCCTCAATTGGTAAGCTGAATCACCGCAGGCACCATGTAAGGTGCAATCTAATAAGGAGGGTTATATAATTATATGATCGAAATTAAAAAGCCGCGTATCGAGTGCATTGAAACGCCCGCGGACAGCTCGTACGGAAAGTACATCATCGAGCCTCTGGAGCGCGGCTATGGTACTACGCTTGGTAACTCTCTTCGCAGGGTACTTCTCTCTTCCCTCCCCGGCATCGCATGCACCAGCATCAAGATCGCCGGTGTTCAGCATGAGTTTTCCACCATCCCCGGCGTCAAGGAAGATGTGACGGAGATCGTGCTCAATGTCAAGAGCATCATCGCCCGCCTTCACAGCACCGGCCCCAAGACCGTCTACCTGGAAGCCTCCGGGGAAGGCCTGGTCACCGCCGGCGACATCAAGCCCGACGCCGAGGTGGAGATCCTCAACCCCGAGCAGCCCATCGCGACCCTCGGCCCCGACGGCGCCTTGAGCATGGAGCTGGTTCTCGATCACGGCAGAGGCTATGTCTCCGCCGACAAGAACAAGAACCCCCAGATGCCCATCGGCACCATCCCGGTCGACTCGATCTACACCCCCGTCCTCAAGGTCAACTACACGGTGGAGAACACCCGTGTCGGCAATCAGACCGACTTTGACAAGCTGACCATCGAGGTCTGGACGGACAAGACCATGACCGCGAGAGACGCTGTTTCTCTGGGCGCGAAGATCCTCTGCGACCACTTCACGCTTTTCACCAACCTCTCCGATACCGTCGGCGGCGCGTCTACTGTCGTCGAAAAGGTGGAGAAGGAGCCCGACACCATGCTCAAGATGACCATCGAAGAGCTTGATCTGTCCGTGAGAAGCTTCAACTGCCTCAAGCGCGCGAACATCAACACGGTTGAGGATCTGGTAAGCAAGACCCAGGACGAGATGATCAAGGTGCGCAACCTTGGCCGCAAGTCCCTGGAAGAGGTCGAGCATAAGCTCACCATGATGGGTCTGTCCCTTGCCAGCGACGACAACCAGTAACATCCGATAAGCTAAGCTCTCATTATAGGAGGAACGACAATATGCCTGGTACAAGAAAACTCGGCAAGACCACTTCCCAGCGCATGGCGATGCTCCGCCAGCAGGTGACCGACTTCCTGGACACCGGCCGCATGGAGACCACCGTGACCCGCTGCAAGGAAATCGCGCCCCTGGCCGAGAAGATGATCACCCTCGGCAAGGCGAAGGACCTGCCCGCCTATCGTCAGGCGCTGGCCTTCATCACCCGCGAGGACGTGGCCAAGAAGGTCTTTGACGAGATCGCCCCGAAGTACGCCGACCGCAACGGCGGCTACACCCGCATCACCCGCATCGGCAATCGCCGCGGCGACGCTGCCGAGGTCGCAGTGATCGAGCTCGTCTGATCTGAATAAATAAAAAAAGCGGATTATCGCGAAACCTGAGGGCAGCGATGATCCACTTTTTTCTATACTGCTTCAGATGGGGAGACGCTGCCAATTTCCGCGCGTTCGTCGCAGCAAATGCGGCCTCAGCCCGGGAGAAAGCGGTCAAAGTGGGGAAGAGGTCCCGGAATACCCGCGAAAACGCTGTTTCAGAACATGACATGTCTTGACGAAAAGGGAATTTAGATGTATTATCTATAAGTCAAATGATATCTTCTTGCAATTGAAACAGAACGGAGGAACCCGTAATGCCCATGTTTCCCGAAGTAAAGTGCCGTCGCTGCGGCGAGACCTTTTCTTCCATGCGCAGCCGCTGCCCCAATTGCGGTACCCGGCGGGTCACCCAGAGCAGCCGAACCCCGCGCCCTACACCGGGGACGGTGCAAGGCACCGCCGCCTATGAGCGCGCCGAAACGAATACCAAATGGCAGATCATTTTCGGTCTGATCCTGGTGGCCGCCGTCGTCCTGGCCGTGATCGTGATGGTTACCACCAGCCTCGAGGGGGCCGACGTAAAGCAGCAGAAAACCGTCATCACGCCGCCCGTCGTCACAGAGTATATCCCGCCGATTGAAGAGCCTCCCACGCCGCCTCCCACGCCCACACCCACGGTTGAGGGCCTGCGCGTCATGTTCTTCACCACCGAGATTACGACAGACTTCACCATCTGGGTGGATGACCCGATCGACCTGACGGTGCAGGTCATGCCGCTGACGCTGCAGGGGCTGAGTGTCGAATGGCGTTCCAGCAATCCCGATATCCTGCAGATCGAGCAGACCGACGAGTACGCGGTGCATGTCACCTGCGTGGACGACGGCAGCCTGCCGAAGTCCTGCAAGCTCACGCTCACCTGCGCGGGCTTTGAGAAGGAGCTCACCGTCTACTGCCGCCCGGCCAAGTAAACACGGCACCAAAAACCTCCCGACTGAATGGTCGGGAGGTTTTAATGTATAGACAAAGTGACTTGCCTGAAGCCCATCAATACCCCAGCAGGGGGACAGAGCCGTCGTCCCTGCCCTTGGTGATGGACTTGATCTCGGCCTCATAGCTGTAGCTGTCGCTGACATGGACGGTGATAACGTCGCCCACCTTTTTGCCCAGGACGGATTTCCCGAACGGCGAGTCCATGCTGATAAGGCCCTTGCGCGGATCGGTGCGCACGGTGGACACTACCTGGATGGTCTCCGTCTCGTCGTCCTCGGGGATGTAAATCTCCACCTTGTCGTAGAGCCCCACCTCATCAGCGGCGGAGCGATCCTCAATCACGTGGGCGGTTTTGATCATGCCCTCCAGATAGCGGATGCGGCTGCGGTTTTTGTTCTGTGCCTGCTTGGCAGCCTTGTATTCAAAGTTTTCGCTCAGATCCCCGAAGGCGCGGGTGCGCTTGACCTCCTCGATGAGGCCGGGCATGAGCTCGAGCCGGCGGTAATCCAGCTCCTCCTTCATCTTTTTGATGTCTTCCCTTGTCAGATCGTCGTGCATATCGTCCTCACAAGCTCCATATCCTTCGCTTCCGCGCGCGGCGCGAAAGCTCACTCATTCCGCTGCTCGTCCTCTCAAAAGCAAAGCGCGGGGGCTTTGCTTTTGTAAAGAGCGCGGAGAAGCCTCTGCCCGGCTCCCCCTCAGGGGGGAGCTGTCGCCGCCGCTTGCGGCAGTGACTGAGAGGGCTCCCTCAATTGTCCAGCTCAATATTGATCGAGCCGAGGCCGTTTTTCTCAAACTCGTCCATGTAGTCCTCCATCCGCTCGGAAAGCTCGGTGTAATCCTCGGGGTCGGAGTCCTCCAGGCCGAGATCGCGCCTCGCCAGCTCCTCGGCCAGGATGTTGAAGAAAACCGCGTCCTCATAGTCGGCAATGGCCTCGTGAATGCCGCCGTCCTCGTAGGCCTGGGAGGGGAAGACATGCCCGTGCCAGCGCTGCACCAGCGAGCGCATCCCCTGTGCCGGAGCCATGGCGAAAAGCTTCTCCTGCAGGAGGTCGTAATCCTCAAAGCGATCCTCTCCCCGGGCGGAGTTCAGGATCCAGTTGCCGATATACACCATGTCCAGCAGCCGCCGGTATTCCTTTTCGCTCAGTTCAATGTTCATACGATCCCTCCCATGCTCCCTGTCCCTCGCTTCCGTCAAGGGCGGCTTTGCATTTCTGCTTTCGTTGTATTATAGCAGAACAGCCCGGCCAATTCCACAGGAAAAGCGTACAAATTTTATGGGCGCAAAAGTCGGGACGCTGGACGGGATTTCGCGCTTCGGCTGAATTTTCTCTTGATTTTTCCGGCGGATACGGTAAAATAGATCTGTTTTCAAAATACCTTTCAGGAGGAATCAAAAATGACTTACGAAATGGACATTGCCGGCTTGAAACGCGAACTGCCCCTGTGCAAGCTCAACGATGAGCTCTGCATCGGCGCCTTCGTCATGTTCGGCGATGTCGAGCTGACTGTCCATTGCGCGGCGGAGCTTTTGAAGCGCGCGCCGGAATACGACTACATCATCGCGCCCGAGGCCAAGGCGATCCCGCTGGGCTACGAAATGGCACGGCAGAGCGCCGCTGAGCGCTACTTCGTCGCCCGCAAAGGGGCCAAGGCCTACATGCAGGGCACCTTTGAGGTCAACGTCAAGTCCATCACCACCATGGGCGTACAGCGCCTGGTGATCGACGCCGAGGACGCCGCCTTCATCAAGGGCAAGCGTATGCTCATCGTCGACGACGTGATCTCCACCGGCGAGTCCCTCCATGCCGTGGAAGAGCTGGTGAAAAAAGCCGGCGGCATCGTGGCGGGCCGCATGGCCGTCCTCGCCGAGGGCGACGCCGCCAACCGCGACGATATCATTGTTCTCGGCAAGCTGCCGCTCTTTAACGCAGACGGCACCCCGAAGGCGTAAAGACCTGCTTGCTCCCGCAAATGATACCTTATACTGGTCTCCCATAAAACGCTATGAAAGCGTTTTATAGCGCCAAAGGCGCGTCGGAGACCGTATGAGACGTATGAGACGTGTTTTGTGCCCTTTGGCACAAAACAGGCAGCGCGCGTTCGCGCGTTGCCTTTTCCATAAAACACAGTGTTTTATGGAAAAATAGTATTAATACCGCCGGGGGGCTTGCCCTTCCCGACGGTACAGCATTCAAACATAAAGGAAACGTACGGCGATCTCGCAATTGTGCCCGAATTCGCCGTACGTTTCTTGTATTTTTGTGCTTTCCTCTGCCGGGAGGGGCAAGCCCCGTTTTTATTCCCAGCCCTGCATGCGGTCGAGAATTTCGTCGATGGGGAGGTAGGGGTCTGTATGCATCTCCTGCTTCTCGCCGAGGAACAGGAGATTTGTCCCGTCCGCGCTCTGTTCCCATTCCGGCAGACCGTCGCCGTTGGGGTCGCCCGTGCGGATGAAGTTCACAAAGTAGTCGCTGAAAAGGTCGGCAAGCTGCCGGTCGCTCTCGTCGTAGAGCTTCGAGTCCGCCGGGATGTTGTTGTAGCAGTAGACCTCTTCCCCGCTGTGCCAGGCCGAGAGGCGGCCGTTCGTCTTTGCGAAGAAGTACTCCCAGACCGGCGCCTTCACCGAGAGATCCTCGCGGCTCAGACAATAGTGGCCGTGGGTGAAGTAGATCGCGGAATAGAGGTTCAGCCACATCGTGCGCGCCTCCTCGTCCGTGGTCGGGCTGTACAGCGCCAGCACCTCGTCCGCGTAATCCCGGAAGTACGCCCGGACCTTGGCCTCGTAATTTTTCAGGCTCGCCTGTTCAAAGAGGATGAAGGGCGCGCCCTCCTCGGCGTTGAAGCCGTGGAGCATGGCCTCCTCGTTATGTTCGCCCGCCTTGTACGCCTCATAGGGGGTCTGAGGCAGGACATAGCCGTCGACCGTGATGTGGTGGTTTATGTCCGCCGCCTCGACGAGCTTCTCGGCGGGCAGGGCGCGCAGCTCGGCAGTGCTGCTCACGCCGAAGCGCGCCATGGTCTCGCGCCCGGTTTCCAGCGCCTCGTCCATCAGACGGAAGGAATGCTGCGGTTTGGGGGCGGTGGCGGTGGAGCTCTCGGCAATGGCGCGGCGGAAGAGGCCCTTCGCCTCCGGGGAGGTGCACAGAGCCGTCACGCACACCGCGCCCGCAGACTCGCCGGCGACGGTCACGTTGTCCGGGTCGCCGCCGAAGGCCGCGATGTTGTCCCTCACCCACTTAAGCGCCTTGATCTGATCCATGAGGCCATAGTTGCCGGTGCTGCCGTTGGGATCCTCACGGGCAAGCTCCTCGGTGGCGAGGAAACCGAACACACCCAGGCGGTAGCCGAAGTTCACCACCAGCACGCCTTTGCGGGCAAGTCCCTCGCCGCTGTAGTCGGCGTACCAGGGCTGACCGGTCTGGAGCGCGCCGCCGTGGATATAGACCAGCACGGGCAGCTTCTCCGTTTTTCCGGCAGGCCGCCAGAGGTTGAGATACAGCGCGTCCTCGCTCACGGCGTCGCGGAAATGATCGTCCAGGGAGATCTCATAGTCGTGAAAGCCGATGATCTGGGACAGGGAGTTGTAGATCTCGGAATTGCGCGGCTGCATTGCCATGGGCGCAAAATGCGTGCAGGTGCGCACACCGCTCCAGGGCTCCGGGTTTTCCGGCGCCTTCCACCGAAGCTCCCCGACCGGGGGCTTGGCGTAGGGGATGCCGGTGAAGACCTCCACCGCCCCGTCCGCGGTTTTCACGCCCTGCACCTTGCCGTCGCGCAGGGTGACAACCTCAGTCATGCCGCCGCTCTTTTCCACGGCGGGGCGCAGCTTCGTGGGCTTGCCGACCCCCCACAGTGTCTGGCAGATGAGCGCCATCACCGCGAGAAAGGCGACAATACGCAGATAAACATGGCTTCCGCGCAGGTATTTCTGCCGGATCACGGCGTAGGCGATGAGCAGCGCGTAGACGATCGCCCAAGCATACAGGGCGTTTTTGTTCAGCTCCAGCAGCGCCGTCAGCACGACGGCCAGCAGCGCAAAGAAGACCCAGAAGCCTGTCGAGCGCGTTTTCATACAAATCTCCTTTCCTTACAGGCTCCCTGAGGGAGCAATACGTGGACTCCTTCCACTGCATAAGCTCCCTCCACGAGGGAAGCATATACGTCAGCGCCCGGCAAAAACTTGCCGGGCGCGTATAGTTTTCTGTTTATTCCACGCTGATCATGTAGTAGTAGACCGGCTGGCCGCCGTCTACCACGCTCAGCTCCGCGTCGGGGAAGTCCCCCGCGATCGTCTCGGCCAGCTTTTGGGCAGATTCCTTTTCCACGCCCTCGCCGTAGTAAACGGTGAGGAAGGAGGGATCATACTGCCCGAAGGCCTCGCGCAGCTTCTGCAGCAGGCTCTCCTGGCTGTCGCAGCTTCCCAGCAGCGCCCCGTCCAGCAGGGCAAGGTACTCGCCCGCGTGGATGTCATGCCCGTCAAAGTCGGAATCCCGCGCGGCGTAGGTGACCATGGCGGTGTGGACGTTCGCGGCGGCCTCCTTCATGGCCTCGACAATAGGTTCCTCATTCTCGTCGATGTTGAAGTTGAGAAGCGCCGAGATGCCCTGGGGCACGGTCTTGGTGGGGATAACGATGACGCGCTTGTCCTTGACGAGCTCGCCCGCCTGCTCCGCCGCCATGATGATGTTCTTGTTGTTCGGCAGGACGAAAACCGTCTCCGCCGGGGTACGGTTGATCTCCCGCAGGATATCGTCGGTGGAGGGGTTCATGGTCTGTCCGCCGGTGACGACGCGGTCGGCGCCCAGCTCACGGAAGAGCTTCTGCATCCCCGGCCCCGCAGCCACGACCACCGCGCCAAACTGCTTCTCGGGCTCTGCGTACTCGGGTTCGGCTTCCTTTGCCTCCAGCTCCTTCTCAACATCCTGGAGAATTTCGGTGCTGATGACCTTCTCGCCCGCCGCGTTCTGATCGGCCTGGATGACCATGTTCTCGATCTTGGCGACCTCCAGCGTGCCGTATTTCTGGCTCTCGTTCAGTGCGTCGCCCGGGGTGTCGGTGTGGACGTGCACCTTGAAGATCTCATCGTCGTCACTGATGACCAGGCTGTCGCCGATGGAATCGAGATAGGCGCGCAGCGGCTCAAGATCAACATCGGGCGTCTTCTTGCGCACGATATAGACCGTGTCGAAGGCGAAGGTGATGTTCTCCCGCGCGTCATAACCGCCGGAGGTTTTCTCTGTAATCTCCTCAATGCGCATCTGATCCTCGGGGGCGAAAACCTCGCCCTTCAAAGAGGCGAACATCGCCTTGAGAATGACCATAAAGCCCATGCCGCCCGCATCCACGACGCCGGCCTTTTTGAGCACGGGGTTGAGGTTGATGGTATCGGCCAAGGCTTCGTCCCCGGCTTTGATCGCAGCCTCAAAGGTTTTTCCGAGTCCCGCGTCCTTTTCGGCGGTTTTCACGGCGGCTTCGGCGGCAAGGCGGGAGACTGTGAGAATCGTCCCCTCGGCAGGCTTCATGACGGCCTTGTAGGCGGCCTCCACCCCATCCTGCAGGGCGGCGGCAAAGCTTTTCGCGTCGGCCTCGTGCAGGCCTTTGAGCTTGCGGGAAATTCCGCGAAACAGGAGGCTCAGAATGACGCCGGAGTTGCCCCGCGCGCCTCTCAGCAGGGCGGAGGCCACGCAGTCGGCAGCGGCGCTGACGGTGGGGAAATCGTTTTTCCGGAGCTCCATGGCGGCCTTTTCCATGGTCAGGCCCATGTTGGTGCCGGTATCCCCGTCCGGTACGGGGAAGACGTTCAGATCGTTGATGGCCTGTATATTGGCCTGCAGCGCGGCGTAGGCGCATAGAATGCTCTCCTTGAAGGCCGCGGCATTTATCATATCTCTCAAGTGTCTGTTCCTCTTATCCTATGATCGTGTCGATGAAGACGTCGACGCGGCGGACGGGTACGCCCGCGGACTTTGACAGCTTATAGCTGACCTCGTTGATAATGCTCCGCGCGACGGCGCTCATGTTGACGCCGTGATCCACGCCGATATGAAGCTCCAGGGAGATCGCGCCGTCGTCCTCAAAGTGCACGGTGACGCCCTTGGAAATGGACTCCCTGCGCAGCAGCTGCATGACGCCTTCCTTGCTGCGGTCAACCATGCCTTTGACGCCGAAGCAGCTCGTCGCCGCCACGCCGGCCAGGTAGGTCAAAACCTCGCTCGTAATGCTGATCGTACCCTTTTCGTTCGAGAGATTAATCACGGAATGGGCGCCCCCCTTTCAAATCGCGTACGGTTTTGCGTTCCCGCACAAACCGGGATGATATTATACTATAAAAATATGGGAAAGACAAGGACTTATTTTTTCACTCGTCGAGCTTCATTTTTTCACTCGTCGAGCTTCAGCACCGCGAGAAACGCCTCGGTCGGGATGGAGACCGTGCCGAGCTGGCGCATCTTCTTCTTGCCTTCCTTCTGCTTTTCGAGAAGCTTTTTCTTTCTGGTGATGTCGCCGCCGTAGCACTTGGCCAGCACGTCCTTGCGCATGGCGCGCACAGTCTCGCGGGCGATGATCTTGCCGCCGATGGCCGCCTGGATGGGCACCTCGAAGAGCTGGCGCGGGATGTTGTCCTTGAGCTTTTCGCACAGCTTCCTCGCCCGCCCGTAGGCCTTCTCCCTGTGGGCGATGAAGCTCAGGGCGTCCACCTGGTCGCCGTTTAAGAGCATGTCGACCTTCACCAGATCCGACAGCTTATATTCCGACAGCTCGTAGTCCAGGGAGGCGTATCCCTTTGTTCTCGCCTTGAGGGTATCGAAAAAGTCGTAGATGATCTCATTGAGCGGCATCTCATAGTGCAGCTCCACCAGGCGCTGGTCGAGATAGGTCATGTTCCTGTACTCGCCGCGGCGATCCTGGCACAGCGGCATGATGTTGCCCACAAACTCGTTGGGCGTGATGATGGAGACCTTGACGTAGGGCTCGTACGCCTCGGCGATGGAGGCCACGTCCGGGTAATTGTGGGGGTTGTCCACCATGACCACCGTCCCGTCGGTCTTGACCACCTTATAAATAACAGACGGCAGGGTGGTGACAAGCTCCAGATCAAACTCCCGCTCCAGGCGCTCCTGGATGATCTCCATGTGCAGCATGCCCAGAAAGCCGCAGCGGAAGCCGAAGCCGAGGGCAACGGAGCTCTCCGGCTCATAGGAGAGGGACGCGTCGTTGAGCTTGAGCTTGTCCAGCGCATCGCGGAGATCGGGATACTTCGACCCGTCCTCCGTATAGATGCCGCAGAAGACCATGGGCCGCGCCGGGCGGTAGCCGGGCAGAGCCTCAGCGGTGGGGTTTACGGCGTCCGTGACCGTATCGCCCACCTGGGTGTCGGAGACGTTTTTGATGCTGGCGGTGAAGTAGCCCACGTCCCCGGCGGCAAGCTCCTCGCAGGGCTCAAGGCCGATGGGGCGCAGGTGTCCCACCTCCACGACCTTGTACTTCGCGCCGGTACCCATGAGCAGGATTTCGCTGTCACGGCGGATCACGCCGTCGAACAGGCGCATGAAGACGATGACACCGCGGTAGTTGTCGTACTGGCTGTCGAAAATCAGGGCTTTGAGCGGGGCGTTCGGATCGCCGGACGGCGCGGGGATATTTGCCACCACGTCCTCCAGCACGGCGTCGATGTTGATGCCGGCCTTGGCGCTGATCTCCGGCGCGTCCATGGCGGGCAGGCCGATGATCTCCTCGATCTCCTCCTTGACGCGCTTCGGGTCCGCCGCGGGCAGGTCGATCTTGTTGACCACCGGCAGGATCTCCAGATTGTTGTCGAGGGCGAGATAGGTATTCGACAGGGTCTGGGCCTCCACGCCCTGGGAGGCGTCCACCACCAGCACAGCGCCCTCGCACGCGGCGAGAGAGCGGCTGACCTCGTAGTTGAAGTCCACATGGCCCGGGGTGTCGATCAGGTTCAGGGTATAGCTTTCCCCGTCGGCGGCCTTATAATTAAGCCCCACGGCGCGGGCCTTTATGGTGATGCCGCGCTCGCGCTCAAGATCCATGTTGTCAAGGATCTGATCCTCCATGATGCGCTCCTCCACCGCGCCGCACTTTTCGATGAGGCGGTCGGAGAGCGTGGATTTGCCGTGGTCGATATGGGCGATGATGGAGAAATTGCGGATTTTTTCCTGCGGGATCATACGTCATGCCCCTTTCCTGTGTATTCGTTCATGGCGGCGCTGGCTTCCCCGATCAGGCCGCGCAGACGGTCAAGGTAGTCCGCCGCGGTCTGTGCCGCGCTCAGGGCGGCGTCGGGCCGGTCGCTGCGGCCCAGGAGATAGTCGGCGCTCACGCCGTAGTAGTCGCAGGCGCGGCAGACAAAGCCCAGGCCGGGTTCGCGCGCGCCGTTTTCGTAGTGGCTCAAAAGCGCCTGGCTGATGCCGAGGTCCTGTGCCGCCGTGCGCTGGTTGATGCTCCGCTCCTTTCTGAGGGCGGAGAGAATTTCGGGAAAGCTGCGGTTCATACTGCGGCTCCTTGTCTGAGGAAACGCTGAATCAATCGCCGCGCACGTCTTGACGGCACCTTTTCCGTCTGATTTTGTCTCGCAATCTTGATGTACACAATCCGATTCGCTTTGCTCACATGTATAAGTTCGCGTTAGCCAAATCAAAGATTTGGACGCTCACTTAAGTACATCTGCAATTTCTCACCTTCATCAGGCGAAAAATCTGCTCGTCAATCCGCACACTTCGATTGAATCAGCGCTTCCCTATTCTTGATTACAGTCGGTATATTATATCCGGGGAGCTTTACTTTGTAAATAGAAAATCTTGAAATCAGCTCCGCTTCGTGCTATCTTTATAGTACCAAACAAAAAATATAATGCTGGAGGTAGAATCCATGTTTGAAAAGCTGATCGAGATCCTCAAAGCCAATCCACGCAAGATCGTCTTCCCCGAGGGCACCGACGCCCGTATTCTCGAGGCCGCCGCGCGTCTGAAGAAGGACGGCTTCCTCACCCCCGTGCTCATCGGCAATGTCGACGAGGTCAAGGCCGCGGCCGCAAAGGGCGGCTTCGACATCGAGGGGCTGGAGATCATCGACCCCGCCACCTATCCCGATATGGACAAGTTCGTCGACGATTTCGTCGCGCTGCGCAAGGGCAAGGCCACCGCGGAGGACGCCCGCGCCATGCTCCAGAAATCCAACTACTTCGGCACCATGCTCGTCAAAGAGGGGCTGGCCGACTCCCTGCTCGGCGGCGCCACTTACTCCACTGCCGACACCGTCCGCCCCGCCCTGCAGCTCGTCAAGACCAAAAAGGGCTCCAACCTTGTCTCCTCCTGCTTCATTCTGGCCCGCGGCGATGAAATGATCGCCATGGGTGACTGCGCCATCAACATCTCCTATGAGGACAAGAAGGACAAGGACGGCAACGTCGTCCTCACCGCCGCCCAGCAGGTGGCCGAGGTCGCCGTCGAGACCGCCCGCACCGCCAAGGTCTTCGGCATCGACCCGAAGATCGCCATGCTGAGCTTCTCCACCAAGGGCTCCGGCAAGGGCCCCGGCCCCGAGCTCATGCGCAACGCCACCGCCATCGTCAAGGAGACCCATCCGGAGCTCGCCTGCGACGGCGAGATGCAGTTCGATGCTGCCGTATCCCCCACGGTCGGCCAGCTCAAGTTCCCCGGCAGCACGGTCGCCGGCTACGCCAACACCTTCATCTTCCCGGAGATCCAGTCCGGCAACATCGGCTACAAGATCGCCCAGCGTCTCGGCGGCTACGAGGCCTACGGCCCCATCCTGCAGGGTCTGAACGCGCCCATCAACGACCTCTCCCGCGGCTGCAACGCCGAAGAAGTCTATAAGATGAGCCTCATCACCGCCGCGCTGGTATAAGTCCGTATAATACTGCAGGGGAGGGGCTTGCTCCTCCCCTGCGATGCTGTCTTTCCGTGCCATGGCTTCGCGCAGGCGAAGGATCCCGTGGTCGTTTGCGGAAACGACGGAATTCTTCGTCGCTGCGCTCCTCAGAATGACAAGCAGGTTCAACGTACTGCGATAAACGGGGTTAATTCTATGACCGAACGCGAATCGTACATGTCCCTCGCGCTCGCGCTCGCGCGGGAAGCTGCGGAACACGGCGAGGTGCCGGTGGGCGCGGTCGTCGTGGATACGGAAGGGCGCGTGATCAGCTCCGGACGCAACCGGCGCGAGGAGACCGGCGACGCCACCGCCCACGCGGAGCTTGAGGCCATCCGCGAGGCCTGCCGTGCCCTTGGCGACTGGCGGCTGGAGGGCTGCGCGCTCTATGTCACGCTGGAGCCCTGCCCCATGTGCGCCGGGGCGATCATCAACGCCCGCGTCCCCGTCGTGGTCTACGGCGCACGGGAAAAGCTCTCCGGCTCCTGCGGCAGCGTCATCGACCTGTTTTTTGAGCGCTACGGCCACCGCCCGGCGGTCTATGCCGGGGTAATGGCGGAGGAATGCGCCGCCCTGCTGCGGGCGTTCTTCCGTGAAAAACGCGGATAATACGGATCTTCCATAAAACAATTGTTTTTCAAGCGTATTTCGAGAAAGGAAAATTGAAATGAAAAAGGCACTCATCATCGGTTTAATCGTGATTCTTGCCGCGGCGCTGCTTGTCGGATTTTTCCTCTGGCGCAATGCCGCCGGACGCATCGGGAGCGACCGGGCTTTGGAGATCGCGCTGAACGACGCGGGCCTCGCCCGCAATGACGTCCACGACGTGGAAATCGACCTGGAGCGGGAGCGCGGCAGAACCTGGTACGAAATCACCTTCGACCAGGGCCTTCAGGAATACGAATACGCCGTCGACGCCAAGACCGGCGAGATCATGTACGGCGGCCGCGATCACTGATCAAAGGCAGCTTCACCTTCTTTTTTGATAAATCTGCACATTTCCTCTTGCAAAACGCGCGGGGATACTGTAAAATTTTATAGTAAATCCCCATTCCCCATGCGGCAAGCCTTGCCGCGATGAATAAAAGTTGATTCATGGGGATTTACATGTGCATGAAATCCGGCTGCCGCGTGAGCGGCGAGGATTTCGCACACTCAAAATTACTATAAAGGCGTCAGCTTTTATAGTAAAGCTTTTTCTTTCCCCACTATCATTCTGGAGGAAACGCCATGAAACACAACCTTGAGAAAAAGTTCAGCACGTTCGACCTGATCCTCGTTCTGGCGCTGATTGCCGTCCTGGTGATCAACATCGCCGTGATCGGCAAGCTGCCGGCCAAGGGCATGCGCAAGGCCTCCAGCGATGCGGTTACCGTCACCGGTACCGCACCCGGCAAGGTTGGGGACGTGAAGGTCGAGATCATCGCTGACGCGGACAATATCTACTCCGTGACCATCGTTGAGCATAACGAGACCCCGGGCATTGGCACCCTCGCGGTGGAGCAGCTGCCCGCCGCCATCGGCACGGCTAATTCCCTCGATGTAGACGGCATCGCCACTGCCACCGTGACCAGCGACGCCATCAAGGCCGCCATTGCCAACGCCCTCACCGAAGCGGGCTTCGATCCCGCAAACTTCGGCTATGTCGCTCCCGACCCGGAGCCTGAGGTCGAGCTGGCCGGACCCGTCGCCGCGGAAGACGGCAAGGTCACCGTTCAGGGCAAGGGTACGGGCATCGGTGGCGACGTGATCGTCGAGATCGTGGCTGATGAGAACACCATCTATGAGGTCAATATTCTTGAGCAGAACGAGACGCCGGGCATCGGCTCCGTCGCAGCCGAACAGCTCCCCAGCGTGATTGTCGAGTCCAACTCCATCGCCTTCGACGCCATCACCGGCGCGACCGTCACCTCCACCGCCATCAGGACCGCCATCGCCGAGGCCCTGACCTCTGCGGGCTTTGATCCCGCAAACTTCGGCGGCGGTGCCGAGACCGCGGCACCGGCTGCGGAGGCCGCCCCCGCCGAGGAAGCCGCTCCTGCTGAAGAATCGGCTCCCGCGGAGATCCCCGCCGACGCCGTCACCGTTCAAGGCAAGGGCACGGGCATCGGCGGCGACGTCGTGGTCGAGGTCGTTACCGACGGCAGCACCATCTACGCCGTCACGGTTGTGGAGCAAAACGAGACCCCGGGCATCGGCTCCGTGGCCGCCGAGAAGCTCCCCGGCGCGATCGTCGCGGCCAACTCCGTCGATGTCGATGCCATCACCGGCGCGACCGTGACCAGCACCGCCATCAAGACAGCCGTCACCGAGGCGCTGGCGAGCCTGGAGGCCGCCCCCGCCGAGGAAGCCGCTCCTGCTGAAGAATCGGCTCCCGCGGAGATCCCCGCGGACGCCGTCACCGTTCAGGGCAAGGGCGCGGGCATCGGCGGCGACGTCGTGGTCGAGGTCGTTACCGACGGCACGAACATCTATGCCGTCACCGTCGTGGAACAGAACGAGACACCGGGCATCGGCTCTGTGGCTGCCGAGAAGCTCCCCGGCGCGATCGTCGCGGCAAACTCCGTCGACGTCGACGCCATCACCGGCGCGACCGTTACCAGCACCGCCATCAAGACAGCCGTCACCGAGGCGCTGGCGAGCCTGAACGCCGCTCCCGCCGAGGAAGCCGCTCCTGCTGAGGAAGCTCCCGCAGAAGAAGCCGCCCCCGCGAAGGAAACCGCGCTGGCAGAGCCTGTCACCGTGCAGGCCGTGGCCGAAGGCAAAAATGGCCCCATCGTGGTCGAGGTCACAACCGACGGCAGCAACATTCTGGATGTGAAGGTGCTCGAGAGCGTTGAGACTGTCGGTGTCGGCGCGGTAGCCGTCGAATGGCTGCCCGGGCGCATTGTCGAGGCAAACTCCGTCGACGTGGACGGAATCTCCGGCGCGACCGTTACCTCCGACGCGATCAAGGCCGCCGTCGCCCAGGCCGTTGAGAACGCGCTGAACGGCGTTCCCGGCGGCGCCCCTGTCGGCTCGGCCCACGTGCAGGCCAATGTCGAAGGCAAGAACGGCCCCATGGTCGTGGACGTCATCGTGAAGGACGGTGTCATCACCGACGTGAACGTTCTTGAAAACAGCGAGACCCAGGGCGTCGGCTCCGTCGCGGTCGAATGGCTGCCCGGGCGCATCGTCGACGCCAACAGCATCGACGTGGACGGCGTTTCCGGCGCAACGATTACCTCCGACGCCATCAAGGCTGCCGTCGCCCAGGCCATCGAGGCAGCCCGGAACGGCACACCCGCCGCGCCCGTCACCGTGACCGCCGAGGCCGCGGGCAGGAACGGCCCCATCGTCGTTGAGGTCACCACCGACGGCAAGAACGTCACCGATGTCAAGGTGCTCGAAAGCAGCGAGACCCAGGGCGTCGGTTCCGTCGCGGTCGAATGGCTGCCCGCGCGCATCGTCGAGGCAAACAGCATCGACGTGGACGGCATCACCGGCGCGACGATTACCTCCGACGCCATCAAGACCGCCGTGCGCGAGGCCATGGACAAGGCGGCGTAAAGACACACATAAGCTTTCAATTCCCGGCAGTTCATACGACTGCCGGGAATTCTTTCGGGAATTTTTTGAACAGATTGACAGGATTCTCAATTGACGTTGAAAGGAGGAGATGATATACTTTTCACAGAATACCTGAGGGCAATTCGCCCCGGTAAACGGAAGCCCCATCTATTACAAGGAGGACGCATATGAAGAAAGCATTATCCCTGATTCTGGCTGTCATGATGCTCCTGACCCTCGTGGTTCCGGCCTACGCGGATGACGCGCAGACCGCCACCGGCAAGGGCACCGGCATCGACGGCGAGGTGATCGTCGAGGTCAAGGCCGACGCGAACACCATTTATGAGGTTACCGTACTCCAGCAGAACGAGACCCCGGGCATCGGCTCCGTGGCCGTGGAAAAGCTTCCCGGCGCGATTGTGGAAGCCAACAGCATCGAGGTCGACGGCATCTCCGGCGCGACTGTTACCAGCACCGCCATCAAGACCGCCGTCACCGAGGCGCTGACCTCCATGGGCTTTGATCCCGCCGCCTACGCGGGCGCCGCCTCCGGCGAGGCTGCCCCCAAGGAAAAGGAAGAGGTCACCCTGGACTGCGACGTGGTCGTGGTCGGCGCGGGCGGCGCGGGCCTGACCGCTTCCGTCATGGCGACCCAGCAGGGGATGAAGGTCATCCTGCTCGAGAAGATGCCCTTTGTCGGCGGCAACAGCCTCCGCGCCGAGGGCGGCATGAACGCGGCCGACACCAAGGTGCAGGCCGAGCTCGGCCTTGAGGGCAACACCGTGGACAACTTTGTCGACGATACCCTCCGTCTCGGCCATGACCTCGCCGATCCCGACCTGGTGCGCACCCTGGCCGAGAACAGCGCCGAAGCGGTCGACTGGCTCTTCTCCATCGACGCCCCGCTGGAAAAGGTCAAGGCCACCGGCGGCACCCAGCACCAGTACCTGCACCAGCCCGCTGACGGTCAGGCCGTCGGCAGCTACCTCGTCGCCAAGCTCTCCGCCAAGGCTGAGGAGCTGGGCATCGACGTGCGCGTGAACACCAAGGCCACCGAGATCCTGATGGATAACGGCCGGGCCGTCGGCGTCAAGGCCGAGGACGAGGATCACAACTACACCATCAACGCCAAATCCGTCGTGCTCGCAACCGGCGGCTTCGGCGCAAACTTCGACCTGATGGCAAGCTATGATCCCAGCCTTGCCAACGCCGTCACCACCAACCACGCCGGCGCACAGGGCGACGGCATTATGATGGCCCAGGCTGTCGGCGCGGACACGGTCGATATGGAGCAGATCCAGCTCCACCCGACGGTCATCCAGTCCAACGGACTGCTGGTGTCCGAGTCCCTGCGCAGCTACGGCGCTGTCATCGTCAACACCGAGGGCAAGCGCTTCGTCAACGATCTGGCGGGCCGTGACGTGGTCTCCCAGGCCGAGCTCAAGCAGCCGGACGGCTATTGCTTCATCATCTTCGACCAGAACCTGGTCGACCACCTGGCCCTTACCAAGAAGTTCATCGACGGCGGCTACGCCCTGACCGGTGATACCTATGTGGCCCTGGCCAGGGAGATGGGCCTTGAGGGCGACGCGGTGGAAAACTTTGTCAACACCATGGTCGCCTGGAACGAGTCCTGCGCCAAGGGCGTGGACGAGGAATGGGGCCGCAACAACGGCATGGAGGCACAGGCCACCGCCCCCTTCTACGCCATCAAGATTGCCCCGGGCATCCACCACACCATGGGCGGCATCAAGATCGACGAGAAGGCCGAAGTCATTGATACCGACGGCAATGTGATCCCCGGCCTCTTCGCCTGCGGCGAGACCACCGGCGGCATCCACGGCGGCAACCGCGTGGGCGGCAATGCTGTCTGCGATTTCATCGTCTTCGGACGCATCGCCGGCATGAGCGCCTCCGAGTTTGCCAAGGGCGGCGCTTCCGAGACCGCCGCGGCCAAGGAAGAGCCTGCCGACGTTGCGACCGCCACCGCCAAGGCCCCCGGCATCGGCGGCGACGTGGTGGTTGAGGTCAAGGCCGACGCCGCCACCATCTACGAAGTCAACATCCTCGAGCAGAACGAGACCCCGGGCATCGGCTCCGTGGCCGCTGAAAAGCTGCCCGCCGCGATGGTCGCGGGCAACACCGTCGACGTCGACGCCATCACCGGCGCGACCGTCACCTCCACCGCCATCAAGACCGCCGTCACCGAAGCCCTGACCTCTCTGGGCTTTGATCCCGCCGCCTACACCGGCGCTCCCGCCGGGGCTGCGGCCCCCGCCGAGAAGGCGGAGGAGACCCTTGACTGTGACGTGGTCGTCATCGGCGCGGGCGGCGCGGGCATGACCGCCGCCATCACCGCCACCGACGCGGGCAAGAACGTCATCCTTCTCGAGAGCACCGCCTTCCCCGGCGGCAACTCCGTCCGTTCCACCGGCGGCATGAACGCCGGCCCCACCGAATGGCGCAACCAGAATGAGTTCAAGGAAGCCGCGGGCGTGGAGGCCACCCTCAAGAAGGTCGCCAATTACCCCGACAACGCGCGCATCCAGGAGCTCGGCAAGATCGTCGCTGAGCAGTGGGAGGCCTACCAGGCCGCTCCCGAGGGCTACTTCGATACCTCTGAGCTCTTCCAGCTCGACACCCTGATCGGCGGCGGCGGCAAGAACGACCCCGCCCTGGTGCAGAAGCTGGTTGAGTCCAGCCCCGACGCCATTGCCTGGCTCGATTCCCTCAATCCCGAGATCATCCTTCACAACGTCGCGGCCTTCGGCGGCGCCTCCGTCAAGCGCATCCACCGCCCGGTGGACGAAAACGGCAAGGTCATCTCCGTCGGCGCGTACGTCGTCCCCCTGCTCCAGCAGAACCTTGAAAACCGCGGCATCAAGCTCATGACCGACACTCCCGCCGTCGAGATCCTGATGGATAACGGCACGGCCGTCGGCGTGAAGGCCGAGGGCCCGGACGCAAACTACACCATCAACGCCAAGGCGGTGGTCATCGCCTCCGGCGGCTTCGGCGCGAACAACGACATGATCAAGGCCGTCCGTCCCGAGCTTGACGGCTTCATCACCACCAACGCCCCCGGCATCCAGGGCCAGGGCATCCAGATGGCCCAGGCCGTCGGCGCGGACACCGTCGACATGGCTGAGATCCAGCTCCACCCGACCGTCCACGTGGAAGGCACCAGCGCAAACCTCATCACCGAGGGTCTGCGCGGCGACGGCGCCATCCTGGTCAACCAGGAGGGCAAGCGCTTCTTCGATGAGGTCTCCACCCGCGACAAGGTCTCTGCTGCCGAGTTTGAGCAGACCGGCGGCTATGCCTGGCTCATCGTCGACAGCCGCATGAGCGACGCCTCCAACGTCATCCAGGGCTATATCAACAAGGGCTTCGCCGAGAAGGGCGAAACCTGGGAAGAGCTGGCCGGGGCCATCGGCGCTCCCGCCGACGTGCTGGCCGAGACCATGGCGGCCTGGAACGCCTGCGTGGAGGCCAAGGAGGACAAGGAATTCGGCCGCGTCTCCTTCGCCAATCCCCTCGATCAGGCACCCTTCTACGCCATCAAGGTGCAGCCCGGCGTCCACCACACCATGGGCGGCATTAAGATCAACGACAACGCCGAGGTCATCGGCACCGACGGCGCGGTTATCCCCGGTCTCTTTGCAGCCGGCGAGACCACTGGCGGCGTGCACGGCAACAACCGTCTCGGCGGCAACGCCGTGGCCGACTTCACCATCTTCGGCCGCATCGCCGGTCAGAGCGCCGCGGACTTCGCCGCGGATGAGCTGGCCAACGCCGCGTAATCGATACCAACCCAACAAAAAACCAGATCCGCATACGCGGATCTGGTTTTTTGATCGGAAAAAATCCTGTTTTGTCGATCTTTCAGAACGTGAAAAGCAGACTACAGCGTTTGCAGCCCTGCTCAGGTGGTCATGCTGCCCAGGTATTGGGCGGCGGCGTAGGCTGCGGCCAGAATGACGACGAGCAGGAAAAAGCGCAGAAAGCATTTCACAAACGCGGCCCTCTTGAATTTTGCGGCCGTACCGTCGGTGACTTTGAAGCAGGCCGTCCAGATCAGGTCTGCCAGAAACGTAAGCCCGCCGACGCCCGCAACCGCCAGCATCCAGAGATAGATCATATATTTGAGCATTTCGCCGTCCATATTCGTTCCTCGCAATCTGTTATACTATCCGTATCGTAATCATAATAAAGCTGCGGCGCTTTGTCAACCACCCAAAACGCGAAAAATGCAGAAGAGGCGCAGTTTTTTGCGCCTCTTCCGTGTTTTCTCAGCAGAGCTGCGCGCCGGCGGGGACGGCGTCGTCGAGCATCAAAAGATGCAGCTCCTCCTTGCCGTCGACCTCGCGCACGGCGGAGAGCAGCATGCCGTTTGACATCTGGCCCATCATCTTGCGCGGGGGCAGATTCAGGATGGCGACGACGGTCTTGCCGACGAGCTCCTCGGGCTCGTAGAACTTATGGATGCCGGAGAGAATCTGACGGGGCGTGCCGCTGCCGTCGTCGAGCTGAAATTTTAACAGCTTGTCGCTCTTTTTGACGGCTTCGCAGGCGAGAACCTTGCACACGCGCATGTCGCATTTGGCAAACTCGTCGATGGTCACATCGGGCAGGACGGGGTTGACCTTGACCTTCGGGGCGTTTGCGGCCTTCTCGGCCTGCTCCAGCTCCTCAAGCATCTTCACCGCGTCGATGCGGGGGAAGAGGGTCTCGCCCTTGCGGACTTCGACGTCTGCGGGCAGGGCGCCGTAAACGAGAGCAGAGTCCCAGGTCCGGACGGACGCGTTTGCGCCGATCTGGGCGAAGGCCTTTTCACAGCTTTCGGGGATGAAGGGCGTGAGCAGGATGAGCGAGACGCGCAGGGCCTCGAGCAGATTGTACATCACGGAGGCAAGGCGGGCTTTCTTCCCCTCGTCCTTCGCCAGCGCCCAGGGCATGGTCTCGTCGATATACTTGTTGGCGCGCTGGATGAGCTTGAAGATCTCATCCAGGGCGAGATGGGGCTGGAAATTGTCCATCTGCGCGGCGTACTTCTCCGGCGCCGCCTTGATGAGGGCGACCAGCTCGTCGTCCAGGGCGTCAGCCTCCCGCTCCGTCGGGAGCTTGCCGCCGAAGTACTTTTCGACCATGGCTGTCGTGCGGGAGACGAGGTTGCCGAGGTCGTTTGCAAGGTCGGTGTTGATGGTGGAGATCAGCAGCTCATTGGAGAAGTTGCCGTCCGAGCCGAAGGGGAAGGTGCGCAGCAGGAAGAAGCGCAGCGCGTCCACGCCGAACTTGTCGGCCAGCACGTAGGGGTCGACCACGTTGCCCTTGGACTTGGACATCTTGCCGCCGTCGATGACGAGCCAGCCGTGACCGTAGACCTTTTTCGGCATGGGCAGGCCGAGGCTCATGAGCATGGCGGGCCAGATGATGGAGTGGAAGCGGACGATCTCCTTGCCGACGATGTGGCAGTCGGCGGGCCAGAACTTCTCAAAATCGTCGTAGCGGTCGTTGAGATAGCCGAGGGCGGTGATGTAGTTGGACAGGGCGTCCACCCACACATAGACCACATGGCCCGGATCAAAGTCCACGGGGATACCCCAGGTAAAGCTGGTGCGGGACACGCACAGATCCTCAAGGCCCGGCTTGATGAAGTTGTTGATCATCTCGTTGACACGGGAGGCGGGCTCGAGGAAGGTGCCGGTCTCCAGCAGCTCCTGCACGGGCTTTGCGTACTTGGAGAGACGGAAGAAGTAGGCTT
The DNA here is from genome assembly GCA_900321275.1 of uncultured Eubacteriales bacterium. GTDB lineage: Bacteria > Bacillota > Clostridia > Oscillospirales > Oscillospiraceae > Limivicinus. Next base: position 19,829 of record ONVI01000021.1, on the reverse strand, counting down.
CCTCTTCGGCGTCATGGACGGGGCGGCCGCAGTCGGGGCACATGCCGTTCTTGAGCTGGCTCTCGGTCCAGAAGCTCTCGCAGGGGGTGCAGTACTTGCCCTTGTAGGAGCCCTTGTAGATATCGCCGTTGTCATACATCTTTTTGAAGATGCGCTGGATGGACTGGACATGGTAATCGTCGGTGGTGCGGATGAAGCGGTCGTTGGAGATGTTCATCAGCTTCCACAGGTCGAGGATGCCGCCCTCGCCTTCGACGATCCTGTCCACAAACTGCTGGGGCGTGACGCCCGCGGCCTTCGCCTTCTCCTCGATCTTCTGGCCGTGCTCGTCCGTGCCGGTCAGGAACATCACGTCATAGCCGCGCAGCCGCTTGTAGCGGGCGAAGCTGTCGGTTGCGACGGTGCAGTAGGTGTGGCCGATGTGCAGCTTGTCCGAGGGGTAATAAATCGGGGTGGTGATGTAAAAGGTCTTCCTGTTTTCCATACTCTCTTCTCCTGTATTTGAAATTCAAATCAAATTCCGCTTTGGCTCCCTCAGAGAGGGAAGGCAGGGGCGCGCTCACCCCAGATACTGATCCTCGCCGCGGTTTCGGATGTAGTTGTCGGGCCATTCGATGTCCTCGTCGTGGAAGTAGTAGACGCCGGTATTCTCACTGACGGTATTGAGGTAGTTGCCGTCCGCGTCGTAGAGGTCGCCGTAGGTGTGGATGCGCTTGCCCACCAGCACCCAGGGCAGCTCCTCGTCAAAGACGTCCTCCTCCGTGTGGTAGAGCTTCACGCTGATGCCGTCAAAATCCGTGCCCCAGATCTCCACCACCAGGGACTGCTCGCCCTCGTTGACATAGGCGGCGAGCTTGACGGGAAACTCCCGGTTGTTCTTGAAGCGGAAATCGGGCTGCCGCCAGCTCACGGTGGCGTCGAGGCCGTAGTCGAGATAGCCGACCTTGAAGTAGTGGTTCTGCCGCGTGAGGATTTTGAGCCTCGCGTAGAGCGCCGCGCCGTAGAGCGTGGAGCTCACCTGGCAGATGCCGCCTCCCAGCTCGTCCACCTCCTGGCCGTCGCTGTAGGCTTTGGCGATCTGAAAGCCCGCGGCCTCGGTGCGCTGGCCTACCACGTCGTTATACGAGAAGGTCTCGTCCGGCAGGAGCACCAGGCCGTCCAGCTTACTCGCCGCAAGGCGGATGTTGTTGACGCGCTCGGGCGTGGAGCCGTAATAATAGGTCATCTGCGCGCCCAGCAAATCGCGGAAGAGGATGGCGTTGAGCGCCTCCGCCGTGTATTCCGGCTGAATTTCCGTGATCGGGACGACCACCTGTTCGCCGATGTTCGCCGCCTGCCAGAGCTGTACGGCCGCCTCCGTGTCGAAGCTGCGCCCCACCGTCTCGGGCACGATGTCGCGAATCCCGGTGTCGAAGTAGGCGTTGACCGGCTCAACCGCGACCTGGTCATAGATCTGCGCCAGGTTCGGCATCTGAATGTCACGGAGGAGCTTGTCGAAGTGTATTTCCTTCTCCCCGGCCTTCAGCGCGGCGCACACCGCGTCATAGAGGGCTTCGGTGTCCAGCTCGACCCCGCCCGCGCCCTTGACGAAAATCAGGCGTTTGCCCTCCTCGTCCAGCCTCCAGGCGTCCTTCCGGAGAATATCGTCCAGCGCCCTGCGTCCCTCGTCCATGCAGGCGCGGATGTAGGTCTCGTCCAGCGTCCGCTCCTTCGTCGCCACGTCCACGGGGCTGAGACAGTTCAGCAGATAGTCCCGGAGGTTTGTGAACACGTCCCCCTCATGACCGTAGGCGCAGGCGAGGCGCACCGCCTCGTCCCGGCTCATCACCGCGCCGGAGCGCAGGTAGTCCACGCGAAAGCCCGCCCCGGCGGGGAGGCTGACCGCGAGGCTTTCCCCCTCAAGGGCGTCCCATTGCGCCTCGCGCAGGGCGTCGGCGGTCTCCTCGGGCGTCATGCCGCCGACGGAGACGCCGTCGATATACACGTTCGGCAGGTTTACGCCATTGACGCTCAATCGGTAGCCCCAGACCGCGGCGCCGCAGACCAGCAGCGCTGCCACGCACAGCACGATGACACAGGTCAGCAGCAGACGCTTGCCGAAGCCCATCCTTTTTTCCGGCCTTTTCTGCGGGGGCTCTTTCTTTTCGGGGGTATTCTGTATCTTGTTTTCCAGCAGCTTGTCAAAGTTGTCGCTCAATGTGATCCCTCAGTCTGTATCTTTGCTTTGTCTCTGTTATTTTTGTTTCTTCTGTTGCTCGTAGAGCTCCGCGAAGAGCTCCTCTTCGCCCTTGGGCAGATTGACCCGGCGCTCGGCGTATTCCGCGTCGCTGATCCAGGGCGAGCCCTCGATGCGGCCGTTGGCCTGCGTCTCGAGCATGATGCCGATCAGCGTGTTGGAGATCAGAAAACCCGGCACCGTGAAGTGCCAGCGATCCTCCGTCTGCGCGACCCAGCCCTTCTCCCGGAAGGCCTCCAGCACCTGCTGGATGGGCTGCCAGTCGCACTGGGTACGCGTGGCGTAGTCATAGCGGGAGATGCCGCGCGACGTGCGCATGGCGAGCATGACGTACTCCACCGCCCGCTCAAGGGGGCTGATCTCCTCATACTCGTCCACGATGCTGACCTTGCGGTGCACGCCGGAGATATACTCGCGCAGATCCTTGACGTAGCTGTAGCGGATATTGCCCACGCAGGAGTGCGCGCCCGGGCCGAAGCTGATATAATCGTCCATGTTCCAGTATTTCAGGTTGTGACGTGACTCAAAGCCCGGCGCGGCGAAGTTGGAGATCTCGTACTGCTTGTATCCGTAGCGCTCCAGCATCTCGGCGGCGTAGGAGTACATGTCCGCCTGCTCGTCGTCGCTGGGCAGGATGGGCGAATCCTTATACTCCCGGTACATCTTTGTCCCCGGCTCCAGCTTCAGGCCGTAGCAGGAGATATGCTCCGGATGCATCTCGACGATCCTGGCGAGGGTGTCGGCCCAGTCACGCTTGGTCTGGCTGGGCAGGCCGTACATGAGGTCGAGACTGATATTGTCAAAGCCCGCCAGCCGCGCGTCCCGGAAAGCCTTCTGCGCCTGCTGGAAGCTGTGGCGGCGGCCAATGAGCTTCAACAGGTTGTTGTCGCTGGCCTGCACGCCGATGGAGAGGCGGTTGACCCCCTCCTCCCGCAGCAGCTTGAGCGCCGTGGGGCTGAGAGAATCGGGGTTGCACTCCACGCTGATCTCGGAATCGAGGCGCACATTGCCGTTGAGCTTGAACTGATCCAGAATCTGCACCAGGCGGTCGGCCCCGTAAAAGCTGGGGGTGCCGCCGCCGAAGTAGATCGAATCCACCTCAAAGCTCCGGATGGAGTGGGAAGATTCCTTGATATGCGCGATCAGCGCCTGCTGGTACTCCGGCATCAGATGATCGCAGCCCGCGAGGGAATAGAAATCGCAGTAGCCGCATTTCGATGCGCAGAAAGGGATATGGACATAAATACCTAATCTCGGTCGACTCATGGCTTGCTCCTGTCTTGGTCTGGCTCCCTCCCTGAGGGAGCTGTCACCGGTGCGCACACCGGTGACTGAGGGAGTCAGCGCCGGTATTTTGAGCTCTCAAAAAGACGCGCGTTGACTCCATCCGTCACGGCCTCGCGGGAGATCGGCCGTGCCACCTCCCCCGGAGGGGAGGCAAGCGGCGTGGTCTCAAAACAGCTCGCTTACTTCGCTGACGAAGGCGGCGGGATCTTCGATCTCGGCCCCGGCCATCAGCTCGGCCAGGCGGGCGAGGATCAGGGCGAGGTTCTTCGCCCTGTCCGTGTCGCTGCTCTCCCAGGCGGATTTGAGGCTCTGGACGGCCTTGTGCTCAGGGTTGAGCTCCAAAACGCGGGTCGCGCGGATGGAGCGCATCTCAGGGCTGGGCCCGCGGCGGAAGTACTTCTCCATCTCCAGGGTCAGGCCGCCCTCGGTGGTCAGGCAGCAGGGCTGGGAGGCAAGCTTCCGGCTCAGGCGAACCTTGCTCACCGCGTCGCCCACGGATTCTTTGACGAAATCGAGGAACTCTTTGTTCTCAATGTCGCGCTCTTCGGCGGCTTTTTTCTCTTCCTCTGTCTCAAAGCCCAGATCGTCGGTCACGACGTTGCAGAAGGTCTTGCCGTCCTGATCGCGCAGGGCCTCCAGCACCATCTCGTCGATGGGGGTGGTGAGGCACAGAATCTCATAGCCGCGCTTCTTCACTTCCTCGCACTGGGGCAGGCTCAGCGCGTGCCTGACGGAATCGGAGCTTGCGTAGTAAATGGCCTTCTGGCTCTCGGGCATGTTCTCGACATACTCCTTGAGCGTCATCTGGTGATCCTCGGAGGTGTAGAAGATCAGCAGATCCCGCAGGAAATCCTTGTAGCGGCCGTACTCGTCGCAGACGCCGCATTTAATATGCACGCCGTAGTTGCGGAAGAACTCCTCGTATTTGGGGCGATCCTCCTTCATGAGCTTCTCAAGCTCGCCCTTGATGCGCTTTTCAATGTTCTGGCCCATGATCTTGAGCTGGCGGTCGTGCTGCAAAAGCTCACGGGAGATATTGAGCGACAGGTCGGGGGAATCCACCACACCCTTGACGAACTCAAAATAGTCGTGCACCAGCTTGTCGCAGTTTTCCATAATCATGACGCCGTTGGAGTAGAGGGTGATGCCGCCCTTGGTCTCGCCGTAGTACTGGCTGCCGTGCTCCTCACCGGGGACAAAGAGCATGGCCTTGTAGCTGACCGTGCCCTCGGCGTTGATGCGCACCAGTACGCAGGGATCCTTGACGTCGTGATGCTTCTCCTTATACCAGGCGATGCAGTCGTCGTCCGTGACCTCGCTCTTTGCGCGCTGCCAGATCGGGATCATGGAGTTGATGGTCTCCTCCTGCTTGACCGTGCGGTAGTCCATCTTGGGGCTGCCGTCGTCGTTCTTCTCGCCGGTATCGTAGCTCTCGCTGCGCTCGACCTCCATGATGATGGGCCAGCGCACATAGTCGGAGTATTTCTTAATGAGGGCGCGGAGCTTCCAGATCTCCAGATAGACGCCGTAGACCTCGTCCTCGGTGTCGGGCTTGAGATGCATGATGACCTCGGTGCCGACCTGATCACGGTCAATCTCCGTGACGGTATAGCCGTCGGCGCCGCTGGATTCCCACTTGACGCCCTTCTCTTCACCGTACTTGCGGGAGAGAACCGTGACCTTGTCGGAGACCATAAAAGCCGCGTAAAAGCCGACGCCGAACTGGCCGATGATGCTCAGATCCTCGGCCTTGCTGTTGTCCATCTCCGCCTTGAACGCGCCGGAGCCGGACTTGGCAATGATGCCCAGGTTGGTCTCCGCCTCCTGCAGGCTCATGCCGATGCCGTTGTCCTTGACCGTGAGGGTGCGGGCCTCCTTGTCCGGGATCACATCGATGCGAAAGTCGGCGCGGTTGAGGCCGACGTTCTCGTCCGTCAGAGACAGGTAGCAGAGCTTGTCAATGGCGTCGGACGCGTTGGAGATGATCTCACGCAGAAAGATCTCCTTGTTGGTGTATATGGAGTTGATCATCAGATCGAGCAGCCGCTTGGATTCCGCTTTGAATTGCTTCTTTGACATGTTTCGTTTTTCCTCCGTATGATGGGATTTCCGCCGGAAAGGCGCCGGAAATCCGAGATTTGTTCCATAAAAATGAATTATACCACAAATCTCTTAAATTTCAACCGCACGGAAAGCGCCCGGCGCGGAATTTACCGTATGGTAACAATCTGCCATGGAGATCCTTCCCGGACCCCTTTTCAGGCGCGCTCCTTTATGGGGAGGCAGAAAAAGCGCATGGCGAATACGCATTCGCGTATTCGCCAAAAGTACGCTTTCGATACGATTCCTCAGTGCTTGCCCTGATAAGTCCCGGGGGCCTTCGGGCGGCTGCTCCTGGCTCCCTCGGGTATGGCGTGGCGTCCGCCGCTTCTCGCGGGGGCAGCCTTCGCCGGCTCCGCCGCGGTGTGGGCGGCTCTGCGGGCAGGCGCGGCGCTCTCCTCCTTCGCCGCCGGACGGGCGGGCGCGGGCTTTACGTCCTCTGCGGGCGCGGCGTCCGCTTTCTGTCGCCTGGAAGAATAGGTCTTCACATCGTCGTCCCCTGCGGCCGAAGCTTTTTTCTGAGCAGGCGCGGGCGCGGCCTTCTTCTCCCTGCGGGGCAGGAAGGGCAGGACGTCGCGGATGTCAAAGTCCAGGATCCAGCCAAAGAACGGCACCTTCGCGCGATTGCGGTTGAGGAAGCGGAAAATAAGCTGCGTGATGAACCACGAGACGATGCCGGAGAACACGCCGATGAGGATGGCTGCGATCACGTCGGACGGATAGTGAGCCATCAGGTAGTTACGGGAGATCGCCATGAGCAGCACGATGACGATGGAGGGAAGAATCCACTTCTTTCCGCGCATCATGGTGATCGCGGTCATGCCCGCGGCACAGGCCGTCACATGTCCCGATGGGAAGGAGAAGCCCTCCTCCGCCGGGGAACCGACCGCCATCCACCAGAGCTCATATTCGATGGAGTTTTCAAAGGGGCGCAGACGGGCCACATTGTCCTTGAGGATAACGTTCGTGATCAGCGCGCCGCAGCATACGGCGCCGAAGATGCACACGCCCAGATCGCGCGTGTTCGCAAACAGCAGGAACAGAAAGGCCAGCAGGAAGAAGGGCCAGCCCTTCTCACCCATAAACGTGATAAAGCGGAAGAACGGTGTCAGCACAACGCCCGCTTTGTCCGCAAAGAAATGCTGAATGGACAGAAAGAAATGATCAAAGCCGGCAAGATTGGTGTCAAGCCACATTGCGGCCGCAGAAGATAACATAGAGCACCCTCTTTTCGTAACTTGTTGTCACAACTATACATCAACCTGTTACAAAATGCAAGAGCTTTCCGCACAAATTTCAGGACGAGATTTCCAAAGATTATGTATGAGGCGTTGCCAGCGGGCGAGAAGCGTGGTAAGATACAGGTAAACTCTATGATGGGAGCCAGACAAACATGAAGATAAAAAAGCTGCTGCCGGTACTGGTGTTGCTGGCGCTGGCGCTTTCCCTGTGCCTCCTGGCAGGCTGCGCGGTACAGAACACTGCCCCGGCGGCGGAGAAGCCGGCTGCGCAGGGGCAGGAGCTCACACTGCTCACGCCGACGCCGGTTCAGACACCGAAACCGGCACAGAGCCCAAAGCCGACGCCGGTTCAGACACCGAAGCCGGTCCGCACGCCGAAGCCCTCGCAGACGCCCAAAGCGGCGCAGGAGCCGGAGATACTCGACGAGAACGGAAGCTATACCACCAAGGATGACGTGGCCCTCTATATCCACACCTACGGTCACCTGCCGCCGAACTTCATCACCAAGAAGGAAGCGCAGATGGCGGGGTGGGTCGGCGGTTCGCTGGAGCAGGTGCTGCCCGGCATGTGCATCGGCGGGGACTACTTCGGCAACTACGAGGGGCAGCTTCCCAAGGCCAAGGGGCGCAAATGGGCGGAATGCGACATCAATACCCTCGGCAAAAGGTCCCGCGGGCCGGAGCGCATCATCTTCTCCAACGATGGCCTGATCTATTATACCCCGGACCACTACGAGAGCTTTGAGCTCTTATACGATTGAAAACGCTGACAGGTTCAGCGTTTTCTTAAACTCTGCTTTTCGACAGAATTCGACAAAGCTTTTTTGAAAAACGGGGCGAATTTGGGAAAAGAAGCTTGAAATCCGGTTGAAATTATCATATTATGTCAACAGATAATCCCGATTGTTCGACAGCTTTCTGTTGTCGCAAAACTTGCGCTTATGGTACATTTAGCACGACAAACGCGATGATTACGGCTTTGGGAAAAGCTTTTCACCGGCTATTGCTGCAAGGGAGGATTACAATTATGGAAACCGGAATTCGCATTCTCGCGGTCGACCCGAACCGTGAATTTTGTCGGCAGCTCAGCGAGCTGGTCGCCGCCGAGGGAGATATGGAGATCGTCGGCATGGCGGCCGACGGGATGGAGGCGCTGGAGCGCGCGGCAGAGCTTCAGCCGGATCTCATGCTGCTGGAGCTGGTGCTGCCGAAGCTGGACGGGCTGGAGGTACTGCGCCGCCTGCGGGAGCGGGGCTCCCAGTGCCGCGTGATCGTGCTGTCCGGCTTTGTCAACAGCAAGGTCATTGCCGAGTGCTCCGAGTGCGGGGCGGAATACTTTATCCCCAAACCCTGCGACGTACAGGCGCTTATCACCCGGATCCGCCAGCTCAGCTTCGACCTGCCGCGCACCCCCGGCGTGGGCGTGGACTTCCGCGAGAGCGCGGAGGTCATGCACCCGGACGCGGATCTGGAGGAGGTTGTGACCGACATCATCCATGAGATCGGCGTCCCCGCCCACATCAAGGGCTACCAGTATCTGCGCGAGGCCATCATCCTGACCATCAAGGACATGGACATGATCAACGCCGTCACCAAGGTGCTCTATCCCGAGGTTGCCAAGCGCTTCGGCACCACCCCGTCCCGCGTCGAGCGCGCCATCCGCCATGCCATCGAGGTCGCGTGGGACCGCGGCGACGTGGAGACGCTGCAAAAGTTCTTCGGCTACACCGTCAGCGGCATCAAGGGAAAACCCACGAATAGCGAATTTATCGCGATGATCGCGGACAATCTCAGCCTCAAACGCAAGCACGCCGTAAGGTGAGCAAACGCTTGCGGCGCAACGGTTTGCTGGATTGGGTAAGATTGGAAGAAACCAACGAACCCTATAAAAGTATGTGTGATTGCGGACTGAAACACCAATAAATATTTTTGCCTGAACCAATGAATTCCTCCTGTTTGTTGCCTGTCAAAAAGACCAACAAACAGGAGGAATTTTTATCCTATAAAGAAACAGTCATCTCTCCAACGAACGGGATTTGTGTCAATATAATTCCAGATTTCCCTATAATCGTTTTCATTGCGGATTATATGGTCATGGTAAGATCGCTGCCAAATAATCAGATTGGGACAGTGCATGTGAATTTGCTTGCTGCTGTTCATCTTTAGAAACCCGATCGCTATATCAAGCAAGGATCGCGTCCGCTTCTGAGACGGCGCCCCATCCTCTTGCTGTAGGGGCGATTCACGAATCGCCCGCACGCGCAAGACCATAATAGCAAATCCCCAAAGGGTTTTCCATACTTTTCTTAATTGGGAAGGAAAACCCTTGGGGGATTTGAATGTGCACTTTCAAATAAGGCGGAAGCCCAAATTGTCCTGTGAGGTTGTACTGGTGTCGTTCTGCGTTGCTACTGTTTGCCTAGAAATCATTGGGCATCAATAACTGCATTTTCGCAGCCTTCAAACGTGTTTTCCTCAAAAGAAGTTTCCTTGCTCATGCATACATAAACAAGGTTTGAGCAATTTGCGAAGGCATGTTTTCCTATTGAAACACATGTTTTAGGGACAATAATTGCCTCACAAGGTAAATTTGTGAAGGCTTCATCTTCAATTGACAACAGATTATCAGGGAGAAATAATACATTCATATCTGATAACGCTGGTAATTCTATTATTCGCATCTGCCTATTAAAAGAACTGTTCTCAAAAGCGTCCCCTAGATAAGTTATTTTTCCCCTTTCAAATAAAGTAGGTGAAGAAATATGTTTGTGTACAGGAACAGTTTCTTCTATCCGTCCATCACTCGCAGTTATGACATCATTGTCAGTACTCCATGTATAAGTAACGACACCTTGAATCATATTATCAGCAATTTTATAAGGATAAGGCTCATAACAGCTAGCCACCGCATTGATGCTATCAACAACCCAAATAGTATAGTTTAGTTCTTCAATATCAGGAGTAGGAATATAGCTTATAAAGCCATCGGGCAATGAGCTTTCTTGAAAGAGAATATCGGAATTAATATTCTGCGTTTTTATACTCCAATTGGTTCTAACTCTATAAGGAGGGGTACCACCTTCAATGTGATAGTTGATAGTAATACTTTGGCCAATTCCTTCATCTGTTGTGTTGATTTTGGTATCAATAGCAATAGAAATGCCCAATACGCGTATCTCTTCGCTTTTTTCAGAGAAAATATATCCATTTGCATCAGAATAAACTATTTCTAACCACATATTACAATCTTCATATTCTGTAAATGAGATTTCAGGCAAGTAACTTAAATCTAGCGGAAGAGACTTCCAACCTCTGCTACACCAATTGGCTGCTAAAATAGTAAAGTCCGTATAATTACTAATCGTAGCAATGATGTTTTCACCAGCTCCAAATTGGCTTGAATTCAGTTCAATTGTTGGTCCGCTTTGAGGCTTTATAGGGATTATCCCGCCATTGAGAACACTATATTCCTTTCCCCCTCCATAACTACACCCATTTTTATCAAATACAAAAATAGTAAATCCTATACTTTTTGCCTGATTTGTAACAGTATACGAGAATGTTCTATAAGCGTTTGATGTTGTAACTTTTTCAATGTTAAAATGGCTTCCATCTTCTATTTCAATATCCCACCAGAATTCGACAGAATAATTACCACTAGCCCCTGTTATTGAGTATTCAACAGTAATTGTATCTCCTGCATAAATGGAATCGCCGTTTACTATTCCACTCACATTCAAATCAACAGATAGTCCATTTATTACATGAACGATTTCACTTGTCACAGTAGTAATTGTACCGTTCTGTTGTTGAACTGTTATTTCAAGCCATATATCTCCATTCTCCGTTGTTTTGTATGATACACTGTGCTCATCAGTGATAGGGCAAGGTAAAGAGCGCCAGCCTCGGCTAGCCCAATTTATGCCTAATATTGTAATATCAGAGGCAAAAACACTATAATGCGCAACAATAAGTTCTCCTGCGTTTACCGTAGTCTGTTCGATATCTATACTTAATAGACTTGAATATGTAGAGTAGGAGTTATCAGAAGGTGCATCGTCTGCATAACATTGCGTAATATTCAATGTAATTATAATTAAAGACAACAAGAAAAAGCAAATGCGCTTCGCCATATTACAATCGCCTCAAATTATTTAAGTCTCTTCTAATAATAACAGGAAAGGAATCAAGTATCAATAAGATATTACAACAAATCCGCATGTCCCTCAATCGCCCTCTCTATCCTCTGCGGTTCAACGCCGATATATCGTTGCGTAACGGAGGCGGAACTGTGCCGTAAAAGCCGCTGGACTAAGGCAATGTCATAGCTGCTCTTCTTATAAATCTCTGTGGCGTATTCAAAGTCTCGTCATCATGCTATAAATGCGCAAGGAATATTCTGGAAATTTTCAAGAATGCTCTCCGCCGGGAAAAGAATACTGCGCTTACTCGAATTCTGTGCATTGAAAAAGGAAACGGGGGATGGTACAATATACCTGTCGTGCGTTCCTTGCGAGATGATGTTTCGCAATAGACATGAAGAGGAGGCGTCCCCCCTATGGCCAAGCAGATCACCCGGGTCGTCCTGACCGGCGGCCCCGCGGCGGGCAAAACCACGCTCATCAGCCGTATCCTCAAGGAGTTCAAAAGCGAAGACGGATGGAAGGTCATCACCATCCCCGAAACCGCGACGGAGCTGATTTCCGGCTTCGGCGTCGGCCCCTTTCCCAATTGCATGTCCATGGAAGACTTCCAGTATTTTGTGGTGGATGATCAGCTCCACAAGGAAGAGCTGGCCCTGAAGGCGGCGCGGCAGGTTCCGGAGGAGAAGGTGCTGATCGTCTATGACCGGGCCGTGCTCGACGACAAGGCGTATGTCTCCGACGCGTTTTTCACAAAGCTGCTGGCCCACTTCGGCAAAACCGAGGCGGAGATCCTGAGCCATTACGACGCGGTGCTGCATCTTGTCAGCTGCGCGAAGGGCGCGGAGTACGCCTACAACTACGGCAACGCCGCCCGCTATGAGAGCATCGAGGACGCGCGCCGCGCCGACGACAACACCCTGCGGGCCTGGAGCGCGCACCACGCCCACTATGTGATCGACAACTCCGTGGACTTTGAGGACAAGATCAACCGCGCCGTGGCACAGATCTACCGCATTTTGGGCGAGAGTGCGCCGGAGCCCGGCAAGCGCAAGTATCTGGTTGCCATGCCCGATCTGGACGCGCTGAGCCGCAAATACGGCGCCCTGCCCATCGAGATGATGCAGACCTATCTGCTCTCCTCCGACCCGGAGATCGAGCGCCGCATCCGCCAGCAGTCCAGCCTCGGCGACCAGCTCTTTTTCTATACCACCAAGCGCGTGGGCGAGGACGGCACCCGCTGGGTGACCGAGCGCCCCATCTCCGAAAAGGAATATGTGACCTATCTGATGGAGGCGGATCTGAGCCTGCGGAGCGTGCGCAAGCTCAAATACCGCTTTACCTACGAGAAACGGCGCATGGAGCTGGACGTCTATCCCTTCGCCAAAGACCGGGCCATCTTCTTCGCCTACGGCCCGGAGCCGACGGCCCTGCCCCCGGAGATCGAGGTCATCCGCGAGGTCACCGGCGACCCCTATTATAAAAACCGCGCTTTCGCCGACCGGCAGAGCCTTTGATTTGAAGGAGAGCCCCTGAATCTATGGACAAGAAAGAAATCTGGCGCGCGATCAAGTTCGTGCTGTTCTCCATCTCGGCGGGCGTCATCGAGATTGCGCTGTTTACCCTGCTCAACGAGCTGACCGACTGGCCGTACTGGGCCTGCTATCTGCTGGCGCTCATCGCGTCGGTGCTGTGGAACTTCACCCTCAACCGGGAGTTTACCTTCAAAAGCGCAGGCAATGTGCCGCGGGCGATGGGGCTGGTGGCGCTGTTCTACTGCGTGTTCACGCCGCTGACCACCATGCTCGGCAACTTCCTCGCGGAGGGTCTGGGCTGGAACGAGTATCTGGTCACAGGCATCAACATGGCCCTCAACCTGGTGACGGAATATCTCTACGATACCTTTGTCGTCTTTCGCGGCAGCATCGACACCAACAAACGGGCGCAGAAGGAAAAATAACCCATGCGGGAGAGCTTTTATACCGTCACGGGCTCTGCGCGCCCGGACAGGGGCTTTTCCCGAAGCTCACAAGCGGCGTCACGGACGGACGCCTGGTCATAAGCCGGGGACTTGCCAGCCGTCAGCTTGTCCCGCGCGTGTTCAACCCGACCGAAATCGTATCTATTCATGGCTCCTGAAACAGAGTTTTCAGGGGCCATGAACGCTCTTCTCTCAATTTATCTTAAAAAATCTTTACTTATGCCTTTCCCCGCGTTATAATCAAGCGTAAAAAATCTATGCCGTCCGGCAGAAGGAGTAATCCGTAATGAGATGCATCGGAACCGTCGCGCGCGGCGTGCGCGCGCCCATTATCCGCCAGGGAGACAATATCGCCGAGATTACGGCCAACGCCGTCATGGAGGCCTGGAAAGAGGCGGGAATCACCCCCTGCGACCGCGACATCGTCGCCGTGACCGAGTCCGTCGTGGCCCGCGCGCAGGGCAACTACGCAAGCGTCGACCAGATCGCCGCGGACGTGCGCGCGAAGACCGGCGGCAAAACCGTCGGCGTCGCCTTCCCCATCCTCAGCCGCAACCGCTTTTCCCTGCTGCTCAAGGGCTTTGCGAGAGGCTGTGAGAAGATCGTGCTGCTGCTCTCCTACCCCTCCGACGAGGTGGGCAACCATCTGATTGACTGGGACAGCCTGGACGAGGCCGGGATCAACCCCTACAGCGACACGCTGACGCTGGCGCAGTTTCGCGCGGCGTTCGGCCATGTCGTCCATCCCTTCACGGGCGTCGACTATATCGACTTTTACTCCGACCTGATCCGCGCCGAGGGCTGCGAGGTCGAGGTCATCTTCGGCAACAAGGTCACCACGCTGCTGGGCTATACCGACACGGTGATCACCTGCGACATCCACACCCGCGAACGCTCCAAGCGCCTGCTCAAGAAGGGCGGGGCCAAGATCGTCCTGGGCCTGGACGATATCCTCTGCACTCCGGTCGACGGCAGCGGCTACAACGATCAGTACGGCCTGCTGGGCTCCAACAAGGCCACCGAGGAGACCGTCAAGCTCTTCCCCCGCGACTGCAGCCAGGTTGCCGAGGATATCAGCAATCGTCTCTGCGCCGCCTCCGGCAAGCGGATCGAGGCCATGATCTACGGCGACGGCGCGTTCAAGGACCCCGTCGGCAAGATCTGGGAGCTGGCCGACCCCGTCGTCTCTCCGGGCTACACCACCGGCCTGATCGGCACGCCGAACGAGCTCAAGCTCAAGTACCTGGCGGACAACGACTTCGGCGATCTCAAGGGCGAGGAGCTGCGCAAGGCCATCGAGGAGCGCATCCGCGCCAAGACCGGCGACAGCCTGGTCGGGAATATGGTGTCCGAGGGTACCACGCCCCGCCGCCTGACGGACCTGATCGGTTCGCTGTGCGACCTGACCTCCGGCTCCGGCGACAAGGGCACACCCATCGTGTATATCCAGGGCTATTTCGACAATTACACCAACGAGTAAAACAGCATGAACGCAAGGAAGGCCGCCCGGTCGGGCAGCCTTCTTGTATTTGACAGGGGTATTATTCTGTGATAGTCTGTCAGTAGCATTTGAGCTTTTGAATTATATCAAAAACGTCAATATAATATTGAATACGGAGGAAAACGCCTATGGATCGCGCGAAAATCATCTTCGGGAATGAAATCGCGGCGGGGGCTTACCGGAAGGCCTGCCGCCAGAAGGAGAAATTCCTCAAAAAGTACGGGGATGACAGCGGGAAAAACTAGGTCAAGACGCTCACGCTGACGGACGAGCCGGGACTTCAGCTTCCCGACAACGCCGTCATCGTCGGCAATATCCGCATGGGCTACGGCCACTACCGCATTTCCATGGCCATCGCCTCGGCTGCCCGCGCCCTGGGATATGAACCATACTGGCTGGATCTCAACTCCTTCCCGGAGACCACCTGCACCAGGATCATCTCCGGGCAGAACGAGCTGTACTCCCTCGGCTCCAGACTCAGCCAGCAGTTCTGGCTGTTCAACAAACTCGTGTGGGAGCCGATCAATTCCGAAGGCTTCCGCAAGCTGACCTACAACGCCCCCGACCAGAAGAGCGCGGAGCTCATGGCGACGCTGCTCAGAAATCTGCCGAAGGACACACCCTATGTGGCGACGCATGTCTGGCCCGCCCAGGCGGCAATCCACGCGGGCTTTACCAGGGTCGTCAACGCCATTCCCGACAACTGGCCCATGGCGCTGCACCTGTCGGAGGGGAGCATCCACACCGTGCAGACCCCCTCTGCCTTCCTCGGCTACAAGATGCTGCGCGGCATGGATAAAAAACGGCAGTTAAAGCCAATGCCGAAGGGGACGGTTTTCGATGTCGGCCACTATGTCGACCACGAATTCGTGGAGAATATCGAGAAAGACTGCGCGGCGAGGCTCGACCGGCTGAAAACCGGCAAGCCCCGGCGCTATCTCCTGTCCATCGGCGGGGCGGGCGCACAGCAGAAGCTCTTTGAGGACATCATCCGCCACCTGATCCCCCAGATCCGCGCGGGCAAGGTCTGCCTGCTCATCAACACCGGCGACCACTTTGAGGTATGGGATTCCATCGTCTCCCACATCCCGGAGCTTCGCGCGATGGCCGAGACGCACTTTGACAACTACGAGGCGTCGAAGGCGTTTATCGAAAACGATGAGAACATCAAGGGCGTGCAGGCCTTCTGCCACAAGGACATTTTTGCCGCCGTATATGTGACAAACCTGCTCATGCGCGTGTGCGACGTGCTGATCACCAAGCCCAGCGAGCTGAGCTTCTACCCCGTGCCGAAGCTCATGATCCACCGCGTCGGCGGGCATGAGGCCTGGGGCGCCATCCGCGCGGCCGAGGTCGGTGACGGCACCTACGAGTGCGAAAAGACGGAAGAGGTGCTCGCCATGCTCGACGAGATGACAAACGGCGACGAGATCCTGCCTGCCATGTGCCGCTGCATCCTCCGCGCGAAGAACGCGGGCATCTACAACGGCGCGTATGAGGTCGTGAAGATGGCGGCGGGGAAGTGAGGCCCTCGCTGTCACCGGTGCGCGCACCGGTGACTGGGGGGAGTCAACCAATATTTTGAGCGCACAGAAAGACGCAGGCTGACTCCTTCCCCCCCTCCCTCAGAGAGGGAGGCAAATATGGAAGGGAGAATTTGAAATGCAGAAGAAACCGATCACCAACAAGCTTTTGTGGATCTTCGCGGTAGGCCAGTTCGGCTGGAGCCTGCTTTCCGGCATCATCGCCACCTGGCTTGTCCATCTCTATACCGGCTCGGCGGAGCGTTTTCTGGACACCAACGGCATCCTCAGCGAGTTTATTTCCCAGAACCCGCTGATCGGCTCGCTGACGCTCTTCGGCATCATCACCGCGGTGGGCCGTCTGTTTGACGCCGTGACCGACCCGCTGATCGCAAGCTGGTCCGACCGCGCAAATTACAGGGGCGGGCGACGCATCCCCTTCATGAAGGCGGCCGCCATCCCCTTCGCGCTCATTACGCTGGCCGTGTTCGTCCTGCCGCAGACGGCCTCCGTCTCCACCAACAACGCGATTATCTTCGCGCTGCTGATGCTCTTCTATCTGTTCATGACCATCTACTGCACGCCGTATAACGCGCTGATCGCGGAGCTCGGCGATACGCAGGAGCACCGCATCAACGTTTCCACCTTCATCTCCTTCACCTATATCGCGGGCTTCTCGCTGGCCACGCTGATCCCGTCCCTGGCAAACGTCTTCCAAAACGGCAAAATTGCCGCCATCCTCACCCCGATCGCCGCCGAGAAGGGCGTCGGACTGGATGAGCTGATGGCCATGCTCCAGGGGGGCGGGGAGAACGTCGTCAAGATGGACCAGGTGCGCGCGATGCTCAGTGCCGAAACGCTCCATGATATCCTGCTTGTCCAGCAAAACGCCATGCGCATCGCCATCGGCATCCTGTGCGCGGTGGCCTGCGTCGCCTGCCTGGTTCCCGCTGTCTGCATCAAGGAGCGCGCCTACATCGACTCCAAGCCCGTCCAGACCCCGGCCTTCGCCTCCCTGGTCAAGACCTTCCGGAACGCGCAGTTTCGCCGCTTTGTGTACGCGGACGTGATTTACTTCTTCGCCGTCACCCTGTTCCAGACCGGCCTTGCAGATTTTGAGACGCGCCTGATGGGGATTCCCTCCGACAATACCTTCACCCTCACCGTCATCATGACGGTGGTGAGCCTGCTGCTCTATCTCCCGGTCAATAGGCTTGCGCCGAAGGTGGGCAAGAAGAAGCTCATTATCATCGGCTTTTTCACCTACGCCGCCGTCTTCCTGATCACCGCCCTGTGCGGGCAGGGCTTCGTGTGGGGTCTGATCGTCGCCGTCAGCGCGGGCATCCCGATGGCGATCCTCGGCATCCTGCCCCAGGCCTGCGTGGCCGACGTGTCGGAGCTCAACACGCTGGAGACCGGCGAGGACCGCAGCGGCATGTTCTTCGCCGCCCGTACCTTTGCCATGAAGCTGGGCCAGGCCCTGTCCATGGTGATCTATACCTCCGTCACGGTCAAGCACATCGTAAACGGGGAAGCTGTCGTGGAAGCAGGCCAGTACCGCACGGTTGCCGCCATTGCCACCGTCACCTGCGTGATCGGCGCCTGCCTCTTTCTCCTGTACGATGAAAAGATGATCCTCGGCAGGATCGACGAGCTGAAAGCGGGGAAGAAGGCATGATGCTCCGCTGCGTTCATCTGGAAACCGCCGGCTTTTCCTGCGAGACTACGGAGAGCGGGAGCTGCGGCGGCCTTCATTGGGAGATCGAAAACGGCGACGCGCGCTTCACGCTCCGTCTGCACAGCGATGGGGAGTCTGTGCTCCGCCGTGTCAGCGCGAGCTTCGACTTTCCCTTTGAAAAGCCTGACAGGCTGTTTCTCAACGGCTATCAGTCCTGGACCGACAGCCATGAGCGCGGCGTCCGTGACAAGATGCACAGCCTTGACAGGGTGCCGAAGAGGCTGGTGGAGAAATACAGCCTTGACCGCTACGGCGACAACCGCTTTGTCCGGTATAACTCCGCCGGGCATCAGCACGGCTTTACTTACGGCTATGTGCGCCGGGGGGAGGAGTTTATCCTCTTCGGCTCACTTGCGGAGGAGAGCGGCTTCACGATTATCCGCTTTGACGCGGTCGACAATCTCATCCGGCTTGAAAAAGACTGCCGCGGCCATCACTTCACCGGGGACTACCCCGTGTTCGACCTGGTGATCCTCAAGGGCAAAGAGGACGAGGTTTTCGACGAATACTTCCGTCTCCTGCATATCCCCCCGGCAAAGGGCGGGAAGCTCACAGGCTATACGAGCTGGTACAATCTCTATGAGAACATCAGCGAGGAATCCATCGAGCGGGATCTGGCGGGCTTCCGTCACCCCGGCAGGAGACCGGACGTCTTTCAGATCGACGACGGCTACGAGCACGCGGTGGGGGACTGGCTCACGCCGAACGCGAAATTCCCCCACGGCATGAAATACGCCGCCGACCGCATCCGCGAATCCGGCATGACGCCGGGGATCTGGCTGGCCCCCTTCACGGCGGAGAAAAAATCCGATCTCGTCAGGGAGCACCCCGACTGGCTTCTGCGCGACGAAAACGGTGTGCCGCAGATGGGCGGGTGCAACTGGTCGGGCTTCTACGGGCTGGATATCTATAACGAGGAATTCCGCGCCTGGCTGAGGCAGGTTTTCGACACCGTGATAAACGACTGGGGCTACGGGCTTTTAAAGCTCGACTTCCTCTACGCCGCCTGCCTGATCCCGCGCCGGGACAAGACACGGGCGCAGGTCATGTACGACGGGATGCGGCTTCTGCGGGAGCTTGCGGGCGATACGATCATCCTCGGCTGCGGGGTGCCGCTGGCCCCGGCCTTCGGCCTGGTGGACTACTGCCGCATTGGCTGCGACATGACCCTCAACTGGCTGGGCGACCTGCAGCTGCGCTACCTTCATCGTGAGGTGCCGTCGACCCGCAACACCCTGCTCAATACCATCTACCGCCGTCAGCTCGACGGCCGCGCCTTCCGCAACGACCCGGACGTCTTTCTCCTGCGCGACGACAACTTGAAGCTCACGCCCAAACAGCGGGAGACCCTCGCCCTCGTCAACGCCCTCTTCGCCGGCGTGCGATTCACTTCCGACAACGTGGGCGACTACGATCCTGACAAGCGCGCAATCTATGACCGGCTCAAAGCCCTCAGCCGCAAAAACGTGACCGGCGTGGAGCGGAAGCACGGCAGGCTCGTCATCCGCTTCCGCGAGGGGGAGAAGGAGAAAAAGCTGGTTGTGCCGCTGCGGTGAGGAAGATACCCTCTCAGGCGCCGCCACAAGCGGCAGTGGCCGGGAGCTTGGAATGTCACGCGTTTCTCCCGCGTCAGAAAGCTGGGAGCCAAGCCTTGCCTCCCCCCTTTGGAGGAGGTGCCCCGGTGCGCACACCGGGGCGGAGAGGGTACTGCTCTCATGGAAGTAAGCCCATCTTGCGCGCTTTTGCCATGACACGCAATAAACAAGAGGATTCAGCGTTTCGGGCGATCACGTTTCGCGGTCGCCCGGATCATTTTTTAAAATTAGTCTGGTATTTTCTTTCGGCACGTACTATACTGTGCGTTGTGCCTAAAAAGATCCTGTTGTAATTGGAGGCTTTGACCATGATCTCGGTGAAGAGAGAGACAAAGGAAGTCATACAGACCATCCGCAGCTTTATCAAGTGGGTACTGATCGCCCATCTCACCGGCGCGGCGGGGGACTGGTGGGCTCCGCGTTCCACCTGAGCGTCAGCCACGCCACCGCTTTTCGCCTGGCGCACCCCTGGATGCTGTACCTGC
>ONVI01000046.1 GCA_900321275.1 uncultured Eubacteriales bacterium | reverse complement strand
CCAAATCAGGCTTTTTGCAAATGCGGCCTGATAACTCCGGCTCTGGAGGTCGTGGGTTCGAATCCCGTCAGCCGTACCACACCTGAAACACCGATTGATGCAATGTGTCAATTCGGTGTTTCTTTTTTTATGTCCTGAAAGCCTTGCGGCGCAACGCCTCCAGTTTCTTACCATTGCAGTATGTTTTATGGTTTTAAAAAAGAGAGGGTTTGAATCCCCTCAATAGGGAGAAAGGCGTTTACGTTAAAGGTGACAAATCGTTTGGTTATTGGGGTTTCGTTTGATAGTTAATATTATTGAAGTTTTTGGCTCTAAGCGATAATTTCTTTTATATGCCATAGTTATTATATAGCACTCCCCTTCTCGCATCTCAGCACGGGAAGATCCATATAAAACAGAGCATCGGAGGGAGTTGTATTTCAATTTGCCTGTACTGTACCCTGATAGTTTGCTGACAATTTGCTGTTCTCAAAAAAGTTGATTTCTCCTGGCGGTCACTCCCCTGCCCGGAGCTATGGGGTGAAAACTATCCATGGTTCTTTGGCTTCAACGGCATCCTCTCTTTAATCATCACCGATAGAGCCGAAGAGTCAGGACCACCACTTCAAGTGGTGGTTTGAGAATAGCCCTAAAAGGGCTGAATACTTTACCACCTAAAGGCGGGTGTTGCAAGTCATTCTTGCTTTTGCCGCTTAAAGCGGTCTATAAGATTTCTTGTCTTCGTTCATGTACACTTCGGTCTGAAGCGTCCCTGTTTTTTTGTCGGCTGCCCGCGGCACGGCACATTTTGTGACATCTATATTTTTTGGGTTTTCATTTCATATCCAAAATGATATAATATATTAACTGTTTAACTGGTAATATCTTGCAGAGGGTGATGATATGAACACAGGGATCACTGTTTCATTGTGGAGAAGATGGATCGCGCTGCTGCTGACGGCAGTCACGCTGTTCGGTCTTATGGCTCCGGCCGGCTATGCCGGGGGCCCGACAACTGACGACAGCAAGGTGGCCGCGCCGACGGATGCTCTCCATATGCCGGAGGGCGAAGCCGCTTGTGCGGATACGGCGTGCTCCGAGGCTGGCACCGTCCCGGAGATCGGCGGCATTTCCTACACGGTAGAGTTTCATTACGCCGGACGTGACTATGTTCTGCCGGGGGACGAAAGCGCAGCTCTTGCGGAGCTTCTCGAGGCGCTCGGCATCACGGGCGAGATCGAGGACGCCGCCGTCAGCGACGAGACGCTTTTCTCTGCCGCGCGGGACGGGGAGGACGGGACCTGGCTTGTCCGCGCCCTGCATTTCTTCGATACGGAGGAATGGCTGCGCGTCATCGTGGACGGACAGGAGCATGAGATCGCCGTGACGGACGAAAGATCCGTCGGCTATCTCTCGCTTCAGGGCGACGTGCTGACCTGTACGGATTTCAAAGACGTGCAGATCAGCATGTCGAACGGCTGGTATGTTATGCCGAGCGGCGGTATAAGCTTTTCGGAGCCCATACAAATCACCGGCAGTGATGTAAACCTGATCCTCTGCGACGGGGCCGCGCTGTATGCTACGCGCGGGATCTATATCCCCCGTGGGAATAAGCTGACGATCTGGGCCCAGTCTTCCGGCGATCAGGCCGGAAAAATCATGGCCCAGGGCGGAAAGAACTGCGCCGGCATCGGCGGGGGCAAGAACCTCCCCGCCGGGCGGCTCATCGTATACGGCGGCAATATCACCGCAATGGGCGGTGATAGGGCGGCGGGCATCGGCGGCGGCGGAGAAAACAGCGGATACCAGCAGATCAGATTCTACCGCGGCAATATAAAAGCCACCGGCGGATACCATGGCGCGGGTATCGGCTGCGGAGAGGAAAACACCGAGCGCGGCCCTGTGGAAATCATGGGCTCTGTGAAAATCGAGAGCCGGGGCGCCGAGGGCGCGGCGGGCATCGGCGGTGGGTACTTCTGCGGCTGCGGCAACATCTCGATCGCCTCGGGAGAGGTGCTTGCCGTCGGCGGCATGCACATGATCAAGGAAGGTGATCGCCGCAGCGGCGCAGGCATCGGCGGCGGTGTCGGCGTGGATCAGGGCGGCGCGATCACTATTTCCGGCGGGAAGATCACCGCTCTGGGCGGTCTTCGCGGCGCGGGCATCGGAAGCGGCAGCCGCGAGGATACATGGCTCGGATTCAGCTCTGTTGGCGGAGCTGCGGGAAGCATCCTCATTTCCGGCGGCAATATCATAGCCAGAGGCCATGGCGGCGGTGCGGGCATCGGCGGCGGATACAGGAGTGCCTGCGGAGACGTCGCCATCAGCGGCGGCGATGTCTTCGCCGGGTTCATGGAGGATGATCTCAAAGTGGACGACCTTTTCCAGACGATTGGCGCCGGTATCGGCTGCGGATACGCGACGTCTTCGGAGGAGATGCTGAGGGGCTCCGTTTATATCGGCGGCGGCCGCATCACCGCGATCGGGTATTCCGAACCGGGGATCGGCGGCTGCGGCTCCGTGACCATCGCGGGCGGCGATGTGAACGCCCAGAGCGGCACCGCTGCGGGCATCGGCGGTCCCTATCACTGGACCAACAGTTGCCGTGTCGAGATCCGCGGCGGCGAAGTGCTGGCTATGTCCGTTTGCTCCGGCGCGGGCATCGGGTCCGGTGAAAAATCCACCAACAACGGCACGGTCAACATCAGCGGAGGCAATGTGACCGCATTGGGCGGTATTAAAAATTACAGCTGGCTCAAGGATTACGGCCAAATCATCACCGGCGGCTTCAAATCGGGCGCTTTTCACTCCAGCCACGGCGGCGGTGAGGATGGCGGCACCGGCGTTGCGGTGGTCAACATCCTTGTGATGCTGTCCCTGATGATTATGGCGAAGAGCAAGGATAGCCAAAACTCCGGCACCTGGGTCGGGGCCGGTATCGGCGGCGGTTATTCGAGCGGCGCCTGCGAGGTGAACATCAGCGGAGGCAATGTTCTGGCCGCCAGCGGCGGCAGCGGGACCCCGCCAATCGGCACCGGCATGAACTCAACAGCTTACGGCCGCTTCACCCTCGGCGACGATATGAGCGCCCGCCTCATTGATGACAAGTGGGTCGCTCAGGAGCCTGTCCTTGTGGACCGGAGACTGATCGCGAGCCAGGGCGTTGACATCTCCAAAGGCAAGACACAATATCATGCGGTGCTTTTCATGCCCTGTCAGCACGACGGCTATAAAGAATTGGGATTGATCAAGGATCTGGACGCGTTCCAGCATCGCGTGGACGCCTGCGTAAACTGCGCGGCTCTGCAGGGGCAGTCGCGCAAGGTCAGCCACAGCTTCAGCGGGGACGACCACACCTGTGTCTGCGGCCACAAGGAGTACAAGATGACCCTTGATCTTCAGGGGGAGGGCCGCGTACTCTATTGGAACATCCCCGGGGTCTGGCGCTCCGAAGTACGAAAGAACGGCGATTCCATCTATCTTCCCGCCGGCATGGAGTTTGAGCTCCGTGCCGACGCGGGTTCGTCCGAGCTGTACCCGGTCGTGAGCGCGAACCTTTCGTCCGGTATGCCGCTCGAAGTCACAGCTTCAAAACCGACGCTGGAGAACGGCCTGGTCCGCGAGCTGTTTACTTTCAAGATACCGGCAGAAGACGGCGAAGATTTTGTCCTTCACGTGCGCTTTGAGCCGCGGGTGCAGGTGGTCTTCTCTTCCGGAGAAGCGACGGACGTCGTCGGCGAAATGCCGCTTACACCCCTGCTGAAAAACAGCGTCTTCACGCTGCCTGTCTGCGCTTTCAGCTCAAAGAACTGGGTTTTCAAGGGTTGGGAGATCACCGGCAGCGGCGCGGAAGCACGCCTTTATAAACCGGGCGAGACCATCACCGTCACTGAGGACACGATCGTCACCGCCGTGTGGCAAAACACGGAAGCCTATCCGCTCTGGGTCAACGGCGTTCAGGTGAGCGCGGCCAACAGGGGCGACGTTCTGGGCGACGGCAGCGGCAGCGTCAGCTATGATCCGGAGTCTCGTCTGCTCACCCTGAACAATCCCACCGGGCTTGCGGTCGCCACCGGCAGCGATGCGGGAGCAGCCCAAACGCCCGCCGGCATCATCCGCGCCGAAGGGATCGACCTCACGGTGGACGGCTTGGGCTTCGTCCGCACGCAGACCGGTCAGGGCTGCGGCATCGTCGTGATCGGCGGCGGCCTGACCCTGCGCGGCGGTCTCAACATCGGCGGCTCACCCTATGGCGTCTACTGTGACAAAGCGCTGCGCTTTGAGGCGGTCGACAGGGAGACAGAGATCCAGATTCAGGGTCCGCAGGCCGTGAAGGCCAGGGGCGGCGTCACGCAGGCTTACGATCTTGTCCTCAGCCTTCCCGAAAACAGCCGCACGGGCTCCGATACGATCCTGACCGAGGAGGGTGCCCCGGCCGACTGGGTCAAGGTCGTGAGCGGGATCAGGCTGTATTTCGAAAGCGGCGAGGGCTCCGGTTCCATGCCCACGGCTCTGATCGCTTACGGCAGCAGTTATCCGCTGCCCGCCTGCAGCTTTGCCGCACCGGAGGGCAAACGCTTCAAGGCGTGGTCCGTCAATGGGGTCGAGTACGCCCCGGGCGCCGAGGTCACGATCACGAAGGACAGCGACGCCTGCGCCGTCTGGGAGATGGACCCGAGTCAGCACACGCACAGCTACATGGTCGAGAGCTGGAGCTGGAGCTTTGAAGGAGAGAGCGCATCTGCAGCAGTACAGTTTGTCTGCCCCGCGTGCGGAGGCAGGCCGGAGCCTGTGACGGCTGTTGTCAGCGAAAACGTAACGGCACCTCTCTGCGACAGGGATGGCCGAAAGGTATACACCGCCTCCGTTGACTTCGAGGGAAAGCACTACAGCGACACGCGGACGAAGACCCTTCCCGCGGCGGGTCACATCCCCGGCGAGGCTGTGCGTGAAAACGAGAAAGCGGCAAGCTGCACGGATGCCGGCACGTATCAGGAAGTAACGTACTGCAGGACATGCCATGCGGTGCTCGGAAAGACGGAGAAAACAACCCCGGCGCTGGGGCACGACTGGAGCGGCTGGACGCCCGGCGAACAGCGCATGGAGCGAAGCTGCACCCGCTGCGGCGCGATCGAGCAGAAGGCCGATGCGGCCTGCGAGCACAGCCTGATCTGGGAAACCGGACTCCCTGCAGGCTGCACGGCGTTCGGCGTAAAGGAGCATTATCGCTGCACCGTATGTATGGGCCTTTTCTCCGACATTGCCGGAGAGAGGGAGCTGAGCGGTGACGATGTGCTCATCCCCGCATCGGGACACAAGCCCAGCGAGCCGGCGCGAATCAACGAGAAAGCCCCGACATGCACAGCACCCGGAAGCTATGATGAGCAGATAAGCTGCACGGTCTGCGGAAAACCGCTGGAGACAGTCGCCAGAGTGGGGGAACCCGCGCACGGACACCGGTATATTCTGAGCGGCTGGAGCTGGGACGGCTATTATGCCGCCGCCGCGCTCTTCCGATGCACGATCTGCGGCGATGAACAGAGCTTTGAAGCCGCCGTAACGGACGGCATGCGCACGGAGCCTGCCTGCACCATGGAAGGCAGCCGGATCCATCAGGCCGTCGTCAGCTTTGAAGGGAAGAATTATACCGACAGCAGGAGTGAAGCGCTGGCTGCCTCCGGCCACACAGCGGGCAGCCCCGAGCATGAAAACACTGTGGAGGCGAGCTGCACCCATGCCGGCGGCTATGACGAGGTGATACGCTGCACGCGCTGCGGCAAAGAACTGGAGCGCAGCCATGTGACCGTTCCCGCGCTTGGGCACGACTGGGGCAGCTGGACGCCCGGCGAAGAGGCACCCCGGCGTGTTTGCGGACGCTGCGGCACCATTGAGACAAAGGCGGAAGAAGGATGCACACATGAGCTGATTTTTGAGGCCCTGATCCCCGCGTCCTGTACCGAGGGCGGCGTGAGGGAACACTACCGCTGCACGAAGTGCATGGGACTGTATTCTGACAGCGATGCGGCAACGGAGCTGACCGGCGACGACGTGCTCATCCCCGCTCTTGGACATACGCCGGGCGAACCGGTCGAGATCAGCAGAAAGGCTCCCGACTGCACCACGGCGGGAAGCAGCATCGAAACGGTGAGCTGCACGGTCTGCGGTGCATTGCTCAAGCGAGAAAGCAAGGAGCTCGGCGCACCGCTGGGACACGACTATGCCCTGACAGGCTGGGAGTGGTCGGACGACGGAACGTATGCCGCCGCGCGCTTTACCTGCCGCCGCGATCCGACACATACGCTGCGCAGCGCTGCCGAACTGAGCGAACTCACGATCGAGCCGACATGCACGGCCGAAGGGATCATCAAACGCACGGCAAGCGTCACATTCGGCGGCGAAACTTACACCGACTGCAGGGAAGAAAGGATTCCTCCCACCGGGCACATCGCGGGGCAGCCCGTTGTCCGAAATGAGACAGCCGCGGCCTGCCTGAAAGGCGGGAGCTATACGGAAGTCACATACTGCCTGAAGTGCCGTACCGTCCTGGAAAATACCCATATAAGCGTTCCTGCGCTCGGACACGACTGGGGCGAATGGAATCCCGACGGCGAAGCGCCCCGGCGCGTCTGCGGACGCTGCGGCGCCGTTGAGACAAAAGCGGCAGAGGAATGCGCGCATGAGATGATCTTTGAG
Source organism: uncultured Eubacteriales bacterium (assembly GCA_900321275.1). GTDB lineage: Bacteria > Bacillota > Clostridia > Oscillospirales > Oscillospiraceae > Limivicinus. Next base: position 11,873 of record ONVI01000046.1, on the reverse strand, counting down.
GCTGCGATCCCTGCGACCTGTACCGAGGGCGGCGTGGCGGAGCACTACCGCTGCATCAAATGCATGGGGCTCTTCTCGGACATGGAAGGAAGAACGGAACTTTCCGGCGACGACGTCCTTATCCCCGCGCTGGGGCATACGCCGGGCGAGCCGACCAGGATCAACGAGAATGCGCCGACCTGTACGAGCCCCGGAAGCTATGAAGAAGTCATATACTGCTCAGTCTGCGGCGAGCTGCTGCACAGGGAAAGAAAACAGGCCGAGCCTGCGCATGGGCATGCCTATGTTTTGACAGCGTGGCAATGGGCTGACAACAGCGAAGCGAGCGCGGTGTTTACCTGCCGCCATGACCCGAGCCACCGTGTCGTGCTTCAGGCCATCGTTACACAGAGCCGGGCAGAACCGAGCTGTGTCATGGACGGGTATACGCTCAGCAATGCGATGCTTAGCTTTGAGGGGCAGCTTTATGAAGATCAGAAGACACGCGTTATTCCCGCAATCGGTCATGAGGCCGGAGCAGCGATAAGAGAAAAAATCGTTCCGGCGAGCTGTGTGTCCGAGGGCTCGTATGAGGAGATCGTTCGCTGTGTGTACTGCGGGGAGGAGCTGCAAAGCACAAAAACGGTCACACCCGCGCTCGGCCATGACTGGCAGGAACAGGAGATCGAAGGGGAGCTCTTCATGGTCTGCACCCGCTGCGACCTGCAATATGAAAAGGTGCATACACATCAGTGCGTCCTCGTTCCCGCACGTGCGGCAAGCTGCACGGAACAGGGCTACAGTCGGGATTTCTACCTCTGCACCGTCTGCATGGAACTGTTCAGGGACGCCCAGGGCACACAAGCGGAGACGCTCGACGAGCTTATCCTGCCCGCGCTCGGTCATCAGGAGGGGAGAGCGACGATCAGTCGTGTGATCGACGCGACCTGTGAGGAAGACGGCAGCCACATCCGCGAGACGCGCTGCACACGCTGCGGCGAGCTTCTCAGACAGGAGAAGAGTACCGCTGCGCCCGCCCTGGGTCACGACTATGTATTGACCGGGTGGGAGTGGACGCAGGATACGATTCCCTCTGTCAGAGCCGTCTTTACCTGTACGCGCGACGACAGCCATGTGCACAGCGAAAAGGCGCAGCTCGCCATCGTGCGCGTCGAACCGAGCTGCTTCTCCGAAGGCCGTATCCGCATCACCGCAGCGGCAAGGTTCAACGGCGTACTGTACACGGAAAGCCGTGAGGAGCCGATCCCCGCTCTGACACACAGCCGCAGTCTTCCCTATGCGGACAATGAGATCGCGGCGACGTGTCTGGAAGACGGCAGCTATGAGGAGAAGATCATCTGCACACGCTGCGGCGAGATCCTTGCGAGCACGGAAAAATCCATCCGTGCGCTGGGGCACGATTGGTTCGCCCCGAGTTATTTCTGGACCGAGGACAACAGCTCCGTCACGGCAAGTCATGTTTGCAGCCGCGATATGAGCCACACGGAAAGTGAGACCGTCACGGCGGCGCGGGTGCTGATCCTGCCGCCCACGGACACGGACGAGGGCAGGATCGGCTTCCGTTCCGCGCCCTTTGAAAACCCCGCGTTTACGGTACAAATCAAAGATGACCGTGACATACCGGCGCTCAATACGCTGTCCGGTCTGAGGCTTCCGGAGATGCTGACAAGCATTGAAGAAGAGGCATTCAGGCACGGCGCATTCCAGTATGTGATCATCCCGCCGACCTGTACCTCCATCGGCAGCGATGCCTTTGCCGACTGTACCGCGCTGCTCTACATCCTTATCCCGGCTTCCGTGACCGCGATCGCGGAAGATGCCTTTGAAGGCTGCCGCGATGATCTGATTGTAGACCGCCGGAACTGAGATCCAGGCACAAAAAGGGGAAGCTTTTCCGATTTATTCTTTCGGAAAAGCTTCCCTGATTTTTCCCTTTTTGACGTATGGCGAAACGCTTGCCGCTCAACTTGCCGCAGCGCAATAAGCGTATATGGTATCTTGTGAAGGGTTTGTCTTACCAGCCTGTGCCGTCAAGGTCGAAATCCCAGTATCCGCCGCCGCCGTCGGAATAGCCGCTATAGTCATCGCTATAGCCGTAGTTCTCATAAGCGACGTAATAGGGATTGCTCGGACAGGACGGATTTGTACAGAAGCCGCCGCGTATGTTCCAGCCGCAGGTCGGGCAGGTCCTGTCCCAGCCGTCGTCTCCCGCATAGCCGTCCCAGTATTCCTCACCCGCATAATCTCCTCCGCCGACAATGCCGTCGTTATCCCAGTCGTATTCATCCAGAGGGACCCAGCCGACATTTTCCCATTCGTAGTCGTCATCCGGAAGTGTGCCGGGATAGAAATCGATTATCCGGTCATCCTCGTCAAAATAGAAGCTGATGTCATCCAGCTCATCAAGATCCAGATCGTAATACCGGTACCACCAATCATACGGATCAATGTCCTCGTCGAGATCATCGAAATACAGATAGTAGTAATAATCGGGATCATAGCCGCAGAACGGACAATAAGAGCCGACGACATGATTGCCGCAGAACGGGCAAACCCACTCCTCGAACCAGTAAGCATAGGTCTCATAGAAGTTTTTGAGATCTGTCGGCTTCAATGCACCCGAATCCGGCCTGACATAGAGATACGCGATGTTGGTCCGCGTTGTCTGTCCGCCGCCCGTAAAGCTGCAGTATACCCCCCAGGCACTCATGCCGGAAGAAACATTCTTGATGGTGAGAGTCGTGCCGGACTCGCCGCTGACCTCCGCGTAAGGGAATCTGCCACGGAACTGCTGCGCGTTGAGCGTTTCGCCGCTCGGCGAGACGAAGACCCAGTCGGCAGAGCTGTAGTTGCCCGCGTTTGCGATGAAAATCGCGGTTTCTCCCTGCTTATGTGTCTCGTTGGTGGGGTTCTTCGTCACCGTGACATAAGCGGAGCTCAGCGCGGTCTGGTTGCCGCGCAGGCCGATGTTGCCGGTTCTTTCACCGATAAAGACTGCGTAGCTGTCCGCGAAGCGGGCAAGATTATCCGCCTCCGGCGCAGTGAACCAGTCAAAGGACGTCGTGGTTTTCTGCATGCCGGCATAGTTTATACGCACATAGTTATAAAACGCATCCTCGGAGATCTCGTTTTTGTTCTTATCATAGAAAGATTGCCGGAGCTGTCCGTTTTCGGACCGAAGCGCCCGCTGAGCAAGGACACCGTTTTCAAGCGTGCCGCTTTTCAGGAAAAAGCCGCTGAGCACGTCATACTCCTCCGCGCTTTCGGCTTTGACATAGCTGTGTACGGTATAGAGCCAGAGATCTTTCTCTTTGTCAAATATCGTCTCCGCGCTGTCGGTCATGAGGTTTGGGAGCCCTTGGGGCATCTTCAGTTCAGTGAGAGCGGTGCCAGTGGGATTGATCTCCCAACCCTTCGCAGTTCCCGATACGGCGTTCTGACGGGAATAGGCCAAAAGCTCAAGCAGTCCGTTGTGATCGAGATCTGTTACGGTGTAAAACCAGGGAGCACTGTCCGCCGACTGTACATAGTCATGAAAGCCTGAAGAAATGAGTTTGAGCTGTGTGCCGATACCTTCCTGCTCAATGCCGTCGGCCGCGGCAGAGCCAAACGCGCCGCAGGCGAGAACAAGCGAAAGAACAAGGATAAGGGAGATCGTCTTATTCATATTTCTCATGCGTCTGTTCCCTCCGCATCAAATATTTGTTGATTGTTGTCTGACGAATTATTTTAATTCGAAATCTCCTGAAATTGGAAGAGATGATCCGTCGCGTACTGTTTGGCATAGCTGTCGGGGGGCACGCAGAGGGTCAGATGCGGATTGTCCTTGTCGAAGGCATCCGCCGCGATGCTTGTGACGCTGCCCGGAACAAGCACCATCCACAGCCCGCTGCAGTCGGCAAACGCGCCGCTGCCGATGGTTGTTGTTCCCTCCGGTACGATCACATAGCGAAGGCTTGTATCGCCCCGGAACGCCTCCGCCTCCACTGTCTTCACCCCGGCGGGAAGGCTGAGACTCGGAAAATCCGCCTCACAGTCGAGCTGTCCGGCGAAGAGGAATCTGCCTGTTCCGTCGTATTGTCCGGGAATTTCGGCAAAGCGGAGCGGGATCGTCTCGCCAGGCTGCCCGTAGACATACTGCCTCTCCCCGGCGAGAATCGTGCTCAGCTTATCGGCAAGTACTGCGCCTGCTTTCAGACGGCTGCTTCCTATGACTTTGTTTTCAAATGTGTAGCTCCGCGGGAAAGGAACGGAAAAGCTGTAGCTGCCATCCTGCAGGGCCTCGCTTATACTCGCCGCGAGACTGTCGGCCCAGGCCTGCGCCTCGCCGTCCTGCATATAGTAGTTATAGCGGTAGCTGCTGCAGTCATACTCCGAATCATAGGCGAAAGGATGGTCCACGCTCAGGATCTCCTCCGGGACAAAGCAGTACTGATGATGCTCCATGCCGTATCCGTTGTCGTCCCAGGTGCAGTCCACATAGTACCATTCTCCGCCCAACTCCACCGCGTTCCATGCGTGGTCGATGTTGTTGATCCTGTCCACGCCAATCCCCGCCTCTTTCAGGAGCAGGTAATAGGCCTTGGCATAGCTGTCGCAGACGCCGAAGCCGCCGCACAGTACGCCGTCCGCGTGATAGTGGCCGTATGTCTGGTCATAATCCGCGTTATATGTCAGCCAGTCGTGGAGCCACAGTGCGGTTTCATAATCACCGGTGATGCCTTCCGCGCGGCATTGGCTGACGATATCGGACGCAACTTCGTAAACAGAGGGATACTCATCGTTAAAGGCAGAGAAGCGCACGCTATTGTATTTTCTTTGGCCGCGGCTGTCGGTCAGCCATACCCGCAGCTCATAGTGGCTGGAGGCAAGGAGCTTGTATGAGTAATCGATCTGCCTGATTCTGGCATAATCGCTTTCCCCTTCTTCTTCATCTTTCGGCCCGTATAATCTTTTGAGAACCGAACTGGACAAATACGTCGACCCATCCTGTCGCAGGACACGAAAATCCATATCGAGGTCAACAAGCACGATATTATACTTGTAATATCCGTCTCCGCCCGCAAAGCCGATGCTCCAGGTGGTCTCTTCCGTGAAGAATTCGCCCCTCGGATTTGAAATATCAATACGCAGCGGCTGAACGCCCAGGCCTTCGACAGTCAAGGGAAGCTTATAGCGGGTGTTGTGGCCGCCGCTGTCCTTTACATCGACCCAGAGCTGATACGCTCCGTCATACTGAAAGGTAAAGCTGAAGGAATTTTTGGCGCTGTACAATTGCTGCCCCTCGGAATAGAACTTCCATTTCCCGTTGATGTAAGTCGGCAGGACCATGTAGAACTGATAGAAATACGGCGCGGTGCCGCCCTCGGCCGAGACGTCCCAGGTCCGCGCTGCTGAGCCCTGCGGTTCCCTCTCCTGCACGGAGATGATGAGTTCTCCGGGAGCGCCATCCTCCGGGCCGAAGAATACTTCCTCATCGCTGAGCAGAAGCTCATCTTCGACCAAAAGGATTTCTTCTTCGCTTTGCTGATCAGGTACAGGCGGCAGATTTTCTTCCGGAATACCGTCCGGCAGGACCGGCCGCGGCAAATCCTCGTCAAATGTCTGGGCCGATGCAAAAGGCGTCCAAACAGCGGCGATCAGCACGAACGCAAGAACGATTGCCAGAGCTTTTTTCATTTAATCTACTCCTCGTCATATTATCTCTGTTGCAGGTCTGCAGTACCTTACTATGGCAGTGCAGGCATTTCAAGCGTTGGCACAAAACGTGCCCTTTTATTGTGGTCCCTTGCTTTCAGTTGTATTGCTCCCCCAATAAATTCTTGAATTATTGGGGAGCAATTTTGCCATGTTTCGCGGTTGCCCCGTCAAGGGGCGAGCGAAACGGCAATCAAATGATTATTGATGTGCCGCTTGGGCTTACGATTTGATTCAAGATTAAATTGGCACATCAATAATATCCTCCATATATGTAGGCCGGATCACCCGGATAACTGTAATCTCCGTCATAGCCATAGGCGGGCACGGCTCCCAGCATTGCGCCGCTCCGATATGTCAGGGTGGACAGGGATTTCCCCGCGTCGGACACCCCATCCAGATTCGCCGTGGAACCTACGAGATCATTGCTGTCTATGATCTGATAAAGACCGGACTGCGCATTTTTCGTACAGTCGATCTGTGTGAGATAATCCACATCGAAGGGGTAAAGAACGGAGCCGTTCGCCGGGAAGCTCCGGCCGTTTTCCCGGGTGACTCGGAGATAATAGTTGAGCAGGCCGGCGGTGAATACGGCGGAGTCGTCATCGTCCGCGATAAAGGCACGCTCAAAATCCTCCGTATCGTAAAAGCGCCCGTTTGAGATGCTGTAGATGATATCGTCGAGTGTAACTCCCTCGTGGAGCATGCGCAGGATATCGTTGAGGCCGGAGCGGAGTACCGCGCTGTCGATTGTCTCAAAGCCGTCAGGGGTGTAAGAGCAGGCGCTGATCCCCTTGCTGTTTGCCGCAAGCTCCGCCAGATACTGGCAGGCCAGATATCCGGAAACATAGGCGCTCACTCTGAGGTCATAGCAGGACTGCATATCCGCCATTGCTTCATATTCCTCAGGCTCCAGCCCGTCCGGAAGGAGCGTCTCCGCAAAGGCGAAGCGAAGACCCTCCGGGCTGTACCATCCGTCGAGCCCTCCCCCTCCGAAGGTCATGAGCTCGTCATAGCTTTGCTGCATAACTATGTATGCATCTTCAACCATCGTCGCACAGCCCTCAAAGAACCACCTGGGGAAGACGGTTGCTTCATAGGCAGCTATCTCGGCTGCCACATCCTCGTCGGTGGGATAGGCGGGCAAAAACTCCACTTCGGGATCTACAACGCCCGACATGCCGCAGCGATTATAGTCGTCCATAAAAACATGCATCATCTCGTGCGTCAGGATGCAGGCAAATGCGTCCAGGCTCGTCTGGTCCGTCGTCATGTGCAGCATTCCGGTTTCAGGGTCCCGGATGAGATTTCCGGCTTCATCCCTCTGAGCGAGAGTAAACGCGTTGATATTGATTATATAACTCAAAAAGAATCTGTCTTCGTCATCCAGGTTTTTTTCCCAGACAACCGTGGCCATCGGGGCGTTGTTGTCGTCATAGAGGATGTTGAGACCGATCCGCGTGCCGAGCTGATTGTTCCGGGCAGCCTCCTCAAAAGCGGGAAAGCTTGTCCTGAGCAGTTCCGCGGCCTGCGGCTGCGCACGGTATTTCACCATTCGCACAAGCTTATCAAGGTCCTCGACGCCCATGACATTCAAAGCCTCCTCCGAGCAGTGGATCGCCACCTCTGCGGGGAGCTCTGATGCATATTGTCCGAAGACATCCCCGGCAAAAGCAGGGATGTGCAGGGAAAAGAGCAGGATCAGGCTGAGCAGCGCGGCGAGTGTTCTTCTCATGTTATACCTCCTCCGTACAAGCCTCCAAAATAATGAATTTTATTTATTATACCATCAGAGGCCTTTTCCGTAAAGAAAAAGCCTCTGTAATAATTGGCACGAACTGTGCCATTTCTTGAATTTACGTCAATGGTGATATATGATAATATTGATTAATTCTATATAAACCCGGAGGAAACGTCGGCATGGAAAAACCAGAGCATTTCGGAAAACGCGTTCGTGAGCTGCGTATTCGGCAGAATCTTACTCAGCAGCAGCTTGCCGACAGAATCTTTGTGGCCAGAAAAACCATAAGCAACTGGGAAGGCGGGATACGCGAGCCGGATGTCAGCATGATCGGGCGTGTTGCCCGCAGTCTCGGCGTTGAGGTTTCCGAGCTTTTGGATGATTCTCCCTCTGAAAGTACGCCGCCGACGATCATCATGGTGGAGGACGAACCGATTATTCTCACCGGATTTATCCACATTCTTGAGGATACGCTGCCGGATATCCAGACCTTTGGCTTTATGACTGCGGAAGAAGCCGTACGTTTCGCCGGAGGGACCCGTGTTGACGTTGCCTTTATGGACATTGAGCTGTGCGGAGAAAGCGGTATCGAGCTCGCCGAAGAGCTGTGCGTGCTCAACCCGCACACAAATATCATCTTTTTGACCGGCCACCCGGAGTATACCGGGGAAGCCTTGAATCTGCACTGCAGCGGGTATATCCTAAAACCCCTGACGCCTGAAAAGATCAAGAAGGAAATCGCGCATCTGCGCTATCCTGTAAAGGGGCTGTCTGTGACATGACAGACGGGACAAAATTGAAAAAAGCGCTTCCGGAGCTGGCGCTGGGCGCTTTTCTGTTTGCCTGTCTCCTGCTCGTCGGCCTGATCCATCACAGTCCGGGCCTTGCGCGCTATGCCTATGCGCCGTACTCCTTTTATATCCTTCAGCCCGATGGGGTAAGGGAGGAGGTTGTTTCGGAGTATGCGGGGATTCGCCGCAGCTATGTATTTACGCTTCCCGAAACGGAAAGCGCCACAACCATCGGTGCACGGATTTCTTTCTATCTCCGCCACAGCTATGCCGAACTCTCCATTGACGACAGTGAGCTCCGCTATGACAGCTCAGAACTGGATACGCCGCATATCGGCATGACGCCGGGCAATTATTGGGTCACTGTCCCCGTGCGTCCGAATTACGCCGGTAAAACACTGCGTATTACGCTCACCCCCGTCTTTGAGAGCGTTCGGAATGAAACTCCCACCTTTTATCTGATCGGCCACGAGCAGCTCCTTACCATGCTGCTGATTCCCGAGGACACACTGATGCTCTGCCTGTGCGCGGCTGCTGTCGTTACCGGGTGTTTCCTGATCCTGACGGCGTTCTTTTTGCCCTTGATTCGGAGAGATCGGCAGCGGATTATTCTGTTGGGCGCCATTGCGATTACGGCGAGCCTGTGGAAGCTATCCGGCCTGTCCTCAATTGCGCTGATGCTGGATTCATACGGATATCATAAAGAAATCTGGTATCTCGGCGCTGTGATGTACCTTGCTACGCTGGTGCTGTCCCTCCGTTTTCTGATCCTGCTTCGGGACGACAGGAGCTTCCGGGCAGGGCTTATCTGCTATGACGTCGCGCTGGCTGGGGCGTTCATCCTTGTTCTTCTGCAGCTTATGAACCGTATTGAGCTGCACGGTGTTCTCGTCCCCTACGGCGTGTTTGCAGCCGTCCTGCATCTGGTCGTGCTGTTTGAGAAGAAGCCCTCGCGGCGGGAGCTGTTTTGGGGTCTTCCGTTTCTGGTGATGCTCTGCATGGACATGCTGCTTCTTGCCAGCTCCAATTCCATGCATAACGCGCCGTTTTTCATGCTGTGGGTCATCGCAAACCTGTTTATTCAGGGCTTCGGCTTTGTGCGCGGCGCAATCCTCCGGGAGCGCCTGCTGCATGAAAAAGAAGCGGAGCTGCGAAATGTGCGGATCACTAGCCTGATGCAGCAGATCCGTCCGCATTTCATCTATAATACGCTGACGTCCATCTATGTGCTGTGCCGGGATAATCCGGTCATGGCCATGCAGGTCGTGCAGGACTTTACCGCTTATCTGCAGGCCAACTTCACCGCGATCGCCGCGACAGAGCCGATCCCCTTTTCCGAAGAGCTTCGACACACAAAGTCTTATCTCGCAGTGGAGTCGCTCCGTTACGGCGACAGGCTCTCCGTCGTGTTTGATACGAAGCATACCGCTTTCCGTCTCCCCGCGCTGACGCTGCAGCCCCTTGTCGAAAATGCCGTGAAGCACAGTCTGGGGCAGGCCAGGGGCGCGACAGTTCGGATTACCGTTATGACACGCGCCGAGAACGGCTGGTCTGTCATCACCGTGAGTGATAACGGGCCGGGGCTCGCGCCGAGCAAGGACGCTTCCGAATTCCATATCGGCCTTCAGAATGTGCGGGACAGGCTGCAGATGATGAGCGACGGCTCTTTGGAGCTTCAAAGCACCCCCTCCGTCGGCACGACGGTGACCGTGCGTATTCCCCCGGCGTCAGATTGAAGGGTAAGTATTGCGTGAAAGGTGGAAGCCATGAGAGCTCTGTTTTTCATTCCGGGTGTTGTGTGCCTGTTTATCGGCTTAATTTTTCTTCTGGTCTTCCGGCTCGGCAGCATCGAAGATGAAAGGTCTGAGCACAGCATGATCGCACAGGGCTGGGCAAAGCTCGTCGATACCGGGAGGAGGTTGAAATATGACTATAAGAATCGGTCAAGAACCGTGTATTATGGCGTTTATGAATATGATACTGTCGACGGGCAGCACATTTCTTCCGCCTCCGACTTCGGGTATGGCAACCCGATAGATATTCCGGGAACGCAGGGAAATATGGTGAGGATCCGCTATAATCCAAACAACCCGACTGAATTTGTCCTTTTGGAGGAGCAGGCTGTTTCCAGAACGGTCCTGCCCTCATTCAGAAAAATCGGAATCATCCTGTCGGTTCTCGGCATTCTCTTCTCGGCGGCAGCCATCGCCGCCATATTGGGGCTTTTTGATTCTCTGCTGTATGGCCTGATCATGTCCGCATGAAGACAGACGTCTCCGGCGAAAGCGTTGTCATGAACGACAGCTTCTATTCCATTTGTGAACTTGTATACCGAACAAAATATTTTTAGGAGGAAATCAAGAATGAAAAAAGTACTCAGCATCCTTTTGGCCATGCTCATGCTCACATCTCTTGGCATCAGCGGATACGCGGAGGCGGATGCTGATCTCACGACGCAGCTGGTTCTGGACAGGCTGACCGAGGGAGATGAAGCGGCTGAGACGCCTTCCGATCAGGCAGCCAACGGCGCGCTTCGTCTGGCGGAGATGGTTGTCGCCCTCGATAATCTCAGCATTGAAACACAGGACGAAGCAGATCATCTGAACAGGATCCTTGACAAGCTTGCAGAAATCGACGTGCCGGAAGAGAGCCTTGAACACAAGGTCTCCATGGGTGCCATGAAGACCTTTGAGGCCCTGGTGATTTTCCAGCAGCAGGCTGATTCAACCGGGAAATATCAGGAGGAACTCCAGCAGATTTTTGACAGTTTCGTCGCAAATGACGAGAAGGCGGCCGACGCAAAGCAGCAGGCTGTCAACGGCCTTTACCACAGCATACTCGCTGCAGCTCTGATCGTACGCGGATTCTGCCGAGATCAAGGCATGGTCAAACAGATCGAAGCGGAATTGAATGCTTTTAACGAGGCCGACAAGTCCGGCACCGAAAGTGTTGAGGACCAGCTTCTCCTCGGCTCGGAAACCTTGTTCAGGATGCTGACGGCAACAGTGTCCGTTCCTGATGCACCCGGCAGCTATTCAGAAGAACTGCAAATGTTGTCGGAAAACACATATTCCGCCGACAGCGAAGACAAGGACCCAACGTACAGGCTCGCCAACTGGCTCTATGGATGCGTCTATATGACAGAATTGATTGCCAGAGTGACCCAGGCTTAAAACATATTTTTGCAGGATCTTCAACCGTTCAGAAACATCATGTTATTTCATGATTAAGACTTGATCTTGAAGAGGAATCATATGAAAAGAAACATCTTAACCCATTCTTCAATAAAACGATTGCTTTCTGCATTGCTTGTCCTGGTAATGCTTGCTTCTTCTTTCCCTGCATACGCCGAGACCTCCACCGGCGAAGCGCCGGAGATAAGCAGTGAATCAGACATCCAGTCTCTGCATGTCGGCAATACGCACGAATGGAAACCGTTTGTGAATTATCCTCAGCTTCAGGTTACCTACAGCAGCAGCGATCCCGAGGTGCTGAGTATAAGCGCCGACGGGCTCCTTACCGCATTGCAGGAAGGCGAGGCGACCGTGACGGCGACAAGCGCGAAAACAGCCGAATATGCGTCGGCAACGTACGACTGCCTGATTTATGTGTTTTCTTCCGCGGATGGCCTGTATCTGAGCGAA
>ONVI01000099.1 GCA_900321275.1 uncultured Eubacteriales bacterium | reverse complement strand
CGCTGTGAGCAAAAGCGCGAGCGTAAGTGAAAGCGAGACTAAGGACAGCTTCCATTTTTTCATAATAATCATCCTTTCATAACTTCTAAATATATAAATGATTTACTTGGTGGGATTCTGAGAGTCGAGGTAGTTTTGAAGAATGATTGTGGCAGCTACCGAGTCGACCACGTTCTTGCGCTTTTTACCCCGTGTATTTGTGGCGTTAAGCAGGTTGTGGGCGGTTATTGTGGTGCCGCGCTCGTCCTGCATACGCACGATTATACCTGTTTTTTCCTTGAGAGCGGCGGCGAATTCACGCGCCGACTTGGCTGAGTCGCCCTCGGTTCCGTCCATATTCTTGGGGAGTCCGACGACAATCAGCTCCGCGCCTCTTGCTATGGCTACGTTTGATACCTTATCGAGAAGCGCCGAAGGATTTTTTTCATGTATCTGCGCCAGAGGTGAAGCGAGAGTTTCCGAAACATCGGACACCGCAAGCCCTGTGCGCGCTTTTCCTAAATCTACCGATAGAATAATCATATCAATACCCCATTACCACGGCTGTACAGCGCCTGTAAGCTGAGTAACCGAAGTCATTCCTTTTTCGTCGAGGAACCTGTTCAAGCCCTCGTTAATCTTTACGGGAGCGTACGGGTCGTTAAAGAGCACCGTGCCAATCTGAAGCGCCGAAGCGCCTGCCATAAGCATTTCAACAGCGTCCTGCCATTTTGAAATACCGCCCATTCCGATTATCGGGATTTTGACGGCATTCGCGACCTGCCAGACCATACGGACTGCCACGGGGAAAACTGCGGGACCGCTCATTCCGCCCGTGTTGTTTCGGATAATCGGACGCGCTGTGTTGATATCTATACGCATACCCGTGAGTGTGTTTATCATTGAAATCGCGTCAGCGCCCGCGCTCTCCGCTGCTCTCGCGATTTCTGCGATGTCGGTTACGTTGGGGCTGAGCTTTACGATGAGGGGCTTTTTGCAGTGTGCTCTCACCTCGCGCGTGATCTGACCTACTGACTCGCAGCTTGTGCCGAACTGTACGCCGCCGCTCTTGACGTTGGGGCAGGAGATGTTCAGCTCGATCATGTCCACGTCGGTTTCGCTGAGCTTCTCCGCCATGGCGCAGTAGTCCTCGACGGTGTTGCCCGCGATGTTGGCGATGACGACGGTGTTCTGCTGCTTCAGCCACGGGAGGTCGTCATTGATGAATACATCGACGCCGGGATTCTGCAGGCCGACGGCGTTGAGGATTCCCGAGGGGGTCTCCGCGATACGCGGCGGCGGATTGCCGTCTCGCCTCTGCAGGGTGATGCCCTTGCAGGAGATGCCGCCCAGCTTTGAGAGCGGGTAAAACTCGCCGTACTCCCTGCCGAAGCCAAAGGTGCCCGAGGCGGCGATCAGGGGGTTGGCGAACGAAACGCCCGCCACCTTTACGGATAAATCAGCCATGGAACACTACCTCCTCCGCGTTGAATACGGGGCCGTTCCTGCAGACGTGCTGCATGATCTCCTCCCCGTTTTTGCGCACCTTCACGGCGCACACCAGGCACGCGCCGATGCCGCACGCCATACGCTCCTCGAGCGAGATCTGACAGGGCTTGCCGAATTCCGCGCAGACCTGCGCGATCGCCCTGAGCATGGGTGTGGGGCCGCAGGCGCAGACCTCGTCCACCTCGGCGATCCTCGCGCGGAGCACGTCGGTGACAAAGCCCTTCTGACCCGCACTGCCGTCATCGGTGGCGAGCACGACCTCGGCGCCCGCGTCAGCGAAGTCGTCCTGCAGGATCACAAGCTCCTTATTGCGGAAGCCGGTGATCACGAGGGGACTGTCGCACTGCGCGGCGGTATAGAGCATGGGAGGCACGCCGATGCCTCCGCCGATGAGGGCGTATTTTTTGCCCCTTCCGACGGAGAAGCCGTTGCCAAGTGGCAGGAGCACGTCCACAAGACAGCCGGGCAACATCTCCGACATGATCCGGGTGCCCTCCCCCTTGATCTGATAGACCAGGCGCAGCACGCCGCCGCGCGCGTCACAGACGGAAATCGGGCGTCTCA
>ONVI01000057.1 GCA_900321275.1 uncultured Eubacteriales bacterium | reverse complement strand
AATATCAATTATACTTGAAAAAACGCACAACTCAATATAAGAAATGAAAAAGTACTCTTTCGTTTTACGGCTCATAAAGGGTCAAAGGGCAGCAAAAAAACCCTGTAACCGTTGAGATTACAGGGTTTTTGCTGGCGCAGAAGGAGGGATTTGAATTGCTGGCAGCAAATCCATTGTACTTTTTCTAGTGTTAAAAGGCGTTATTTAGTATAAAATCGGCGTTTTTATGTACCTGTTAGAACCAAGGTTTCCACTGCTTCCAGTCTATAAAGGGTCAAAATAAGGGTCAAAAAACAGGAGGAAAAACCGTGGAAAAATCAGCGTTTGAGGCACTTGGCGGAAGCTACATGGAGGTCAACGGAACCCTGATTCCGAACCTTGTGATTCAGGATAGCGAATCCATCGGCAAGTATGGACGCATGAGAAGGCAGTATCTGAAGGAGCAGCATCCGATCTGACGCTCAAGATTGCGGTGGCCAACGGTCTCGGCAACGCGGATAAGCTCATTGAGAAAGTGCAGAGCGGCGAAGAGTACTTTGACTTCATCGAGGTCATGGCCTTCCCCAACGGCTGCATCGGCTGCGGCGGTCAGCCCCCGCCTCGAACGCGCGCAAACGTGAGCGCATGGACGCCATCTTCAAGGCGGACGAAGCCTGCGAACTCAAGATCCCACAGCAGAACCCGGCTCTCGGCTATGTCTACGACGAGCTGCTGAAGGGCCGCGCGCATGAGCTGCTGCATATCCATTACCCCCTGCACGGTCAGCACTGAGCGTCAGGAGCTTTCCCCTTGTTTTGACAAAGGGCGCTGTCTCACAACTGTGAAGACAGCGCCCTTTTATCAAACAAGCAGCCCAATGGGACGGGCGAACAATGGTGGAAGAAAACAAGTTTACATAACACAGCAGCAGATCAGGTCAAGCTGTATGCCGCTTTTTCTATTATCGGATTGCCACAGAAGAATGATCGGAAGACTCGTCACTGAAAACGACCGTTGTCCGCCGCAGATCAATGGACGCAGCTTTTTTGTGCTTTATGGGGAATATCCACATCAGCGCTGTCGGGATCACCGGCCCCAGCGCGATACCCCAAACCAAGCCCTCAAGAGAGATGCCGCCCAGCAATGCGGCGAGCAGGAGCGGAACCAGCCCCAGGCAGAATATCCAGATCAGAACTGCCTGCACGAGTTTCTTCGTGTATTGATGGAAAACTGCCGTGACACGCGCAATAATGACAGCGAGGGGAGACAGCGCGAGGATGCGGATTGCCGTTATGGCGGCTTTTGCCGTTTCGGGATCATCGATATCAAAGATCCCGACGATCAGCGGAGCAGTGAAAAGAAACAGCAATGAAAAAACAACGCTTTCGATCAGTACGGCCCGGAATGTGATGCGCATCCCGTATCTCAGCTCTTCCCGTTTCTGATCGCCCAGAGCCCAGTTTATCGCTACCGTCTCATATTCACTGATACCCTCGGATACATAGGCAACGATCTCGTAAAGATTGATTACCACCGCGGCGACGGCGACGCCCCGAATCGAATAATGCTTCAGCGCCAAAGCATTGACGCCGCCTTCCATAATGACAAGAGACAGGAAGAAACAGCTCTCCGGTATGCCGAGAGGCGTGAGCGATTTGATATAGTCGAGGTTTACATACGGCCGATAAGTAAAAGCTCTGTGCTTTGCAATGACGAAAAGACTCAGGATAAGAACGGACAGACAATGGGCAATAAACGTAGCGCAGGTGACTCCTCCGATGCCCATTCTGCGCCCGAGATAAACGGAAAGCCCCGTATCGACAATCGTCATGAACACCATGGTGACAGAATCCACAAGGGCGCCGTCGAAATACAGGACATATGTAAACAGAAAGACATACAGCGGAAGCAGCAGCAGGTAGAA
Source organism: uncultured Eubacteriales bacterium (assembly GCA_900321275.1). Taxonomy (GTDB): domain Bacteria; phylum Bacillota; class Clostridia; order Oscillospirales; family Oscillospiraceae; genus Limivicinus. The sequence continues at coordinate 10,861 of ONVI01000057.1, read as the reverse complement.
GCGCTCCCAGTAGAAAGCTTCCAGCGTATACGGATGTGCGGCGCTGTTCTGGGTCACCAGGGACACAAACCATTCATCGAAAAGGGAAAAAACCACGAAGAAAAACAGCCCGATCATCAGGCAGCAGGTCACGCAATGGTTGAAAAGCTTCCGCATCTCCTCTGGCTTTTTTGCGCCCCGCGCTCGGACGAGCATCGCTGTTCCTCCGACGCAGATCAGGTAAGAGAAAAACTCTACCAGTATCATATAGGGTTCCACCAGATTGATCGCACCGAAAGCAACATCGTCAAACAGGTTTCCGACGACCGTTTCATTGACAAGAAGCCGGATGCTGTCAATCAATACTGACAGCGTCGCAGCCGTAAAGATCGGGAAAAACCTTACGGGTCTGGTAGTGACATTTTGCCGTTTCAACATGTTGATTTACATCCCTTCATCCTTGTGAGCATGCACTTTCTATCCTTTGCACGCCATAAACAGCTTCCCATCCTGGCCGGAACGATCTGGATTCTTCACAAAGGTTTTGTCATCGGCACTGTCTGCGTGGTCTCATCTTCAAGATCAGATCGAGCTCTATATTGTTTGGTGACATAGCGTAATTTAGCACAGAACGGCTCTTTTATCCAGTCCCCAGATGGTACCAACTGCCGAGGAATCATCATATTCTCATCTTGTATCAGAAGTTGACAATCGTTTTTCGCATGTTATATTATTGCTGAATGTGCTCCGTCACGCTGTACCGCCGCAGTTCAGACTGCGCCTCTGATACAGGCGGGGGTTTTGCACAGTGACTGATTTTCTGGAATTCGCTAAGATAAATCGGAGATGAGAGATGGAAAAAAGCAGCTTTTGTGAGAGAAAATTCCGCTCTATGTTGTCAGCCAGTACGCTCACTTTGGCAATTATCTATATCATGCTTCTGTCTGATAACATCATAGCGGGTATGTTCATCGGTACGGCGGGTGTCGAAGCGATCAATGCTGTTACGCCGGTTACAGGTATTGTGAGCTTTTTCTCAACCATCATATCCATCGGCACGGGCATAATCTACAGCCGCGAGATCGGTGCTATGCGGAAGCGTCGGGCGGATGAATTTTTCGGACAGGGATTGCTGCTGAGCATCGTACTCTCTGCTGTCACGGCCTTCCTGCTTGCGGCATGCCGGGACATCTATTTCAGCACAAACGAGATCACAGGCGAAGTATATACGCTTGCCTCCGCTTATTATCGCTGGATGCCGCTGAATGCAATACTGTTCATCATGAATTCTTTTGTGACGAAGCTGGTTTACACGGATGGCGATGAGACGAGCACGAATCTCTCTTACGCCTTTCAGATCGGCGGAAATATCCTGTTTTCCATCCTGCTGGTGCGGCATCTCGGGATGGACGGCATTATTCTGGGGACGATCATCGGAAATGCGCTCGGAATTCTCATCGTATGCCGGCACTTCTTCCTGAAAGCCAATACGCTGCATTTCGTCTGGCATTTCTCGTTTGCAGACCTCGCGCAGGCCGTGCGATACAGCATCGTAGACGCCATCATCTTCTTCTGCTGGGCCGCCATGGATTACGTCATGATCGGGCATGTTTCCACCCGCTACGGCGACATGGGGGAAATAACGCTAGCGGTGATTATGGGCCTGCTTGAATTTGATATCGTGCTGGATGGGGTCGGCATGGCGGTACAGCCACTGATGGAAATCTATCTGGGAGAAAAGAACCACGTGATGGTTCGCCGCCTCATTCGCATCGCGTGGAAAGCCGCCATCCTCGAAGGCCTGCTTGCAAATGCGTTCGTCTTCCTCTTTGCCGAGCAGTTCTGCTTTCTCTTCGGCCTTCGAGACGGCTCTGCGCTGAGGGCGTCTATGCATGCGCTGCGCATTGTTTCCATGGGATTGGTTTTTTGCAGCCTGATTTCGCTGCTGTCCGCGTACTACCTGGTCGTGGATCATGTTGCGCTGTCCGCCGGCATTATCGTTCTTAAGGACGGGCTGCTGTACACTTTTCTGCCGCTCCTTGGTTCCGTGCTGCTGGGCGAGGACGGGATGTGGGCCGCTTTTGCCATTTCGCCGCTGCTGGCGACGATTCTCACCCTGCTCTATATCCGCCTGCGCTACGGTGCAAAACGCTATCCCTATCTCCTGGAGGAAGACGGCAATGACATCGTCATATTGGAGGATGTGCTGAAGCCTGAAAGCTGTGCCCGGCTTTCTGCTCTTGTAAGCAAAGCGATCGCGGAGCGCGGACACGCCAAGGAAATGGCTAATCATGCGGCATTATTCACCGAGGAAATTTTGCTTACTGCGCTTGAGAAGAACAAAACGCGCAAAAGGCAGCTTCAAGTTGAGCTATCCCTGCTGTTCGACAAGAATAGCGTCCGGCTGATTGAACGTGACAACGGAGAAATATTCGACGACACGGATCAGAATATGCGGGTCGACGGGTTCAGCAGCTATGTTCTCAGCAGAATGATGGCCGTCCATCAGGAAAAAGTGTATCTCACAACGACAGGCTATAACCGCACGATGGTCCAGTTCAGCGATACCGTCAGCGAATAGAGACAATTCGACCCGCCTTGCGGTGCGCTGCGCTTGATAGGCCGGTTGCATTGCCCCGGACCGTTCTCCATAACGGAAAAAATACAGCCCACCAATCGGTGGATTGTTCTTTTCAGTGAAGAAGGACCCCACTACCGGATGCTTGTCGCCCATAACAATTGGCTTTCACAGATCAAGCATGAAAAGCCAAGTACGGCACGATGCCGAAGGTCTCTACCGCGTCGATCAGATCCTGCTTTTTACGCACATAAAAATCATATGCCATGGTATTACTCCATTTTTTGTGCAGTTGTTATTACAAAAGCCCCGAAGCAGAATACTTCGAGGCTTCTGTAGCCGGTAATGTGAATCAAACACACGACCTGCTGATTATGATTTGTTTTTTATTATACCTCGATTGTCTGGCACAGCTTATCATTGAAAAGTCTTGCTGTCAAGCGGCTTTGCGAGCTTTCCTTTTCATCGTTTGCCATAGCTTGTCAAAAGCAAGCTCAATCCTTTCAATCATGCTTTTCCCGGCAAACTGTAGCATCAACCGGCCTGCTTCGCCGTATATTGCGGTTTTATTACACCGTGTCTTTTGTGCCTGCGGAGCATGTACTGCGCGCAGCAGAGTGCCAACGTGCCGGACATCAGGGCGCATACGCCCCAGAAGCCGAGCTTGCTTTCGTCGCCGGTGCGCGGGGCGGTGGTCGGCTGATAGACCGATGTCCTCGTGCCGCCAGTCACGGGATCATAGACGACATAGTCGGGATATTCGGGAAAGACCCCGGGCCTCACCGTGGATGGTACAAAAGGCTGCACCGCGGGCGGTATCGTGGGAGGCAGCATGGGAGGCAGCGTGGGAGGCAGCGTGGGAGGCACTGTAGGCGGTACCGTGGGAGGCACTGTAGGCGGTACCGTAGGCACGTCCGGCTCTGTCGTGACAAGGAAGCGCGTGGTAACTGCGCCGTCGCCGAAGTTTGTGGTAAGGCTGTGCTCGCCGACGGACAGGGTTTCGAGATACGTGCTCTTGAGCGTTAAGATCACGCTGCCCTTCACGGCTGAATAATTCTCCGCCGCGACGCTCTTGCCGTCGATCTCGATGCCTGTGAAGAGCGTCATGGTCAGCTTATCGTGATTGAGGTCGTCGCTGCCGTCGCCGCGCGCGACGCGGAAGACGGCGCTCTTGCCGCTGCCCCGGGTCCACTTTTTCGTCTCCTCGGTGTAGGTGTAGCCCGGGCGTGCGATGGGATCGCGCCGCTGCTCCGTATAGGTTCTTCCCTCGAAGTCCGCCGTCACCGTAGAGGTCACGCTGCCGTCGGCTTCTTTGGTCGGCAGTTTGATCTTGGGCTGGGTCTGTGCCTCGGCCAGGACCTCGCGGGTGTGGCTCCGGTCACGCCTGCAGACGAAGTGGAGAAGAGCGCTGTAATGGTCGTCCGTCCACGCGACATCCTCGTTCTGCTGCCAGTCGTGGCCGAGGGGGGGCAGGAAAATCGAGTCTTCATGCACGGGATCGACCTCGTTCTCTCCTTCCGCATCGGTGAAGATGCGGTCGCAGCTTTCACAGATCCAGTATGCAATGTTTCCTTCCTCCGTGCAGCCGGGCTCCTTTTCCGGGACGGCTGTCAGCTTGTGCACATGGGTGAGGCTCGGGATGACGGCGGTCTGAACATGGGCGGAGTCGTTTTCGCATACGCGCGTCTGCTCGCCGTCCTCCGTCTCGGTGGCGGCTCTGGTGACTGTCCACTCGCCCCACTTGTGACCGATGGCGGGGATGGTGCGTGTCTTCTCGGAATCAAAGGCAGGGTTTTCAAACTTGGCCCGGTACAGCTCCGCGCCTTCGTCCTCACAGCCCGCCGGAACCGCAGTTTCGATCTCGATCTCGTCGCAGATCTCCTGCTGCATATGGCTCGGGTCGTTTCTGCACAGGCGCTCGGCGATCACGATGCTCAAATCGTCGGACCAGAGGTAAGTCGCGCTTCCCCAGTCATGACCGCGGGCGGGGATGATCTCGCTGCGCGTTGTGAGGACCGTATCGCAGGCCGCGCAATGCAGCGCGAGCGTTTTCACGCCGGGCTGCGTGCAGCCAGGGGCGGTACGGCTCTCTTCCTTCCAGGCTCCGGCCCTGTGTCCGAGGGGCGCGATCACGGTATCCTCGGGGGCGATCCAGTTCTTGCCCTGCTCGTCTTCAAAGCACAGGCCGCAGCCTGAGCACAGGTAATAGGCCCGGCTGCCTTCTTTCGTGCAGCCTGCCGCCTTTTCCGGGACCAGCGTCATGGTATGGGTGTGGCCCAGGGCCGGGATGGCGCGGGTCTGGACATGCGCGGGGTCATGCAGGCAGATGCGCTGTTCTTCCCCATCTTCCGCCTCGGTGGGCGCCTTGACGGTTTCCCACGCGCCCCAGGCGTGGCCGAGGGCGGGGATCGCACTGCCGCGGGTGCTGAGGATCTCACCGCAGTCGACGCAGTGCAGCGTAAAGCGGGCATAGCCCGGCGTGGTGCAGTCGGGATCTTCTTTTTCACTGATCCATTCTTCCGCGGCGCTGTGGCCCTTCGGCGGGAGGATGAGCTCGCCGGGACCGATTTCTGTATTCCCTTCCGCGTCGGCAAAGAGCCTGCCGCAGCCGGTACAGGTCCAATATTCGATGCTGCCGGGGTCCACGCACCCGGGCGCTTTGCCGGGCACCTTCTCTATGTGGTGGATGTGCGGGAGTCTGGGCGTGGTGCGCGTTTCGATATGCTTCTCGTCATGGGCGCAGATTCGGATCTCAGTGCCCTCCGCGTCTTCCGTGGCGGGGGTATCGGTGACCCATTCGCCCCAGGCGTGGCCGAGGGCGGGGATACGTTCGGTGCGGGTGGTGAGTGTTTCGCCGCAGCGGGCGCAGCTCAGGGTATAGGAGCGGATGCCGATCTCGGTGCACGCGGCGTTTTTCTCGACCGTTCCCTCGCTCCACGCCCCCGCGGTATGGCCGAGGGCTTCGATCGTCATGTCTTCGGGCTCGACGGGCTGTGTCCCGGCGGCGTCGGCAAAGTACAGTCCGCAGCCGGTGCACCGGTAAAAGGCGCTGCTGCCGGGTTCAACACAGCAGGCTTCCTTCCCGGGGATCTCCGTCAGGGTATGGGTATGCGTGAGGATCGGGAGCGCGCGCTCTTCTACATGGCGCTCGTCGTTGAGGCAGACGCGGACCTGTCTGCCCTCCTGTGTTTCGGTGGGTTCAAGCGCAGTTTCCCAGTCGCCCCAGTCGTGACCGATGGGCGCGATGCTCTCGCCGCGGGTGGAGAGCTCCTCCCCGCAGTCCGAACAGTATAGCTTCATGCGCTTAAAGCCCTGGTCGGTGCAACCGGGTTCCTTGGTGATGGCGTCAAACTGCCATCCGCTCTCACTTCTGTGGCCTTTTGCGGGAAGGAGGATGTCGCTTTCATAGATTTCGCTTTTGCCCGCCGCGTCGGCAAAGAGCCTGCCGCAGGCTGAGCAGTGATAGTATGCGATGCTGCCGGTTTCCGTACACGTGGGCTCCACGGCGTCGACCTTCGTCATGCTGTGACGGTGTGCAAGCTTCGGGATGACATGCTGCTCGGCTTTGCCGCAGCGCACGCATGTGCGCGTTTCGATGCCGCTGTCTTTCTCTGTGGCGGCTTTGGTCACGGTCCAGGCGCCCCAGGCGTGGCCGAGGGCGGGGACGCGCTCCGTGCGCGTCTCAAGCAGCGCGCCGCAGACCGAGCAGTGCTTTTCATAGCTGTCAAGGCCCTCGGTCTCGCACGCGGGGGCAAGGCTGCCTGCCAGATCCCACTCGGCCTTTGGCGTGTGGCGGCCGGTCGCGGGGATCACGGTGTCTGCCTCTGTGATCTCGTTTTTGCCCTCTGCATCGGCGAAGATCCTGCCGCAGCTAGGGCAAGTCCAGTATTCGCTGTTGCCCGGGGTTTCACAGCCAGGCTCCGTAGCCTCGGTCTTCGTCAGGCGGTGTTCATGCGGCTTTCTGGGGATGACGCGGTGCTCGATGTGGCTCACGTCATGCGCGCAGACGCGCTGCTCGCTGCCCTCCTTGTCCTCGGCAGCCGTGCTGAGAGTTTCCCACGCGCCCCAGAGATGGCCGGTGGCCGGGATGATCTCGGTTTTGGTCTCAACGACCCTGCCGCAGCGGGTGCAGAGGCGTTCAAAGTCTTCCTCTCCGGGTGTGGTGCAGTCCGGTTCCGTCCGCTTGCCGGTGGAACGCCAGCTTTCTTCCGCGCTATGTCCAAGCGCCGGGATCACGATGTTTTCGTACTTCGTCTCGTTCTGAGCGTTTTCATCGGAGAAGATCAGACCGCAGCCCAGGCACGTCCAGTACGCGATATTGCCGGACTCCGTGCAGGACGCCGCGGCGGCCTCCGTTTTAGCCAGGTCGTGGCGGTGTTCAAGCTTTGGGATAACACGCTCCTCGGTCCTGGCGCAGCGCGCGCATGTGCGCGTTTCGATGCCGCTGTCCGTCTCTGTGGCGGCTTTGGTCTCGATCCACGCGCCCCAGTCATGGCCCGGGGCGGGGATGCTCACGCTGCGGGTGCTCAGGATCTCTCCGCATTCGCTGCAGAAAAGCGTCAGTTCTTTGCGGCCCGTGCCCAGGCAGCCGGCTTCGATGACCACCGTCTCGCTCCATTCGGTCTCGGCTGTGTGGCCGTTCGCGGGGATCACGGTGTCAGCCTCTTCGATCTCGTTTTTGCCCGCTGCGTCCGCAAAGCGCCTGCCGCAGCCAAGGCAGGTCCAGTATTCGATGTTGCCGGGCGCGGTGCAGGTGGGGGCGGCGGCCGCCGTCTTTTGGAGGCTGTGTTCATGCGGTTTTCTGGGGATGGCGCGGGTCTCGATGTGGCTTTCGTCATGCGCGCAGACGCGCTGCTCGCTGCCCTCCTGCGTCTCGGTGGCCGCGCTGATCGTCTCCCACGCGCCCCAGAGATGACCGGTGGCCGGGATGATCTCGGTTTTGGTCTCAATGACCCTGCCGCAGCGCGAGCAGCAGCGTTCAAAGCTTTCTTCACCGGGCGTGGTGCAGTCCGGGTCCGTCCGCTCGCCGGTGGGCCGCCAGATTTCTTCCGCGCTATGTCCAAGCGCCGGGATCGCGACGTTTTCGTAGTTCGTCTTGTGCTGAGCGTTTTCATCGGAGAAGATCAGGCCGCAGCCCTCGCACATCCAGTACGCGATATTGCCTGACTCCGTGCAGGACGGCGCGGCGGCTTCCGTTTCTTCCAGGTAGTGGATGTGTTCAAGCTTCGGGATGACACGCTCCTCGGTCCTGGCGCAGCGCGTGCATGTGCGCGTTTCGATGCCGCTGTCCGTCTCTGTGGCGGCTTTGGTCTCGGTCCACTCGCCCCAGTCGTGTCCCAAGGCGGGGATGCTTACGCTGCGGATGCTCAGGATCTCCCGGCAGTCACGGCAGAAAAGGGTCAGTTCTTTGCGGCCCGTGCCCAGGCAGCTGGCCCCGACGACCACCTTCTCGCTCCATTCGGTCTCGGCTGTGTGGCCGTTCGCGGGGATCACGGTGTCGGCCTCGTTGATCTCGTTCCTGCCTTCCGCGTCCGCAAAGAGCCTGCCGCAGCCAGTGCAGGTCCAGTATTCGCTGTTGCCGGGCGCGGTGCATGCGGGGGCGGTAGCCGCGGTCTTTTGCAGGCTGTGGATATGCTGCAGCCGCGGGATCGCACGGGTCTCGATGTGGCTTTCGTCATGCGCGCAGACGCGCTGCTCGCTGCCTTCCTGCGTCTCGGTGGCCGCTTTCGTCACGGTCCACGCGCCCCAGTCGTGGCCAAGCGCGGGAATTGTCCTGTCACGGGTGCTCATGACCTCCTCGCAGCGTGCGCACTTGAGCTGCACGCGCTCGACGCCCTGCTCGGTGCAGGCAGGCTGCTTCGTGACTCCGACGACGGTCCACTCGTCTTCAGCCTTGTGGCCGAGGACTTCGATCTTGATCTCGCTCCGGGTGATCTCGCGGGTCCCGCTTCCGTCCGCAAAGAGCTTGTCGCAGCTCTGGCACTTCCAGTACGTGATATTTCCGTCCTCTTTGCAGGTGGGCTCTTTCTCCGATATACGCTGCAGGTCGTGCGTATGCTCGGTCGGCGTGACAATGCGCGTCTCAACATGGGAGGGATCATGCCTGCATATGCGGCTCTCTTCGCCCTCCTGCGTTTCGGTGGCCTCTTTGGTCACGGTCCAGTCTCCCCAGTCGTGGCCGAGGGCGGGGATGCTCACGCTGCGGCTGCTCAGGATCTCCCGGCATTCGCGGCAGAAAAGGGTCAGTTCTTTGCGGCCCGTGCCCAGGCAGGTGGCCGCGGTGACCACCGCCTCGGTCCATTCGTCCTCAGCGTGGTGGCCGGTCGCGGGGATCACGGTGTCGGCCTCTTCGATCTCGTTCTTGCCCTCCGCGTCCGCAAAACGTCTGCCGCAGCCGGAGCAGGTCCAGTATTCGCTGTTGCCGGGCGCGGTGCAGGTGGGGGCGGCGGCCGCGATCTTTTGCAGGCTGTGGACATGCGGTTTTCTGGGGATGGCGCGCTGCTCGATGTGGCTTTCGTCATGCGCGCAGACGCGCTGCTCGCTGCCCTCCTTATCCTCGGTTGCCGCGCTGATCGTCTCCCACGCGCCCCAGTCGTGGCCGAGAGAAGGGATAGTCCGGTCACGGGTGCTCAGGACCTCCCCGCAGCGTGCGCACTTGAGCTGCACGCGCTCAGCGCCCTGCTCGGTGCAGGCAGGCTGCTTCGTGACTCCGACGACGGTCCACTCGTCTTCGGCCTTGTGGCCGAGGGTTTCGATCACGGTCTCGCTCTGGGTGATCTCCCGGGTCCCGGCATTGTCCGCAAAGAGCCTGCCGCAGCCCTGGCACGTCCAGTACGCGATATTGCCGGGCTCCGTGCAGGACGCCGCGGCGGCCTCCGTTTTGCTAAGATTGTGGACATGCGCCTTAATCGGGATGACGCGCCTTTCAACATGGGAGGGGTCGCGCCTGCATACGCGGCTCTCTTCGCCCTCCTGCGTTTCGGTGGCCTCTTTGGTCACGGTCCAATCTCCCCAGTCGTGGCCGAGGGGGAAGTCCCAGCCATTGCGGCCCTCGAGCAGCTGACCGCAGTCCTTGCAGCGTACCCGGTACTGGTATTCCCTGCGCTCGGTGCAGGTGGCTTCCTGTGTCACGGTCGTGGTAGCTACCGGCTGATGCGTTCCCGTGGCCGGGAGGATCACCGACTCCTTCTCGATCGGGGTCTTTCCTTCCGCGTCCGCAAAATACTCGCCGCAGCCGGTGCACATCCAGCATTCGATATTGCCCTCTTTCACGCAGACGGGTTCGACGCGCGCCATTTTGATCAGGCTGTGGGTGTGAAGCTGAGGGATGAGCTTATGCTCGACGTGGGTGGAGTCGTTTGCGCACACGCGCATCATCTCGCCGGGGTCCTCGGTGGTGGCCTCCTTCGTGACCGTCCACTCGCCCCACTTGTGGCCGAGGGCCGGGAGCGTGACGATTTTGGTATCGTTATACTCGCCGTTTTCCCCGCCGAAGGCGCGCACGCTGGCAAGATAGCGGATGCTGCCCGGCTTCTCGCAGGAAGCCTCCGTCGTGCTGGCAAAGACGGACGCGGCGACCTGGGTGAACTCATCGCACTCGGAGCAGACGAACTGCGCCGTCGCCAGCATGCGCCCGCTCTCGTCCTGCTTCCATTCCCACACCGGCGCTTTCCAGTTGTGGGCATGCTCCTGCCATACGGCAGCCGCGGTGGTGTCCTTGCTGATGGCAAAGCTCATGCCCGCATCGTACAGGGTCCCTTCAATGTCCCAGTCAAGAAAGTCATAATTCTGGCGTCTGGGCTTCCCTTCGGGCAGCGTGTACTCTCTATTCTTGACAAGGCCCTTCATGGGTGCCGGGGTATCGGCGGCGCCGGACGCGTCAAAGCTGAGGGTAAGCCCGCGCACGAAACTGACTGCCGCTGCGTTTTTTCCGTCCTTGTCCACGATCGCGCCGCTGCCCGCTTTGCCGTACTCGGGGGTTTTCAGGGCGACGTTCTCATCGACGACGGGGGGCTTGTCCCCGAAATAGACTCCGGTGCCGTCTTCCCCGGCAGTAAAGCCGAGCGCTTTTACATTTTCGATCTTCAATCCGTCGGGCGCATAGATCCCGTAATCGCCGGCCCTGAAGGACAGATTGCTGTCCGCCTTGAAGGTCACCGGCCCGCCCTTCACATACACCCCGTACTTTGCCGGGTTGTCCCGCGGACTGACCCAAGCGTTTCCGTCGATGTTCAGCTCTCCCTCCGCGTAGATGAGCGCGTCGTTATACAGCGCCCTCGAGAGATTCCAGTCGACGTTCTGGGG
>ONVI01000036.1 GCA_900321275.1 uncultured Eubacteriales bacterium | reverse complement strand
CGGCATGACCAACTGCCAGAAGGAGATGGAGAAGGCCGTCAAGTGCGGTTACTGGAACCTGTTCCGCTTCAATCCCGATGCAGACAAGCCCTTTACCCTCGACAGCAAGGAGCCTGCGGGCGGTTACCGCGAGTTCCTGATGAACGAGGCACGCTACTCGAGACTGACCCGCGAGTTCCCGGAGAGAGCCGAGAGACTCTTCACCGAGAACGAGGAAGAGGCCAAGAAGCGCTACGATCACCTCACGAAGCTCAAGGCCCTCTACGAATAATCCTAAGGAAACGCTGAATAAATCCCCGCGCACATCCAGACGGCGAATTTTCCGCCTGTCTTTGCCTGAAAAGCTCGAAATACACAAAGTATTCCGTCACTTTTCAGGCTTCGTCAGACGAAAAATCCACTCGCCAGTCTGCACACGTCGATTTAATCAGCGATTCCCTCAAAAAGCATAATCAACAGCGCCCCCTCGGGAAACCGAGGGGGTATTTTACCGAAGCGGGATTCAGGATCGACCGGGTTGCCGGACTGTACGCGTACTGCCGCCTCCATGGCCTGTTTCGGGCAAACCCGTTTATCACAGGCGGTAATCCATCATATGTGAGGGTAAACAAAATGAACTATAAGGTGATTGACAGAGAGACATACTATCGTAAAGGCATGTTCCGGCACTTCTCCGAGGACTGCAAATGCTCCACATCCATGACGGCGCGGATCGACGTGACGGAGCTTGCGGCGTATTCCCGGAAAACAGGGACGAAATTCTATCTCAATTTCCTGTATATCCTGTCGAAGGTTCTCAATTCCCGGGAGGATTACAGGATGGGCTACCTGTGGCAGACGGACGAACTGATCTGCTATGATGTGATCAACCCTACGCAGTACGTCTTTCACGAGGATACCGAGACGTGCAGCCCCGTGTACACGACATACTGCGAGGACTATGACACGTTTTACGCAAACGCCATGAAGGATCTGGAGGACGCCAAGAAAACGCGGGAATACGGGCTGGATATGGCAAATCACCCCAACTGGTTTGACGCGTCGTATATCTCCTGGCTCTCCTACGATTCGATGAACCTTGAGCTGCCGGACGGCTTCCTGTTTTTCGCGCCCCTTGTCAACTGGGGGAGATATCGCGAGGAAAACGGCAGCCTGCTCATGCCGGTCACCGTGCGCCTGAATCACGCCATCGCCGACGGGTATCTGGTCGCGAATGTGTTTCGTCTCCTGCAAAAAGAGATGGATTGCTTCGTGCGGCGCTGACGCCTGATGACCGATAAAACTGTTCTGACCGGCTCCGACTGTCGGCGCTCGACGGAAGAGCTGCCGGAGACATAGAGCCCGGATCAGGCGTAAAACCTGTAGACATCACATGCGGCTGTGTGGTATCATGATGCTGCCGAAGAGAAAACCCGGATCGGCAATCATTGACAGGGAGGCGCACTCTATGTACAAACTCTGGAACACTTTGGACGAATTGAAGAAATACCGCGTTGTCGAGCTTTCACACTCACTGAACAACAGCAGCCCGTTCTGGGCCGGAATCCCCGAAGGCTCGGTAAAGCTCTGCACGACGGTCTTTGACTGGGGCAACCCCATGCTGGAGTGCCTGATCCAGACCTTCCAGTTCCCCGGTCAGTTCGGCACGCACATCGACTTCCCCGGGCACTTTATCAAGGATGCGCCGCTGTCCGAGGACTTTGGAACGGACAATATGATGTACCCGCTGTGCGTGATCGACATCACGGACAAGGTGGCGCAGGATCCGCACTATGCCGTCACAGCGGACGATATCAAGGCTTATGAGGCCAAATACGGCGCCATCCCCGACGGCGCGTTCGTCGCCCTGAGAACGGACTGGTCGAAGCGCTGGCCCGATATGAACGCCCTTTCCGGCATTGCCGGGGACGGAAGCGAAAACTTCCCCGGCTGGTCGCTGGATGCGCTCAAATACATCTATGAGGTGCGCAATGCCGCTGCCAACGGGCATGAGACGCTGGATACGGACGCTTCGGCGGAAGCGGCGAAAGCCGGCGATCTCGCGTGCGAGCGCTATGTCCTCTCCAAGGGCAAGCTGCAGATCGAGGTGCTGTGCAATCTGGATCAGGTAGCTCCCGCCGGGGCGATTCTGTTTGCCGCCTGGCCGCGCTTTGAAGGCGCGACCGGCCTGCCCGCCCGTGTCTGGGCCATCACGGAATAATACAGCAAAACGGAAAAAAGCAGCAAGCATACCGCCTTTATAATGGGCGATATGCCTGCTGCTTTTATTGTCTGGTTGCCGCTGTCTCGTCGCTGTGCTCTGTTTCTTTTTTCTTCTTCTTTCCGAATAACAGTCCGTGCAGGAATTTTCTCGCCGTCTCTATCACAATTCTGAGATCCAGACCCAGACCCCAGTTGGCGATGTATTCGGTGTCAAGCGCGACAATATCGTCAAAGCTCATGGTGTCCTTGTCGGGCCTGATCTGCCACAAACCGGTCAGCCCCGGTTTGACGGACATGCGCGCCCTGTGACGGTACTGATATTTTTCCCATTCGTCGGGCGTCGGGGGGCGCGTACCCACAACGCTCATATCCCCCTTGAGGACGTTGAAAAACTGGGGAAACTCATCCAGACTTGTATCCCGGATGAAGGCGCCGATCCCCTTTTTCCTTGTCCCGTCCGGAAGAATGCGGTTGCCGATCACGCGGGGGTCAAAATCCATTTTGAACATCATGCCGTCCGCGTGGGAGCTCTCCGCCATCAGCGCCGCTTTTCTCTCCTCGGCGTCCATATACATGGAGCGGATCTTGTACATCTTGAATTTGTGTCCGTTTTCGCCGATGCGTTCCTGGCAGAAGATCAACGGCCCGGGGGAGGCGGCATAGATAAAGGGCCCGATCACGATCAGCAGCACAACCGCGGCAAGGCTGCCGAAAAAGCCGACCACGATGTCAAAGCATCTCTTGATGAAGGCGTCCAGCGGACTCATAAAATTGATGTTTACCGTCAGCACCTCATACCCGGCAATATATCCGAACGTCAACTTTCTCTCATCGATTCCCTGCACCGCGAGATAGAGATGGATTGTCAGGGCCATCTGACGGCACTGCTCAATCAGCGTCTGCGTCTTGTTGTCCAGAGAGCAGCGGAAGAAAAGAACCTCATCCACCCATTCCCTGCAGAGATAGTCCGCTGCGTTTCCCTGATTGGCGACTACCGGCATGTCCTCAAACATTTCTCCCTCGGCGTCCCGATCCGTAAAGACAAAGCCGATGATCTTATAGCGGAGGAAGGAATAGGATTTCATCCGCTCCAGAATCTCCCTGGCATACCGGCTGTCTGTCACGATCAAAATCGGGCTCTTCGTTTTTTCTGAGGCCGGGTTCCTGCGGAGAAAACCTTTCCAGAAAATGCGCGTTCCGTACGAATAAAGGAAATAGAGGACCAAAACCAGAACAAAAAAGCCATCGGGGTATGTCATTTTTTCCGAACGGAGCACGACCGCCACCGTAATCAGCCCGATCACCAGAAGCACATGCCGCAGCGTCATGCCGAGCTCCACAAGATAGCCGCGCGTCACCACGCGATTGAGCCCGTCAAAGGCGATCAGGACACCGAAATCTATCATGAGTATCAGAACAACAAAGCCGGGGATGTTGGGATCGGAAAAAGTCTGCCCGTTTTGCCTGACGACCCAGATTCCCGTCAGCAAAGAAAGAAGGAGGGAAAAGAGATCAAGCAGGATAAAGTCAAAGTGCTTGAACCAGCCCTTAACGTTCATTTTATACATAGTCGATACCTTCTCTGTCTATGGTATAAACGCCGAGCCTTTGCACATATGCGGCGGTCTCCCTGTATTATTGCTCCCCCAATAGATTCTTGAATTTGTGGGGGAGCAATTTTGCCATGTTTCGCGGTTGTCCCGTCAAGGGGCGAGCGAAACGGCGATCAAATCATTGTTGATGTGCCAAGCATCAGCCCACATCTTGATTCAAGATTTCATTGGCACATCAATATTATACGGATTGTCTGCCTGCCGCGTCAAGTTCTTTCGTCGCCTTTTACGAATTCCTTGACGCTTCCGACATAAAAGGCTATAGCAGAAATAATAAAAATGATACACATTGAGAAGAAAGGAAATGGAGATTGCAGCAGATGACTTCATTTATGGGCAAGATCCTGCGTGTCGATCTGAGCGCACGCACAGCCGAGGCCGTTTCCATCCCGCCGGAGGTCTATGAGGCCGTCCTCGCGGGCAAGGGACTGGCGGCCTGGTATTTATACAGGAACATCCCCGCCGGGGCCGATCCCCTGGGCCCGGACAACATTCTCTGCTTTGCCGCGGGCGCGCAGCGGCGTCGGGCTCCCCTCCGGACTCGGCCGCTTTCTCGGCGCAGGCGGGCGGCTCATGGGGCGGCTGCCCGTCCTGCCGATGGACGGCGCCCTGACCGCTTCCATGTTACGCGAATGGGGCACCCACGCCAATACCTCCCTCGCCATCACCAGCGGAGACGGTCCCATCAAAAACTGGGGCGGTGCGCCGCGGGACGCGCGAGGCATGGAATCTGTCTATGAGCCGGCGCACATCAGCCGCCTGGAGACGGTCAAGTACCACTGCTACTCCTGCCCGCTCGGCTGCGGCGGGTGCGCACGCGCCTGCCCGATGGAGGTCATCCGGATGGAGTAAATCGGCTTTTTACCCGCCTTTGTGGGATGAACTGCCGCAGCCTCCTTTTGGCATATAAAGACCGTGCCGTCGGGTCAGTTTTTCGGCCCCTTGTATTCGAGGCAGAGCATGGTCATATCGTCAAACCGCTCCGCACCGCTGACGAAACCGTCCACGGCGTTCCTGACGTTTTCCAGGGTCCTTTCCAGCGAAGCGTCAGGTTCCGCATTGAGCGCGCCGAGCATCCGATCCGTACCGAACATGTTATTCTTCGCATCCACAGCTTCCGGAACGCCGTCGGTATAGAGAAACAGCCTGTCGCCCGGCTTCAGGCGAATCTCATATTCCGCGTATCTTGTGCCCTCCATGCCGCCGATGATGAAGCTGTGTTTGTCCTTGAGCAGCGTATAAACGCCGTTTTGCGTCAATGCCGGATATTCGTGCCCTGCGTTTGCCGCAATGATCTTTCCGGTGGAGATTTCCAGAATTCCGAACCAGACGGTGACAAACATCTCCATCTTGTTGTTGGCACAGACCAGATCGTTCGTCATGGCGAGAATCTCTCCGACCGACTTTCCCACCATGGCGTTGTTTTTCAGGATCGCCTTGGAGACCATCATGAACAGCGCACCGGGCACGCCCTTCCCGCTCACGTCCGCCATCACCAGCGCCAGATGATCCCTGTCGATCAGGAAAAAGTCGTAGAAGTCGCCGCCAACCTCCTTGGCGGGTGTCATGGAGGCGAACAGATCAAACTCCGTCCTGTCCGGGTAGGCGGGAAAGATGCTCGGCAGCATGCTCTCCTGAATACGGGTCGCCATGCTCAGCTCGGTGTGGATGCGCTCCTTTTCCGCCGTCATGCGGGTGAGGTTCTCGGTGTTGTCCACGATCCTTTCCTGCATGGATCGAATCTCCCGGCTCAGATCGCCGATCTCGTTTTCGCTGGGGATTGCCACCTTGCTGATCTTGTCGGGCGAATAGCTCCCGTCCTCTTCGGGTACAAAATCAGTCGCGGCCTGCGCCAGCCTGCGAACCGGTTCCGTTACATAGCGCTTCATCAGCAATACGCTGATCGTGGACGCCCCGACCGCCAGAACGATCATATACAGGATACTTCTCATCAGGAAGCTCCCGTGCTGCAGGGCGTGCTCGGTCATGTTGTAGGCCATCCACAGACGGCCTTCGCCGCCTTCACAGGGAATTTGCACACAGCGGAGAAGCTTGTACTCATCGCCGATCTTATCCAGGATTGGAGAGGTATACTTCTCCGCCGGCTGATCGAGAAACACCTTTTCCAGTCCGAACTCATCATTTGCGGTATAGTGGCCGGTTTCCTTCGTCTCGTGGGAGATCCGATACACGGTCTGATCCTTCTGCACCTCAAGGCAGGCCTCGTCCAGATCGACGGAGAGCATGATCTCTTCCAGAGCCAAATCGGCGGAGATCCAGTCCAAGAACAGGCTACTTCTGCCAAACTCGGCATCATCGGCGGTGAAAGAGGGCTGCTTATCCAGCCAGTCTATGAAATAATCATTCTCTGTGTCGAGGGACGCTTTCGCGTTTTGCAGCTCCTCCGTCCCAAAAAACTTCATAAAATGCTCCGTATACGGCGTGAATTCTTCCGGATGCACTTCAAGCGCTGCCAGCTTTCGCGTATATGGCACCAGGACGGCCTTCCGATAATCGCTGTCGCAGATCACCACCATCAGCAGCGAAACGATAAACGTGATCACGAAGATCAGAATGTTCACCCTGTAGGCCAGTGAAGCGCGCCGGGCTCTCTTCTTTTTCATCATTTGAATTCACCGCCATTTTTATCCGGCGTTCACCGCCATGTTTTCCATCAGAAGCTCTTTTCCAGCTCGCCGCTGATCGTTTCCTCAATGCTCCGCGCAGCCTCTTCATTCTCTGCCGTGACGCTGATATAGGCCTTGAGCTTGGGCTCCGTCCCGGAGGGGCGGATCACGACGGAGGCGTCTTCGGTATAAAACTTCAGCACGTCGGATTTTGGCAGGCCGTTCAGTCCGAGACTGTAGTCCTCTGTGCGAAGAAGCTTTTTCCCGCCGATGTGTTTCAGACCGCGGTGAAAAGCAGCCATGATCGCGCCCATCTTTTTCATGCCCGCGCTGCCCGGAAACTCATAGGAGTGCAGCGTATTCAGGCAGTAGCCGTACCGGTCGTACAGCTCGCGGAGCTTGTCGGGAAGGCTGATGCCCCGGGTCTTGTAAAACGCGAACATTTCACAGATCATGAAGGCGGCGTTTACGCCGTCCTTGTCGCGGACGTAGGCGCCGGTCAGATAGCCGTAGCTCTCCTCGAAGCCGCAGATGTAGTCGGAAACTCTCCCGGCCTGTTCCAGCCGGCCGATCACCTCGCCGATAAACTTAAAGCCGGTGAGGACGTTGACTGTCTCCACGCCGTAGCTGTCGGCGATTTTCTCCGCCAGATCCATGGTGACCACCGTCTTGACAAAGACGGGATGCGCCGGCATGGCAGCATGACGGATGCGCTGGGAGCAGATATAATCCAGCAGGAGAAGCCCGACCTCGTTTCCGCTCAGAAGCCGATAGCTTCCGTCAGGAGCCTTTACCGCGATGCCGCAGCGGTCGCAGTCGGGATCGGTGGCGAGCATGAGATCGGCGCCGGTCCTCTCGCAATATTGAAGGCCCAGCTCCATCGCCTCCCGGATTTCGGGATTCGGATAAGGGCAGGTCGGGAAATTGCCGTCCGGCTCCCGCTGCTCTTCCACGACGGTGATGTTGGTAAAGCCGGATTCCGAGAGCGCGCGCGTCACCGGCTTGAGGCCCGTCCCGTTGAGCGGGGAATAGACGATCGCGACGTCGCGGTCGATCTCGTCGCCGAACAGCACGCTCTGATGCTTGACCTCTTCCAGAAATGCCGTGAGCACGGCATCGTCAATCTGCTGAATCCTGCCTTCTGCCAGCGCCGTGTCAAAATCCATGCTTTTCACGTCGGTGAAGAGATCAACGCGCATGATTTCCGCGAGAATCTCCGCCGCGGCCTCGGTGGTGATCTGGCATCCGTCCGGCCCGTAGACCTTGTAGCCGTTGTATTTCGCGGGATTATGGCTGGCGGTGATCATCACGCCCGCCGAGGCGCCCAGCGCCCTGACGGCATAAGACACCGTGGGAACCGGCAGCGGCTCGGGCCAGAGACGGACAAGCATGCCGTTTGCGGCAAAGACGGCGGCGGCGGTGCGGGCAAAAAGGTCGCTCTTGATGCGGGTGTCGTACCCGATGACCACGCTTGCCCCTTCGCCGAGCCAGTTGGCAAGTCCCTGACTTGCCCGTGCGACCACATGGATGTTCATGCGGTTCGCACCCGCGCCGATGGTGCCGCGCAGGCCGCCCGTGCCGAAGGCGAGATCGCGGTAGAAGGCGTCCTCCATTGCGGCGGCATCCATGGAGCGCAGCTCCCGGAGCAGATCCCGGTCCGTGACGTGCGCAAGCCAGCGCTGATATTCTTTCTGATAGTCCATATTATATCCTCAACAACTGATATCCAGAAACTGCGCCTTGCCGTGCAGCTTCATAGGAATGCTTTCCGCCGGGACGAAGAAGCAGTCGCCCTTGAAAAAATTCATCGAAAAGCCCTCGCCGCTGATGCTGCCGCAGCCGTCGAGGCACAGCAGCGCGTGGAAGGAGTTGGGGCCTGTCTGATAGGGGACAAGGGAGCGCTGAATTTCCGTGTTCAAAAGCATCCGTTCTACCTGAAAATATTTGCAGCGGGTCAACAGCTCGGACGCGCGGCCCTGACGGTAGCGGAAAACGCGCATCGGCTGGCGCGGCACCACGGAGGAGCGGAGATTGGCCGCCTCAAGCGCTTTTTCCACATGGAGCGGCCGAGGTTTCCCGTTGGCGTCAATACGATCGTAATCATACAGGCGGTATGTAAGATTGGAACTCTCCTGAATCTCCGCTACCAGACAACCGGCACCGATGGCGTGAACCGTGCCGGCCTCAATATAGAAAAGATCATCCTTATGAACGGGAACGTGGTTGAGCAGGGATTCGATGCTGTGGCTCTCCAGCGCCTCACGAACGATCTCGGGTGTGACGTCGTGATGAAAGCCGTAAACAAGCTTTGCCCCGGGCCGCGCCTCGAGCACGTACCACATCTCCGTCTTGCCGAGCGAGCCCTCGTGTTTGAGCGCGTATTCGTCGGCCGGATGCACCTGCACGGACAGATCGCTCTTCGCATCGATGAGCTTGATCATGATGGGCAGCTCCGGTTTGCCATGCGTTGTGGCGAGCGGATGGGTGCCCAGCCACTCGGGGTGACGGGCAAGAACCTTGCTCAGCGTCTCGCCGCCTGCATGGGATTCCCCGTCCGGATGGGTGCTGCATTCCCATGTCTCCGCAAGAGGGATGAGGTCGATCCCTTTCCCAAAATCATCATTCAGCCTCGTTCCGCCCCAGAGATAGTCCTTGGCGGAAGGCTCCAAAAGAAACGGCAGTCTCATAGCTCGTACTTCTTTTTATCCGCGGGGTCGATTTCGTCGCCGAGCTGAACCTCGATAAGCTGAAGCCCGTTTTCTCCCGCAACGGCGGTATGGCGGCAGCCGGCGGCCATCGTCACGACGTCGCCGGGCTTGATCGGCTGCTCCATCCCGTCCACGATTGTAGTGCCGGAGCCGCGCAGGATCGTCCAGATCTCATCGCGCCGCGCATGGCTGTGATAGCTCATGTGGCGGCCGGGATTGATCGTGACCAGCACGACCATGGAGCCCTTGTCCGCGTCCATCACCTGATAGCTGCCCCAGCTCTTCTCGGCAAACATGATCTGCTGGTTGATGGCTTCCACGTAGGGCTTGATCCGGGCGGACTCGTCCATCCCCGAGATCAGGATCCCGTCGTGGCTTGCCGCGACTACGGCGTCCTTCAGCCCCATGACGAGGATCGGCAGATTCAGCTCGTTGACGATATGGACGCGCTCACAGCCCTCGCCGAGGATGCCGCGGCCGATCACAGGCTCCTCCATTGCCTCGGTAAAGGTGCTCCAGGTGCCGAGATCCTTCCAGGTTCCGTGATAGGGCAGGACCTCAATGCCGGGTTCCTTCTCCACAACGGCGTAGTCAAAGGAGATTTTCGGCAGCCCCTCGTAATTTTGCAAAAGGATCTGATAGCTGTCCGTTCCCAGGAGCTCTCTGGATTTGCGCAGCACGTAGGACAGACGATAGGCGAAGACGCCGCCGTTCCAATACGCGCCCGCCGCAATATACTCGCGCGCCTTCTCCTTGGCGGGCTTTTCCGTGAAGGTGTAGCCGGTGGAGCCGTCGGGACGCTTGAAGGGCTTGATGTACCCGTACTTCATCGACGGAAATGTCGGCTCAATCCCCATCAGGACAAGATTGCTCTCCCCGCGCCGGGCGGCCTCATAGAGATCCTGCACGCAGCGGAAGTAATCGGCGTCCACATAGGGATCGACCGGGCAGACCACGACGGCATCGTCCGCGGAAAGCCCCTTGATCTCATGGAGATAAGCGGTGGCGAGGGCGATGGCGGGGAAGGTGTCCCGGCGGCACGGCTCGACCGAGATGCCCACGTCCGTGCCGAGCTGGTTGTATATGGCGGAAACCTGGGATTTGGACGTCGCAACCGTCACGTCTGCCTCGGGGTCGACGCTCCGGATCTGCCGGTAGACGCGCTGCACCATGGATTCATAGGCGTCGCCGGCTTCAGGAGCCGCGCCCTTCTTCTTGAATATTTTGATAAACTGCTTTGACCTGACCTCATTGGACAGAGGCCAGAGGCGTTTGCCGGAGCCGCCGGATAACAAAACAATGTTCATGACATTCCCTTTCTCGCGATACTGCTGTGTATTTTTATTAGTTTACACCAGAAACGCGCGAAAGTAAATAACAGGATACATTTTTATGCGGCATTATGTGAGAATCTTTCACTTGGAATTGCTATGCGAAAGAAACTGTGATATGATGTGCAAAAGTGTTTTACCTGGATTACCGATTTCTGAAAAAGAGCATATAAAGGAGAATGAGCGATGAATATCAGCATATTCGGTTTGGGCTATGTCGGCTGCGTCGGCGCGGCCTGTCTTGCAAAGCTTGGCCATCGGGTGATCGGCGTCAACCATACCCAGGGCAAGGTCGATCTCATCAACGCGGGAAAGCCCACCATTATCGAGGCGGAGATTGTCGAGCTTGTGAAAGAGGCGCACGACAACGGACGGCTCACGGCGACGACGGATTATATCTGCGCTGTGAAGAACAGCGACGTCTCCTTCATCTGCGTCGGCACGCCGAGCGGGAAGGACGGCCACCTGAATCTGAGCTATATTTTCCGTGTTGCCCGGCAGATCGGCGAGGGCATCCGGGAGAAGGACGGCTTCCACATCGTCGCCATCCGCAGTACGGTTCTGCCCGGCACCAACCGGAAGGTGGGCGAGATCATTGCGGAGGCCTCCGGCAAGGAGCGCGGCAAGGACTTCACCGTCGTCTCCAATCCCGAGTTCCTGCGCGAGGGTACCTCCGTCCACGACTATATGAATCCGCCCCTGACGCTGGTCGGCACCGACAGCGAGCGGGCCGAGGCCGTTTTCCGCGAGATTTACAGGGATATCCCGGCAGAGTTCGTGTGCACGGACATCCCGGTTGCCGAGATCATGAAATATGTGAACAACACCTACCACGCCCTCAAGATCGTCTTCGGCAACGAGGTCGGCAATATCTGCAAGGCGCTGGATATCGACAGCCACAAGGTCATGGAGATCTTCTGCAAGGATAAGCAGCTGAATATCTCCCCGTATTACTTTAAGCCCGGCTTTGCCTACGGCGGCTCCTGCCTGCCGAAGGATTCCAAGGCGCTGCGCACCCTGGCGCATGACCTGTATGTGGACGTGCCCGTCATCAACAGCATCGACGAATCCAACGAGATCCAGAAGAAGCTGGCCGTCGAGATCATCGAGAGCAAGGGTCAGCGCAAAATCGGCATCCTCGGCCTGAGTTTCAAGGCCGGCACGGACGATCTGCGCAACAGCCCGATTGTCGACGTGGCGCAGACGCTCTACGGCAAGGGCTACGACCTGATGATCTATGACCGCAATGTGCGTCTGTCCCAGCTCACGGGCACCAATGCCGATTTCATCCAGGCAAAGCTTCCGCACCTGCACCAGATCATCACCGACGATCTTGACGCGGTCTGTGTGAGCTGCGACGTGCTGGTGGTGACGAACAAGGAGGCCGAGTTTGCCGACCTGCCCGAGCGCTACCCCAACAAGTGCATCGTCGATCTGGTGCGGCAGTACAAATCACTCGATTATGACGGCAACTATGAGGGAATCAGCTGGGCAAACGTCAACGAAAATCCCGCCCAGGACAAGCCCCTGGAGCGCAAAATGCTCACGACAGAGTATTAAGCGCCTGCCATAACGGGAGGGTAACACAATGTGTGGTATCGCCGGGTTTTATAACAGCTGTCCCGACCGCCTGGAGCTGATCCGCGCCATGACGGACCGTATGCGCCACCGCGGGCCGGACGCCGAGGGCTTCTGGCTGGACGAGCATTCCGGCTGGACGCTGGGGCACCGCCGCCTTTCGATTCTGGATCTGTCCGAATCGGGCGCGCAGCCCATGCTCTCCGCCTCCGGGCGCTTCGTCATGAGCTATAACGGGGAAATTTACAACGCCGCCGTTTTGCGCGGCAAGCTCCTTTCCGAAGGGCGCGTCACAGCCTTTCGCGGACATTCGGACACGGAGATCCTGCTGGAGGCCATCGAGGCTTTTGGACTGGAGGAGACGCTGAAGCTCTCCAAGGGCATGTTCGCCCTCGCCGTTTACGACAGGGAAGAGAGGGTGCTGCACCTGGCAAGAGACCGGGCGGGGGAGAAGCCCCTGTATTACGGCATGGCGGACGACGGAACGGGGAAGCCCTTCTTCACCTTCGCCTCCGACCTCGCCATTTTCCTGTGTATCCCCGGCTTCCGGAAGGAGATCGACCGCGACGCGCTGGCGGCCTTCCTGACATACAAATACGTCCCCGCGCCCAAGTCCATTTACAAAAGGGTCTATAAACTCCCGGCGGGCTGCATCCTCACCCTGCGTGAGCCCTTCGACAATCCGGAAATCCGGACGTACTGGTCGCTGGTCGAGACCGCGGTCTACGGCGAGACGCACCCCTTCGCCGGCAGCTATGAGGAGGCGAGGGAGGAACTGGAGGCCCTGCTGACCGCCTCCATCCGGGAGCAAATGGTGGCGGACGTGCCGGTCGGCGCGTTCCTCTCCGGCGGCATCGACAGCCCGCTGGTGGTGTCGCTGATGCAGAAGCTCTCGGACAGACCGGTCAAGACCTTCACCATCGGCTACGACGATCCGCAGATCAACGAGTCCGAGGCCGCCAAAGAGATTGCCCGCCACCTCGGCACCGAGCATACGGAGCTCATCCTCACCGAGCGGGAGATGAAGGGGCTCATTCCCGAGCTGCCCTATTATTTCTCCGAACCGCTGAGCGATTCTTCCCTGATCTCCACCTTTTTTGTCAGCAGGCTTGCCCGCACAAAGGTCACGGTCTCCCTGAGCGGCGACGCGGGGGACGAGCTTTTCTGCGGCTATGAGCGCTACTGGGAGACGCCGGCGCTGTGGAACAGGGTCAGCGCCGTCCCCGGTATTCTGCGCCGCCCTGCCGGGGCGATGCTCGAAGGGCTGGGACTGACGAAGAAGCCCTTCTTCTATAAGGCTGACGCCTGTCTCAGAGCCGACAACGTCAACCAGATCCGCGAGATGATCCAGTACCGCCGGGATATCGAGACGCAGCGCCTCGTCCCCGGTGGGCATATCACACCGCTCTCTGACGTCGGCGTGAAGCTTAAAAACCCCTATGCCGCCATGCAGCTTGCGGATATGGAATATTACTTCACCGACGATATCCTCTACAAGCTGGACCGCGCCAGCATGGCCCACTCACTGGAGAGCCGCATCCCCATGCTGGACCGCGATTTTCTGGAATTTGCCTGGACGCTGCCGACGGCGTTTAAGTATCGGGACGGCGTCAGCAAGCGCATCCTGCGGGATCTCCTGTATCAGTACGTCCCGAAGAGCCTGCTGGACAGACCGAAGCAGGGCTTCTACGTACCGATCCGGAAATGGCTGCTGGAGGGGAGCACCTACGAATACGCAAAGGAACTGCTGGAGCACAGTCATCTCGCCCGCGACGGCTGGCTGAATGAGAAAACCGTGCTCTCCGTCTGGAATTACTTCCAAAAGAATCAGAAAAAGCACCAGCTCACCTTTAACATTCTGATGGCAGAGCAGTGGTACCGCAGTCAGCAGGAGCAGAGTGTATAAAAAACATCCTGAAACATACGGTTCAGAATGTTATATGCCTATTGTGTCATGGCTTCGCTGACGCGAAGCCATGACATGCTTTTCTCACTCATACTGTTATCCGATAACGAAGCCTGGCACAAATCTGGCCGGAAAGCTTCAAACTGTTCTATCGGATAATAGGATCAAACTGCCCGGTGAAGAACTTTTCGTAACCTTCAAGCAGGGCCTTGCTGGTGTTGTCCCAGCTCAGCTCGTTGACAATGCGCTCATGTCCGTAGCGGCCCATGCGCTCGCGAAGCTCCGGGTCGGCCAGGAGCTGACGGATCTTTTCCGCCATGTCCACGGCGTCGTTCCGCTTTGCGTAAAGCGAGGCCTCCTGCGCGGAGTAGCGCCCCTCGGTCAGGTCGAACTGCACGATCGCCTTGCCCAGCGCCATGTATTCCAGTACCTTGTTCATGGTGCTCTTGTCGTTCATGGCGTTGTAGGTGTCGCTGTTGACGCAGACGTCCGCCGTGTTCAGATAGCGCAGCATCTGCTCGTCCGGCACGCGCCCGGTGAACTCCACACAGTCGTCCAGGCCCATGGCATGGGCCTGCTTTTTCATGGCCTCAAGATGCGGGCCTCCGCCGACAATGCCCCAGAAGACGTTGTTTTCCCGCTCCTTGATGTACTGCGCTGCCTGCAGGATGTACTCGACGCCTTCCTGCTGGCCGATCACGCCCAGATAGCCCACCATATAGGGATAGCCGCGGCGGATGGAGGGGTCCGGCGGGAGCTGTCTGAGGCGCTCCAGCTTCGGCCCGCTGCGCAGGACGATCACCCTCTCGGGAGGCATACGGTCGCGCTCGATGGCGATCCTCCGGTAGCTCTCGTTGGTCACAAAGGCGAAGGTGCAGTGCTTGTAGGTCTGCCGTTCCAGCCATACCTGGCTCTTGTAGAGAAGCCCCTTCGTACTGCCGAATTTTGCCTCAAAAAGCTCGGGGCAGATATCGTGATGGTCAAAGACATACTTTACGCCGTACTTTTTGAAGAAGGACGCGACCATATAGATATCGTCCGGCGGATTGCAGCCGTGGATCACGTCAAAGCCGATCTCCCGGTAGACCTTTTTCGCCAGCCGCAGCTCCTCCCGCAGGGCGGAACCGTACTCGCGGAAATAGCCAATGGCGCCGTTGCCCTCGGGCGGCAGCGGGTGACGGAAGATGTGCACGCCGTCCAGCGTCTCTTCCTTTGCCATGTAGCCTTTGCCGACCGGGCAGATCACGGAGACGGTGTAGCCGTTCGCCGCCAGGGTGGTGGCCTCCTGCCAGACGCGGGTATCGAAGGGTACGGGCAGATTTTCCACGATGATCAGGATTTTTCTCTCTTTTTCCATAGCTTTCCGTCCTCCCTCAGGCTGATTGTACGTCAAAAATATGCATCCACTTTTCCAGACAGATATAACGGAACAGGCCGATATCGTCCATGCCGCGGGTCAGGCTGTCCCAATCGCCGAGGATTTTTTCGCGGTCAATGTAGCGCCCGGCGCGGAAATCCGGATTCTCGAAGACGGCCCTGTAATCCGCAAGGTGCGCGTCCATCCACGCCTTCTCCGGGGTGTAGAAGCCGATCTTGTCGCGGCGCTTGCGGACGATCTCCGGCATATCCAAAGCCTTGCGCATGATGGCCTTGGACCAGCCGTCCGCGATCTTCGCGTTGAGCGGCAGATCCATCGCGTACTCCACCAGGCGAAAGTCCAGGAAGGGCAGCCGGTCTTCAATGGAGAAGGCCATGGAATTGCGGTCCACATAGCGCAGAAGCGCCGGGAGCACGATGCGGTCAAAGTCGTTGAGCAGGAAGCGGTCGTTCTCCTGATAGCTGTTTCGCAGTGTCCTTTTGGCGAAGCCGTTCTCCAGATAGCGGTGGCGGATATCCGTGCTGCTGGTCTTGCCCAGAAACTGGCGAATCATGTTCAGATCGGCGAGCAGGGAGACGTTCTTGCCCTTGCGCATGTACGGCAGATAGGCGAGCAGCTCTCTTGACGCCCGGCCGAACCGCTTCGCACCGAGCAGACGCTTGATGTAATAGACGCGCGCCTTGCGGTAGCCGCAGAGGATTTCGTCCGCGCCCTGCCCGTCCAGCAGCACCTTGGCTCCGTTTTCGTGGGCCAGGCGCATCACGCAGTAACCGGCGTACATGCTGGTGGAGACAAAGGGCTCGTCCTGCGTATAGATCAGATGCTCCAGATCCTCAAACAGCGTGTCGCCCGTGGGATAGGTAAAATGCGCGTTTACGCCGGTTTTCTCGATAACGGCGTCCATGAACTTCCGCTCGTCGTTCGGATCGCCCGCATAACAGGAGGAGAAGGTCTGCTGATCGGCCCCGCCGCCCATGGCGCGAAGCTGACGGTTGCTCTCACACACGATGGCGGAGGAATCCAGCCCGCCGGACAGGCAGCTTCCCACCGGCACGTCCGCCCGCAGGC
Source organism: uncultured Eubacteriales bacterium (assembly GCA_900321275.1). Classification (GTDB taxonomy): domain Bacteria; phylum Bacillota; class Clostridia; order Oscillospirales; family Oscillospiraceae; genus Limivicinus. Next base: position 9,383 of record ONVI01000036.1, on the reverse strand, counting down.
GAAGCGCGATGGACTGCTCGAACAGCCGCCGAAATTCCCGGATCATCGTGTAGCCCACCGGCTCCACCAGACTCTCGCGGTAGGGGAGCTCATAATAGCGGCGGAACTGCTTCTTCCCCTGTAAATCGATCCGCATGCAGCAACCGGCCTCCAGACGGCAGACGCCGTCGAAGAAGGTCTCCTCCGTGCAGTCCACAAAGCCGTTGACCAGATAGTCGAAGATCGCCGCGTCGTTTGCCTTGCGGGGCACGCGCGCATCCGTCAGCAGCGTCTTGATCTCGGAGGCGAAGAGCAGATATCCGGGCAGCTCCGTATAATACAGGGGCTTGACCCCGTAGCGGTCGCGGGAGAGGAAGAGCTCACCGCTCTGCCTGTCATAAACGGCAAAGGCCCAGAAGCCGTTGAAGCGGGACTGGCAGGCCTCGCCCCAGTGATCGTAGGCCGCGAGCAGCACCTCGGTGTCACAGTTGGTGTGGAAGATACAGCCCGCCTTTTTAAGCTCCTCGCGCAGCTCGATGAAATTATAGATCTCACCGTTGAATACGACGGTATAGCGATCCCCGTAGTGCATGGGCTGGTGCCCCGCACATGTGAGATCCAGAATCGACAGCCGCACATGTCCGAGACCGACCGGCCCATCCAGATAGACGCCCTCGTCGTCAGGGCCGCGGTGCTTCTGCGCCGCGTTCATTTTTTGAAGCAGCGCCGCCTTCTCCGGCAGCTTGTTGTCCGGATCGTAAAATCCGCAGATTCCGCACATGTCAATTCCCCCTTAACGCGCCCTTTGCGTTTCGATCTGCTGAATAAAGGCTTTCGCGCAGGGTCTCCACGAGAAATCCGTGATGACCTTTTCCGCGCTCTCCGCAAGCTCCTCCTCCGGGGGATAAGGCCCGGTGATCCAGTCCTCGATCTCCGCGTCGCTGTCGCAGAGCCTGTGGCCCCGCATCCCCTTGAGCGTGAGCGAAGGGCCGATGGCCCGCCGCGCCGCCACGGAGCAGCGGTAATACATGGCCTCCATGATGGCCATGCCGAAAATCTCCACCTCGCTCATGTTCAGGTAATAATCCGAGACGGTGTAGATTTTCCACATGTCCGTATACGGGACGCGGTCAAAGATTTTCACCTCGTCCCCGATGCCGTATTCGGCGATCTTTTCATCCACCGCCTGCCGCAGCGCGCCCTTGCCCACCATCAGGAGGCGGAATTTCTTCCTGTCTCTGACGTTCATGAAGACCTTTAACAGATCGAACGGGCGCTTGTCCTCCTCAAGGCGCGCGACGTTGCAGAGGATCACGTCGTCCTCCTCAAAGCCCAGCTCCCGGCGCAGGGCGGCGCGGTCGGCTTCGAGAAAGTCTTTTTTCAAAACGCCCGTGTCCAGCCCGACCGGCGCGAGGGAGATGTGGCTTCCGTCCACGCCGAGGGCTTCCAGTTCCTTCTTGGCGGCCTCCGTCTTGGCGAGGATGGGGATCTTCTTATACAGCCGCAGCGTTGTGCAGGCAAAGGCCGAATCCATGACCCTGCCGCGCAGGGTGTTGACATACAAGCTGTAAGTGGTGCCCACATAGGGGACAAAGACGATCCCGTGCCGTTTGCACCAGGCCGCGACATGCGGGAGAAAAATCTGCTGATCGGCAAAGCAGAACAAGCCGTCCAGATCCTTGTCCAGCAGGGAAGGGAAGAACCACCCGTGCGCCCCGAAGTAGGGCATGAACATGTAGCGGATGGTCAGCCCCTCCAGGATCTCGATGGTCTCGACCTGCTTCCGATCCTTGACGCCCTTGTAGATTACAACCGTGTGTCCCATCTCGGCCAGCGCCCGTCCGAGACCAATCTCCTGACTGTTGTAGAAGCCCTTCATGCCGAAGCGCTTCATCATTGTGCAGAGAATCGCAAGCTTCATGTCTCTTTTCCTTCCTTTACGGTTTCACTTCACCCTGACTGTGGTGTTTTCCAACCAGCAGCGTCTCCATCTCTTCCAGATCGGAGATATCCTCTGTCGGCACTGTGTAGACCAGCTCCGTTCTCTCCCGCCTGACGACACGAGGGGCGGAGAGCTTCTTCCCCTGAAACGCAGCCTTCATAACACCGGTCACAAGCTTGTACAGCAGCGACACCGCGATGCCGAGCGCGCAGGCGGCCAGAATATGGACGAGAGAGCTGCCGAAGGAGCCCAGCTTAGGATACAGAAGGTCAAAAACCGCCTCGGTGTTGTCCCGCCAGAAACGTTCAAAGAGATAGGTGCCAAAGGTACCGACGGAAAGCAAAGCCCACCTGGCCGCTGCGCGCTCCGAGACGGGATGGCGGGTATACCAGAGCTTTGCAAAGCAGAATACCGTAATGCTCGGAATGGCGATGAAGGTATTGAAGAAGGCCTGGGAGTTGTTGGATGTCCAGACATGGAGGTATGCCATGCGCCACTGCGTCAGCAGATAGGTAGCCCCGACGGAGAGGGCGCTGACCATGATAAGCGCCGTGAGCGTCTCCATATTCAGGCGCTCCTTCTTCATGACACGATCAATATAGAAGCCGTAAAGGGAGTAGACAACATAGTTCACGCTTGTAAAGAAGCGAAAATCGGAACTGTGATAGTTCTCCCCGTGGAACCAGAAAAAGTCAACAACGCTGAGAAGCTGCGTCACAATAAAGAATCCCACCAGCCAGTAATAATCCTGCTCGCGCATGCAGCGGGCAAGCTTGCGCAGGAACGGCAGCGACAGCAGAAACGCGAGGTAGGCATAGAGATACCAGAGCGGCGTGCGCACGGAGCCGGTATAGAGGCGGGAGATAAAATCATAGAAGGAGAAATTTGAGCTGTCGTTGTAATACTGGAGGTAGTTGATCGCCGACACGATCAGCAGGATCAGCGCGAAGCGCCGCACGCGGTGGGTGAGAAGCTTTCGCCAGCTCTCCTCCCGCCCCAGCAGCAGCGCGCCGGAGCACATAAAGAACAGCGGCACGGCGATCTTGTCAAAGATGGAGAAGCACAGGTACAGCATGTGCTGCGGCATGTCGAGCACGCGGTTATAGAGGTCGAAGCCGGTATCGGTGTGGTTCCACAGCACGAGGAAGATCGCCAGCACCTTCAGCACATCCAGATAGGTTTTGGGCGTTTTGGGGATGGGGATAAAGCGTGTCAAAAAGCGGAGAACAGGGCCGGGCCGCTTTATCTTGCCCGTATCGCCGACAGGCTTTTCCTCCTGCGGCAGCTCGGGAGGCGGCTGATCGGGATCAAACTCGGTTTCCCGGAGCTCCTCCTCTGTCATAGGCCTGAAGACAAAGCGGAAGGGCTCGCGTTCCTCAAGGCGCGACGCGGCGGCGTTCGGATTTTCCGGCGATCGGCAGGATACCGCATACAGTACCCACGCGGCGTTCAGCGGCGCCGCGGCAATGAGCGGGTAGCCGTAACGGATATTGCCGTTGACATGGCTCATCAGCAGCCCCAGCATGAGCACGACGGAAGGCGTAAGCCCCCAAAAAGCCAGCCAGGATTTCTTCCGGACACAGTAGGCAATGGCGAACAGCAGAACCCAGGCGTACAGGCCGGTTCCGAGAAACAGGCGGAGTACCGGAATTTTCAGACAGTCGAGCCACAGCTGGTTGAGCGTCCTGTGCAGTCCGCTCCTGTAATCGACCGTGAGGAAGTTGTCTTGCCGGGCAATATAGACATTGTAACTGATATCGTCTATCCAGGGATTAAAATGCTCAAAGGAGCCCATGACAGCTGCCTTGATGAAAAGCATTGGATGGCGGCGGAACATCTTGCGATAGAGCTGCCAAAATTCGGCGTGGTCAGTCCCGTCATCGATATAGGTGCCCTTGACCGGGTCGGAGATCATGGGCGTATAGTCCCGTACAATCGCGTCAAAATCGAGCGTGCTGTCGACAGTGGCGATTTCGTCAATGCTCATCTCGTCCTTATAGGTACGGCAGTAAAGGGCAACCTGCTGGAACTGCAGGCTGTAGTTATCGCTCTCCCATTCCTTTGTGATGCCGAGACGGGGATAGAGGATGTTGTTGCTGAACCAGAAGAGGCCGACAAAGACCCCCAGCATGGCAAGATAGGGCAGCAGGAAGGTCCGCCAATGCCAGAGCGCGACCACAAGGATGCCGATTACCGCGAGATAGAAGGTCGCTTTACGGGTATAGGCCACGAGGACGGCCGACAGAAACAGCAGCAGCACGTTGCGCCAGCTTTTTTCCCGCTTGCGCAGACAGTTGAGATACACACACACGAAGAGCAGAAAGCAGCCGGTGTGCAGCACATCCTTGAGCAGAACCTGCGCGGCGCTCTGCCACACGGGCAGCAGGCCGAAGAAAACGATCGTCACCCAGTACCAGTTTTTCGAGCGTGTATAACGGTAGACATACAGCGCGGCAAGGCCCATGGCGGCGGAAAGCACCAGATCCTGGCAGAGCAGGCACAGGAAAAGTGCCTTCTCCTGGCCGCCGATTGCGTTGCCCAGCTGATACAGCGCGCCGTAAAACACTGTCGTCAGGATCGGGTGAGACGCCGTGATCGGTACAAGCCCCAGCCAGCCCATGATCTGATAGCGGGTGTCATTGTGTACGCTGCCGGGATAGCAGCAGTACAGAATCGGCAGCCAGAGCAACAGAATACAGGCGAACGCGCCGAAAAAGATCTGCAGGCCGTCAGCGGTGTCCGGCCAGATCCGGTAACGGGTCTTGTCGTCACAGCGCAGGAAAATAAGCTCCATGCATGTATAGATGAGCAGCGCGAAGCCCAGCAGTACGGCGGTATTGCCCACCGGACCGCAGGGCAGGAGAAGCTCCCGCAGGGAGCTGTGCTCCATGGACAGCGACACCACCATGTTGTAAGCGAGCGTCAGGGCGACCGCCGCGCTGCTCAAATGCCGCCCGCGGCTTGCGTGAAAGGCGAAGACATAGAACAACCAAAGCCCCGCCGCCAACAGCAGCGTGCCGAAGGAAAGGCTGTTCGCCGGCAGGCCGGAAAGCTCTCCGCTGTAGTATTTCTCGACGTCGGCGAAAGCGCGCATGTGACAGAACACGCTGATGCTCAGTGCGCTCAGCACTGCCGCCGGTACAGCCAGAACGCACAGCTGCCACCGCAGCTGCATGGCGATCTGTATTTTATTATTGCGCCGTAGTGCGGACATTCCCTGATCCTCCGGATGCTTATCTATTCGTAGTGTTCACAGACAAATAATTCCATGTATAATAAGCGAGGCATCGCGTGCCCGCGTATTAAGCGCCTGGCCGTGCGTTCCTCACACAGCTCTGCCGCATGAGAGGCAAAAGCTTGGACTTGCCAAGAAGGGGCGAAAGAAGTATACTGAAATCCCCGAATCATAAAGAGGTGAACGCAGTATGCCGTATCCCGGTCAATTTGTAATTCTGAAAAAACCGCTCACCCTGCCCGGCTTCCGGACGCTTCCGCTGTCAGACGGATGGGTGCTGAGCTGCCATGAAGCGCTGAATGTGTTTTATTTGCCAAAGCACGAACTGCTGCTGATCGGTCTTGCCTGGCAGACGCTGCCGGGAAGGGCCTCTCCCGAGCGGGAGCTGGAAGCGCTGTCGGAGGGCTGCGAAGGCCCCCTCACGGATCATCAGCTCATGGAGCTGGAGCAGAGCTGGTGCGGCCGCTATGTTTTGATCTGCGGTGAGCGCGTCTTCCTTGACGCCTGCGGGCTGATGCCTGTTTTCCGCTCCGCGGCGGGAATCTCCTGCAATCTGACGCTTCTGGCCGAAGCGATGGGCCTGGAGACGAAAATCTACGAGCCCGGCAAGGTCATGAACTGGATGCCGGGGCCTTTGACGCCCTACCCGGAGATCACCCGCGCAATGCCGAGCCAGATCTGCTGCTTCAAGAGCGGGGAGATGCGCCGGCGCCCGCTGCTTTCGCTCTTCGGCCCCAACGCTGCCGACGGGGAGGAGCGCGTGCGCCTCTTTGCCGACGTCTTTGCAAACTCCCTGCGCAATATGCGGGAAAGGCTGCCGGGGCATAAATTCCTGCTGGCGCTGACAGGCGGCTACGATTCCCGTGCCCTCTTCGCTCTGGCCAAATACGCGGGCCTGGATTTTGACGCCTATACCCTGGAGTATGACGGTATCTATCTGGAGGATATGGAGCTTCCGAAGGAGCTCTGCCGTCTTACCGGCACGGCGCACCATTTCATCCCGCGCGATCACAGCCGTTACTCCGCCGCGCGGGAGGATGAATACCTGCGCCATACGGCCGGGCTGATCCGCGACGCCGACCGGCTCTTCCATGCCCACGGCCAGTATCAGGAGCTGGCCGCGCCCTATGACGAGACGGCGCTGCTGCGCGGCTCCATATGGGAGACCGCGGTGGAGTTTTACGGCCGGTCCTTTGACGGCAGCGGGCCGAAGGAGGACTTTTACGACTGGTTCTGCGTGCCGGAGAAATCCGTGGAGAAACGATCTCTCGAGCAGTACTTTGCCTGGCAGAAGCGCTTCTCTCAGCCGGAGCTTGCCCCCTGCGACGCATTCTACTGGGAGCAGCGGGCGGGCTGCTGGCTCTCCGCCATTGAGGACGGCTTTGACCTTCTTGCGCACACTGTTTCGCTCCAGCCTGCCAACTGCCGCCTCCTGATCTCCATGCTGCTGGAATTTCCCCGTGAGGAGAGAATCGTAAAGGAGCACCAGGCGCGCATCATACGCTTTGCCTGTCCGGCGATCGCGGACGTCCCGTTCGGGAAGAACACCGTGCCAGATCAGACGATTCTGAAAATCCTGAGGCACAAGCTCAGCCGCCTCGGCTACCGCATCAGGACACGCGGCCTGCTCCGCACGCTGAGTCTCTACAGCGGCATGATGAAGGAAAAAAACTGATACGGTTTTCCGAAAGCACCCCCGTCGTGAGCGACCGGGGTGCTTTTGCACCCGTCAGGCGGCGGGCAGATAGGGCGACTGCCGCAGCAGCTCGTCATAGCTGTCAAAGAAGCGGTCGTCGATGTTCTCGCCCCGCTCCGCTTTCTCCATCAGCTCGGCAAAAACCGCCGTAAAGGTCTCTGCTCCGCGGCTGCAAAGATGTCCGCCGTCCCGGAAGGATTCCTTGTCCGAGAAAAGCGCATAGCGGTCACGCAGAAGATTGAAGTCGTAGAAGGGGCAGCCCTGCTCCCGGCAGAACGATTCGAGCCAGAGGCGGCAGTCCTCCTCACCCTCCGTCTTCCACAGATGCGTGTCCGACACGGGCAGAACCACGACCACCGGCTGCACATTCGCATCCCGGCAGGTCTGCAGCAGGGCGGTGAGCTGCTCGATGTTCTCCGGCCTGTAGTCCTCCGGAGAGAGCCGGTCAACGCCGCGGCTCCGCTGCGCCTCATCGGGGGTCATGCTCACGTCTGTGCCGCCCTTGGCATAGTAACCGCGCGCGGCATAGTCCATGGTGCTTTTGCCCTGCAGGATCGCGGCGGCGGCCTGGAAACCGCGCAGGAGCGCGCGGGAATAGACGTTGACGCAGTCCTCAAAGCGCAAGAAGCGCTTCATGTAGGAAAGCCGTTCCCCCCAGGAGTCGAGACGCGCGATGGCGATCTCGTCCCCCTCGGCGTAGTCCCGCTCGTTCGTGCGGGTCAGGGTGTCGTCGGAAAGCTCGATATACACGACCTTGAGCGGATTGCGCCCAAGCTCCTTTTCCAGAAAATAGCGCTTGGCATACATGGGAAAAACGCCGCCCGAAAGATTGTAGGTGCTGCTGTGCAGCCGCTCGTCGAATATGGCGGGGACGAAGCCGTTCCATGCGTGGGAGGAGCCGATCATAAGCCGGTCCAGACTCCCGGCAAGAGAGGCACGCAGATTCGCGTCCATGATAATCAGGGTCTCCGAGCCGTAATAGAGCCCGAGACTGAGCCCTGCGATCAGGGCGAAGGTCAGCAAAAAGCACAGCACCGAAAGCAGTACCCGCTTAGAATTGCGCATAGAGGAATCCGCCTCCTTCCCAGCTGTTTTGAATGCCGAAGGTAAAGATCAGGAAAAACAGGCATCCCAGCACAGCCGCCCGCAGGGGCATCGGCCACTTCTCGGTATAGCTGCGCACCGGGCGGCGCCGCTCAATCAGCGAGAAGCAGAAGAGGCAGACGGTTCCCAGCATGGCCATGCCGAAGTGCGAAAGGGTAAAGAGAGACGACCAGTCGAGGAAGGGGAGAAGCTTTTGCAAACTGCCCGGCATCTCATGGTTCGTAAAAATACGCATCCAGAGTCCCCAGCCCTCGGAGAGCGTACCCACCTCCGGCAGCACCTTGATAAAGGTGACAAGGACGAAGGTGCGCAGCGTCTGAAACGCGTGCCAGAGCCGGGAGCTTTCGTTGATATGGAGCTTTGCCCGGCAGGCGGCGTAGACGGGATCGAGCCATAGGCCGAGAATGATGAACAGGCCGTTGACCAGACCCCAGACGATATAGGCCCAGCTTGCCCCGTGCCAGAGACCGGTGGCCAGCCATACCACCACCAGCGCCACCGAGGCGGGCAGCATGTCGCCGAACTTCCGCCCGAACTTCTCCCGGCAGACCTTGCCGAGAGCGCGGTTCCATTTGGAGATGCCGATGGGGTAGTAGATGAAGCGCTTGAACCACACGCCGAGGCTGATATGCCAGCGCCGCCAGTATTCGGCGACGGACTTGGAGAAATACGGCCGCTCAAAGAAATACGGCCGCTCAAAGTTCTCGGTCAGGCGGATGCCCATGACCTCGCACAGGCCGCACATGATGTCCATGTAGCCGGAGAAATCGGTGTAGATCTGGATGCTGTACAGAAAAGCGCCGATGAGCGTGGTGATCCCGGTATACGAGCCATAGTGGGCAAACACGTCCGATACCAGCGGGGCCAGGGCGTCGGCGATCACCATCTTTTTGAAGAAACCCCAGCACATGCGCTGCATGCCCCAGGAGTAATTCTTATAGGTAAATGCATGCTCGGCGAAGAGCTGCTCGGCCAGGTTGCCGAATTCGCTGATGGGGCCCTGGGTGATCTGCGGGAAGAAGGAACAGAAAAGCAGCGTCTTGAAAAAATTCCGCTCCGCCTTCACGTTTTCCCAGTAAACGTCCACCAGATAGCCGACCATCTGGAAGGTGTAGAAGGAGATGCCGAGCGGGGCGATCAGCCGGAGGCGATCCGCAATCGGCTGCACGCCCAGAAGCCGCAGCACGGCGTTGAGCTGCTCGATGGCAAAGTGTGCGTATTTGAATATGCACAGGACAAAGAGATTTGCCAGCAGCACAAGGAGCATGGCGCGCTTTTTCCGCTTCTTGTTTTCCGCCTTGACGCGGTTTTTCTCCTCCTTCTCCAGCGTTTTGCCCTCGCCCTTGAGCCAGGCGCGCTGCCTGTCCGTGATCCCCTGCATGTAAACCGTGGCAGAATACACGGTGACAGAGGTAAAAAGGACATAG
>ONVI01000031.1 GCA_900321275.1 uncultured Eubacteriales bacterium | reverse complement strand
AATTATTAACCAATTTAAAATCCACTATTACCAATCGTTCTTTAGCGGCGCCGATTATCGTTTATATAAGCTCTCCAAACCTGTCTGCGGCGCTGAGTTACCTTCGTTACGGCGCGAACGACATCATTGGAAAATTTATGCGCGAAAAATCTGAATTGACGTCTGTCATTCTGAAATGGCTCGATAAATCAAATCAGATTAGATTAGAAACACATTTCTACGCCAACGCCAATTACGCGGTTGGTACGTGTGAATGAATTCTTTCCTGCTGGTATGTTCAATCCCAAGGCTTCCATATTTTGCGCAGGAGTATTCATGTCGTAATCTTCGTAGTTCTCTTTCAGCCCGACCTTGATTAAATCGCCGGTGACGGCCGTGCTGGTGATGTCGTCCTCTTCCACGCCGGCCAGATTCTCGCTCAGCAATTCTTCGTAAAACTGCTGGAAAGCCGGATGTTCGATGATGGAAAGCATATCCAAATAAGATTTCGGCTTCTCTTTCCGAACCAACACGGCCTTGCGGTTCTCGTCTTTCTCTTCCTGGTATTCGGATTCCCGCCACATTAGCCGAAGTCCGCGACCGATGGTTTGTTCGAGCAAGATGGAAGCGGTGGAGGCCCGCAATGGTACTACTACGCAGATGTTGTTCACATCGAAGCCTTCGCGCAGCATCAGCACGGAGACGATGATTTTGGGACGGGCGTATTGGTCAATGTTGAACAGTTTTTCCTTGATAGTCAGCCATTCGTCGGGCTTTACTTCGCCTTGTTTGTTGCTGTCGATGGCGAGAATGTCTTCCTTGTCGATTCCTTCGGATTCCAAAAAATCAGTTACGAAAGGTGTTACGGAGGTGTCTTCACAAATCACCATCATTTTCGGTCGTTTTTCTTCGTTGATTTTGGAGAAACCTTGTTCCAAGATGGCGAGTTTTGTGATGCCGGCGCGGAGCATCAGCCGTTGTCCTTCGCTCAGCCCGATAACCTTGTTCCGCTCGTCGCGAACGGCTTTGTAGTCAAGATGTTCGAGGTCAGTGAGTTCCTGCCGGATCTCAGGGAAATCCGTCTGGATATCCCGGCCGACGCGGAGGGAATCGTGACGCAGCGGCTTGTCATTACCCGCAACGGCTGGGGCTATACGCACCTGGAGATCGGCACGGAGGGCAATTTCATCAGCGTTTCCCTATAATGACGCTTGTTATTTCCCGGGGGATAAGGTATAATACAGCGCGAAAAGAAAGAAACGGGAGGATACTCCATGTATTACGAACATGTGAAGGCACAGGATCCGGAACTCTACGGCGCCATGATGTGTGAGCTGGGACGTCAGCGGGATCATATTGAGCTGATCGCCTCGGAGAACTTTGTCTCCCCCGCCGTTATGGAGGCTATGGGGAGCCATTTGACCAATAAATACGCCGAGGGTTACCCCGGCGCGCGCTATTACGGCGGCTGCCGATATGTGGACGAGGTGGAAACCCTCGCCATCGAGCGGGCAAAGAAACTCTTCGGCGCGGAGCATGCCAATGTCCAGCCGCACTCCGGCTCCCAGGCCAATGTGGCGGTCTACCTCGCTCTTCTCAAGCCGGGCGACACCATCCTGGGCATGGATCTCAGCCACGGCGGACATCTGACCCACGGCTCCAAAGCATCCATCTCCGGCAAGCACTTCCACGCCGCCTTCTACGGCGTCAGCCCTGAGACCGAGATGATCGACTACGATATGGTACAGCGGCGCGCAGAGGAGGAGAAACCGAAGCTCATCATCGCGGGCGCCAGCGCTTATCCGCGCCTGATCGACTTTAAGCGCATGCGCGAAATCGCCGATTCCGTCGGCGCGTATCTCATGGTCGACATGGCGCATATTGCGGGCCTTGTCGCCGCCGGGGAGCATCCCAGCCCCGTGCCCTATGCCCATGTGGTCACCACCACCACACACAAGACCCTCAGAGGCCCGCGCGGCGCGCTGATCCTCTGCACGGAGGAGCTGGGGAAGAAGATCGACTCCGGCGTCTTCCCCGGCACGCAGGGCGGCCCGCTTATGCACATCATCGCCGCAAAGGCTGTCTGCTTCAAGGAGGATCTGAGCGACGAATTCAAGGCCTACCAGCACCAGATCGTTCTGAACGCCGCGGCGCTGGCGGACGAGCTGCAAAAGCGCGGCATCCGCCTTGTCTCCGGCGGCACGGACAATCACCTGATGCTGGCGGACGTCATGAGCCGCGGCAGAACCGGGGCCGAGGTGCAGGAGCTCCTCGACATGGCGAACATCACCGCCAACAAGAACACCATCCCCTTCGATACCCAGAATGTCCGCATAACCTCCGGCATGCGCTTCGGAAGTCCCGCCGTCACCACGCGCGGCATGAAAGAGACGGAAATGCGGCAGATTGGCTCCATGATCGCCCAATTAATTGAGGAAGGCGAGGCCGCCGTCCCCACCGTGAGAGAACAGGCCGTTGCTCTCTGCAAAGCGTTCCCCCTGTATCCGGAGATTGGCTAACATAAAGTATACCGCATGACCGACAATCCCCCGCCCATCGGGCGGGGGATTGTCGGTCAGTTCAGTTCCACCTCGAAACCGTGGTTTTTCAGCTCGTCGAGGACAGCCTGCCCATGGGCTTTGCCGCCCACCTCACAGGCGATGTGCACCTTGGTCTCGTTGGGATTGAGTCCGGCGGCGAGTTTGTCATGCTCAATGGTAAGAATGTTGGCCCCGCTGTCGGCGAGGATGCTCAGAATCTGCACAAGGCTGCCCGGCTTGTCCAGCAGCCGCGCCGTGAAGCGGATGCGGCGGTGGCGCGCGGCAAGGCCCTGCTCGATAATGCTCTGTACAAAGCTCACGTCGATATTGCCGCCGGAGAGGACGCAGACCACGTTCTTGCCCTTCACGTCGATTTTGCCGTTGAGCACAGCGGCGACCGGCGTCGCGCCCGCAGGCTCCACAATCATCTTGCAGCGCTCCATGAGAAGCAGGATCGCGCCGGCAATCTGGGAGTCGGACACCGTGACCACGCCGTCGCAGAAGCTGTTGATGATATCCACGGTGATATCGCCGGGCTGCTTGACCGCGATTCCGTCGGCGATGGTGGAGGCTGTCGAGGTGCTGATCAGGCGCTTTTCGCGGAAGCTCTGGGCGATGGCGTTCGCGCCCTCGGCCTGTACGCCGTAGACTTTTACGCGGGGATTGATCTGCTTGACTGCTGCCGCAATCCCTGCCAGCAGCCCGCCGCCGCCCGCCGGTGCGATGATAATATCCACCGTTGCCAGATCGCTCAGGATCTCGAGACCCAGCGTGCCCTGTCCCGCGATGACCTCAAGGTCGTTATAGGGATGCAGGAAAGCAGCACCCTCGTCCTCACAGATTTCGCAGGCCTTGGCGTAGGCCTCGTCATAGCCTGAGCCCGCCAGCACCACCTTCGCGCCGTAGCCCTCTGTCGCCTGAATCTTGGCGATGGGCGCGGCCTTGGGCATGACGATGGTGGCCGGGATGCCGAAGGCGGAAGCGGCATAGGCTACCCCCTGGGCGTGATTGCCCGCGGAGGAGGCCACCACCGGACGGCGCTCGCCCCGTTCAATCATCGCCGAGAGCTTGTTCGTTGCACCGCGGATTTTGAAGGAACCGGTCTTCTGGCGGTTTTCACACTTGAGATAGATATTACCGCCTGCCATGCGGGAAAAGGTGGAGGAGAGATCCAGCTCCGTATGGTGCAGAATGGGCTTGAGCCGCTTCGCCGCCGTCATGATTTCGCTCAATTCGGGTTTGATGGTGTCCATAAAATCACTCCCTGGAAGGAATTATACAACTTATTTTACCACTCTCGTTCACGGTTTTCCACTGTTATTAAGAAAAAACGCAGTGCGCGGTTTTCTTTGACTTTTGGGCGGCGCTGTGCTACGATATCCCTATATTTTTTCAATGATTGCTTGGAGTGATACCTTTGATTCCTGCCCTGATTGTTTTCGTCATAACCTATATCCTCATGCTGAGCTTTCAGCAATACCGGCCGTGGATCGCGCTCGGCTCCGCGGCGGTGATGCTGATTCTCGGCGCGCTGGGCTTCTTTGAGATGACGCCGCTCTCGGCGCTGGCGGCTGTGGATTACAACGTACTGCTGATGATCTCGGCGACCATGTGCATCGTCACGCTCTTTATCGAAAGCCGCATGCCCGCCCGCCTCGCGGAGATCATGATGACAAAGGTGCCGAACGTCATGTGGGCCGTCACGGCGCTGAGTCTCTTCGCCGGCGTGGTGAGCGCCTTTGTCGACAACGTGGCGACGCTGCTGATGGTGGCACCCGTGGGTCTCGCCATCTCCCGCAAGCTGAAGATCTCGCCCGTGCCGGTGCTGATTGCCATCTCCGTGTCCTCCAACCTGCAGGGCGCGGCCACGCTCGTAGGCGACACCACCAGTATCCTGCTGGGCGGCTTTGCCAACATGAACTTCATGGAATTCTTCTGGTTCAAGGGCAAGCCCAGCATCTTCTTCAGCACGGAGCTGGGCGCGCTGGCCTCGCTGCTGGTGCTGATGTTCCTGTTCCGCAATTACACGGATAAGGTGGAAGCCAAGGTGGAGACGGAGGTCGACGATCTCGTCCCGAGCTGGCTCATGATCGGCACCGTGCTGATGCTCATCTGCATGTCCTTCGTGCCGGAGCCGAAGGAGGACGGTGTGCTCAAGACCCTGCACGGCCTTCGCAGCGGCCTTTCCTGCGTGCTGTTTGCGCTGATCGGCCTTACGCGCCAGAGCCTGCGGGAGAAATCTCCCAGCCCCTTTGTCCGCTCGATGAAGGAACTGGACCGGGACACGCTGCTCCTGCTCTTCGGCCTCTTTATCGTCATTGAGGGCATCCGCGCCGCAGGCGTCATCGACGCGGTGGCGGGTCTGTTCTACAAGGCGGCGGGCAATAATCCCACGCTGCTCTATGTCCTGATTGTCGTGGTGTCGGTGGCGCTGTCGGCCTTTATTGACAACATCCCCTATGTCGCCACCATGCTGCCCGTGGTGCAGAGCATTGCAGGGCTCATGGGCGTTGATCCCACGGTCTACTACTTCGGCCTGCTGACGGGCGCGACGCTCGGCGGCAACCTGACGCCCATCGGGGCCTCGGCCAACATCACCGCCATCGGCATCCTCCGCAAGAACGGCGAGGAGGTCACGACCCGCGACTTCCTGCGTATCGGCGTTCCCTTTACCCTGACGGCCGTGATTGTCGGTGCATCCTTCATCTGGCTCGTCTGGGGCGTGTGATAATACATACGTGTCATTCTGAGCGCAGCGAAGTCCCGTACGGAACGCGTTTGATGACAAAACAACTATTATCCGGGGTCGATCTTCTGATCGGCCCCGGATAATAGTATTATTCTTTTACCATTTCCTGTTCCTTGTGGATATTGTCGATGCTCTCCGTGGTGCCGCCGCCGTGATCGTCCGGGGCGCGGAACTCGCCCTTGTCTACCAGCCGCAGAAAGGCGTCCACCACGTCCGGCGTGAGCTGCGTGCCGGATACGTCCTTGATGATGGAGACGGCCTTTTCAAAGTTCATGCGCTTGCGGTAGGGACGGTTGGAATACATGGCGTCGAAGCAGTCCGCCACGGCGATGATCTGCGCGACACGGGGAATCTCAGCCCCGCTGAGATGATTGGGATAACCCTTGCCGTCCGGCCGCTCATGGTGCGCGCCGGCACCGGTGGCAAGCTCGGGCATGATGCTGATATCCTTCAAAGCCTCGTAGCCCTTGGCGGAATGAGACTTGATGATCTCAAATTCCTCATCCGTCAGCTTCCCGTTCTTGTTCAGCACCTCCGACGGGACGCCGATCTTGCCAATATCATGCAGCAGCGCGATGCGGTAGTATTTTTCAATCGTCTCATCATCGCAGCCCAGCTCCTTTGCCAGCATGGCCGTGTATTTCGCCACGCGGTTGGAGTGGCCGTTGGTGTACTTATCCTTCATATCGATGACCTTGGCGAAAGCCTCGGTGATCTCACTGATAAACGCCATGCTTTCCTGCTGCTTCTTTTCGAGCGCACGGGTTTTACGGGTAATATAGGAATGGACGGCAGCCGCGAGGCAGATGAGCGCTAAGGCCCCCACGAGACACATGAACCAAAGCTCTTCATGGAAGGCTTTTTCCTTGATGATCTCAACGGACAGCTCCTTATTGCCGTGCCCCATGGAGTCGTGGAGCTCCATCACGAAGCTGTAGGTGCCGCCGCGCAGATTGGTGTAGTCCACCGGCACCAGATCTCTGCGCCTGACGGTGGAGCCGGTATCTTCAAAGCCCTCCAGATGATACGTCACCTGCGGCTCCATCAGGGAATAGTTAAATACATGGCTGTATACGGTCAGCTTCTGCACCTTGGGGCCGATGGTAAAGCACCCGTCCTCGTCGGGATAGATCCGCTTGCCGTCCGCATCCACATAGGGCACCGCCGCCTTCAGAATACTGACGTTTTCGGCAGGCTGGTCGATGTTGACCTTCGCAACGCCCGTGGTGCCCGCGATGTAGAGATTGCCGTCGGGGGTAAGCTCACTGTAGGAGTTTGCGGTGGTGATGCAGGGGAGGCCGTTGCCAAGGCCATAGAACACAGGCTGAATTTCGCCGTTTTCAAGAAGAACGTCGGTCGGCACAACATAGATGCCGTTGCTGCTGAGTATCCACATTTCACCTATGTTGTTTTCGTACATGTCAAAATTGTTGGAGTAGGGGAATTTACGGATGATGTTGACCCGGTAATCTGCGGTCAGCCAGCCGATGGAGTTGCTGGTGACGATCCAGATCAGGTCCCGTGCCCGGTCGTATTTCAGACGCATCACGACGTCGGAGCTCAGTCCGTCCTCCACGCCGAGGTGCCGGACGCCCCCACTGCCGATGATGTAGATACCGCCGCCGTCCGTGCCGAGAACAAAATCGCCGTTTCCGGCCTCAATCGCCGTGAGAATATCCGTGTTGGCAATGCCGTCTGCCTCGCCGTAGGACGCCGTTACCCGATCCCCCTCAATCACATTCACACCGCCGGCATTGACGATGAGGATCGAGCCGTCCTGCCGTTCGTATACGGCGCGCAGGCTGTCGGAGAAAAGCCCCTCGGACATATTGAAGCTTGTTACAACGCCGTTGTCAAATTGCAGCAGACCGTATTTGCGCCAGGTAGAAATCCAGAGCCGATCTTTACTGTCCCGGATGATGGAGCGGATACGGCAGCCCTCCAGCAGTTTGAGAAGATCTGTCGCGTGCAGGTCTTCTCCGGAGGCAGTGACTGCTTTTTTCAGCGGGACAGTCGGGACAACCCCGTCCCTGTCAATCACGGTGAGCCCCGTGTCCGTGGCGACGAAGAGCTGATCGCCATACATGCAGGTGGAATTGACCACGGCGGAGGAAAGATGATAGTGCTCATAGACGTCGGAGAACTGGTTGGGCACAATTTTCATGACGCCCTGGCGCGTGGAGGTAAACCACAGATTCCCTTCGTAGTCCGGCATGACGTGGGCGATGGAGTTGTCCATGGGCAGGTTTTCCAGCTTATGAAAACCGCTGCTGTCGATCACCCCGATACCGTCTCCCGCGCAGATCCAGATGTTGCCGTCGAAATACTCTAAATGCTCCACATAGTTCAGCGGCGCAATGTCCGTGGTGGTCATGGAAGCAAAGTTGTCTTCGAGACTGCCGTAATAGACCAGGGGACTCTCCGTCCCGAGATACAGGTTCCCGGGCTGCTCCGGATCGGGCAGAAAGCCGATGACGCCCTTTACGCGGATTTCCTCCGGATCGAGGAAGAAGACAACTTCTTCGTCCTTCATGGTAAAGATGGCGCCCTTCTGGTTCAGACCATAGATCAGCCCGTCGCTTCCCACACGGAGATCGCGTATATTGGCTTCGCTGATACGCGGATCATCCAGCATTCTGAGATTCATCTCTGCGTCTATGACCGCGATGCCCTGGGTAGTGGCAATATAGATCTGACCCTTCTCGTCTTCCGTAATGGCCCGAACGGAAGCGGACTTCAGACCGTCCGCCTTGCCCCACATGCGAAACTCGCCCCGATCCATGACTGCGGCGCCGCTGTCATTCGTGCCGATCCAGAGGCGATTCCGGCTGTCCACGAACAGACTCACCACGCTGGCGACGCCCGAGGTGGAATCAATACGCTCAAAGGTATTGCCGTCGTAACGGATCAGTCCGCTGTAGCTGCCAATCCAGATAAAGCCTTCTTCGGTCTCCGCAATCGCGTTGGCCTCCGAGGTGGGCAGACCGTTCGTGTTGTCGTACAGCACCGCCGAGTAGCCCTCGTTGTGCCCGATGGGGTCGACGGCGATATGGATGTCCTCCCGGTTTTCGCCGAAGGCGGGCGGCACGGCCTGAAAAAGGGAAAGAAGCGCCAGCGCCAGACAGAGCAAGAGCCTGCGCGCTTTCTGACTATGAAAAAACGAAATACGATTGTTCAAGAAAAAGACCCCCATAAGCGGCAGCCTCCCCGTCGGCCCGGGAAGCGCCGCAAGGAATCGCGGCGCGTTGAAGAAATCCGCCGCGGGCAATCCGGGAAAACCGAATTACAAATTATTCTACTGCTTTTCTGAGCCCCCGTCAATACTGCACATCAGCGTAAAATAAAAAGCGGCGATTCGTACGAATCCGCCGCTTTTTTAAGAGGTATCAGTCGTTGTCGATATCCAGGTCGACAGGATTCTTGTCGTCGGGGTCGATGCCGGTGGCCTCCTGTTCGGCCTTCTTTTCCAGCTTGTTCATGAAGATGGGGGAGAGGATGCCGAGGATGCACAGGGCGATCAGTACCCAGCACACGACGGAGGAGAACAGCACCGAGATGTCGCCGCGCGAGGTGCGCAGCGCGTTACGCAGCCCCTTCTCGCCGATGGGGCCAAGAATCAGCGCCAGCACGACGGCGGCGGTGTTGAGATCCAGCTTGCGCATCAGGTAGCCGAGAATGCCGAAGGTCAGCATCACGACGATGTCCATGATGTTCTTGTGGATGGCGTAGGAGCCGACAAAGCACAGTACCGTCACGCAGGGAATCAGGATCGCGTCAGAGAGACGGGAGATCTGTGCAAAGCCGCGGCAGCCGATAAGGCCGATGCCCAGCATAAAGAACTGTACGAGCACGAAGCCCGCGAAGAAGGTATAGGTCATGGGCGCATACTTGCCGAAGAGCTCGGGGCCGGGAGTAAGACCCTGAATGACGAGGCCTCCCATCAGCACTGCCGTGACGGATTCGCCGGGGATGCCGAGCGTCAGCGTCGGGATCAGGGAGCCGCCGGTGACAGCGTTGTTCGCCGCCTCGGAGCCCGCCACGCCCTCAATGGAGCCCTTGCCGAACATCTCCCTGTGCCTGGAGAACTGACGCGAAGTGTTGTAGCCCAGGAAGCAGGCGATGGACGCGCCCGCGCCGGGAAGGATGCCGATGAGGTTGCCGATCAGCCAGGAGCGGACGATGGTGGGCCGGAGAATCTTACGCTCCTCGCGCGTGAGACTCATCTTGTCGCTGAACTTGGTGGCCTGGGCGCGGGCTTTGATTTCCTTCTCTGCCAGGATGAAGACCTGAGACATGGAGAACAGACCGATCAGCGCGCAGGTGGTATTGATGCCCTCGGCGAAGTAGCTCGACGGCATGAAGCGCTTGACGCCGGTGATGGGGTCAAGGCCGATGGTGGAGATCAAAAGGCCCAGCGCGCCGGACATCAGGCCCTTGATCATGGACTTGGACGAGACGCCCGCGATAATGGTCAGACCAAAAATCGACAGCCAGAAGTACTCCGCCGACATGAACTTGAGCGTAAGCTTTGCCAGCAGCGGGGAGAAAAAGTACAGGGACACGCAGCTCAGAAGACCGCCCCAGAAGGAGGCGTAGCACGCGGTAAAGAGCGCTTTGCCGGCCTTGCCGCGCTGGGTCATCTGGTAGCCCTCGATCGCGGTGGCGGCGGAGGCCGGGGTGCCCGGCGTGTGGATCAGGATGGCGGAGATGGAACCGCCGAAAATTGCGCCGCAGTAGATGGCGCCGAGGACGATGAGGCCGGTCTCGGGCTTCATCGTGAAGGTCATGGGCAGCATGAGCGCCACGCCCATAGCAGCCGAAAGACCGGGCATACAGCCGATGACAATGCCCATGGCGACGCCGCCGGCCATCATCAGCAGGTTGATGGGAGTCAGGGCGTTGAGAAAGCCCGCGCCCATCAGCGATAAGGTATCAAGCATATTTCAAGCCCTCCTTTACTTGGAAAGTGCTTTCAGCAGCGTGCCCGCCGGCAGCTTCACGCCCAAAAACTTCTGGAACGCAAAGTAGATGAGGCCCACGATCACGACGATGGTGATTGCGGTATACAGCGGCGGAACCTTCAGGAACAGAAGCACCGCCGCCATGAACAGCACGGTGGAGATATAAAAGCCGAAGAAATAAATGCACACGAGATAGAGGATCGTAGCGATGAGGCAGAAGAAAAACTGCCTGGGCTGAAAGTCCGCGAAAACCGTGTCCACGCCGCTCTCCACCCCGTATTTCTTCGCCGCGACCAGCATCTGCACCAGGTACAGCGTCGTCAGGCCGAAGAGCAGGATGATCGTGAAGCGCGGATAGGTCTGGCTCGAAGCCTTCAGCTTTGTCATGTGGTAATAGAAAAAGCCACAGACGGCATACATGAACAGCACGACGCCTATGTCCGTCTTTTTCATTTTCAAGGGGAAATCCCTCCTTTAAGTCAACTCTTCGCTCTATTCGGAAAGGGCAGGTATGACCCTGCCCTTTCAACTTTTCCATATTGCGTTGAATCCGCGATCATCAGTAATCGTACCAGAAGCCCTCGGCCAGGCCCTCGGCGAAGGTCTGCTGCTGCTGAATCAGCTCCTTGGTGGCCGCGGCGTCCTTGTAATCGGTGGCCATGCCGGCCTGCTCGGCGGCGGCAAGGTAATCGGGATCTTCCATGGTGGCCTTGAAGGCTTCCTCATAGAACTTCACGACATCCTCGCTGACGCCCGCGGGGGCGGCCAGGCAGCGGGAGGAGCCCAGCCAGTCGGGATAGTACCCCAGCTCACCGAGAGTGGGAACGTCAGGCAGCTCGGGCAGGCGCTCGGGATTGAAGACGCCGAGAATCCTGTACTCGGCTTCCTGACCGGCAATATCGGCGAGCTTGACGACCGCGAAGTCGGCCTCGGCGCCGCGCAGGGACAGAAGCTGGTCGGCGGTGCCGCCCTGGGGAATGTCAATATACATGAACCCGGCGGAGTTGGCGAAGGCCTGGGCGCCGATGTGGTTGGAAGCCTGCGGGCCGTTGGTGGAGGCCTTCAGTTCCTCCTTGCCGCCCTCGTTGGCTTTGCCGTACTCGACAAGCGCCTTGAGGTCGGGGAAGCGGTCGTCATCCGCGCGGACAATAACGATGGACGTCTCGGTCACATGGTTGCAGATGGGGGCAAAGCTGTCGACCGTGTAGGTGCCCATCTCATTGACGATGGAGCTGGAGAAGTTCGGCAGGTTGATGAAGCCGATGGTCTGGCCGTCGGGATCGGCGTCAGCCAGCTGGGACCAGCCGATGGAGCCGGAGCCGCCTTCCACATTCTCAATAACGATGGTCTGGCCGACATATTTCTCGGCGTACTTGGCGAGGATGCGGGCGGTGTTGTCCGTGCCGGAGCCGGCCTTGTAAGCGACGATCATGGAGACCGGACCGTCGGGCTTGAAGTCGGCGCAGGCGGTGACGGTCAGCGCGAACATCATGCACAGGACGAGCGCGAGAGCTAATACTTTCTTCATGGGTTCTTCCTCCTTTAATATTATCCGAAACAGATTTCTCTGTTTCCCCGTTTGATGCGGGAATCATGCGAAAGCCCGCAACATTCATGTGCATACTATACCATTTTTTGAGGCGCTTTACAAGCGAGATTTGACAGGCGGGTGACAGTTTTGAACCGCACTTTTTGGGAAAAAGTCACAATTCACGGAAGCAAAAGCCGTGCACGGGCGTCCGGCAGATCAATCTCGCTTTTCAACAGAATACTGTCTTGCATAATGGAGGAATGTTGTGTAAAATGAATATAGAAATAATACATCGGAAAAGGAGGATGCTGTTATGAAAATCACCTTTCTCGGCGCGGCGCATGAAGTTACCGGAAGCTGCACCTATATTGAGGTCGGCGACAAGCGCGGCCTTGTGGATTACGGCATGGAACAGGGGCGAAATCTCTTTGAAAATGAGCCGATCCCCGTCGCCCCGGGCGAGCTGGACTTTGTGCTCCTGACGCACGCGCACATCGACCATGCGGGTCTGCTGCCGCTTTTGTGGAAGCAGGGCTTTCGCGGCTATGTCTATACCAGTGCCGCCACGGTACAGCTTTGCGGCATCATGCTGCGCGACTCCGCCAACATTCAGATGCAGGACGCCGAATGGAAGTCCCGCAAGGCGCAGCGCTCCGGCGATGAAGCCGTTGAGCCGCTGTATGATCTGGGAGATGTGGACGGGCTGATGAGCCACATGATCCCCTGCCCCTATGACAAGGTCACCCAGGTCAACGACTGCGTCTCCATCCGCCTGACCGATGTGGGGCACCTGCTGGGCTCCGCCGCCATTGAGGTCTGGCTGACCGAGGGCGAGGAAAAGCGCAAAATCTGTTTCTCCGGCGATATCGGCAACACGGATCAGCCCATCCTGCGCGATCCGCAGTTTGTGCGCGACACGCAGTATCTTGTGATGGAATCCACCTACGGCGACAGGCTCCATGCCCATGAGCGCGTAGACTATGTGCAGGCTCTGGCCGCACGTATCCAGGAGACGCTGGACAAGGGCGGCAATATGGTCATTCCCTCGTTTGCCGTCGGGCGCGCGCAGGAGATGCTCTATTTCATCCGGGAGATCAAGGAACGCGGGCTTATCACCGGACACGGGGATTTCCCCGTCTATCTGGACAGCCCTCTCGCCGTGGAGGCGACGGGCATCTTCCTCCAGTGCGATATGCAGTTTCTGGACGACGACATGCAGGCGCTGATCCGAAAGGGTGTCAACCCCATCGTTTTCCCGGGGCTGGAGCTGGCCGTCTCGCAGACGGAATCCCAGGCCATCAACGAAGACCGCACGCCCAAGGTCATCATCTCCACCAGCGGCATGTGCGACGCCGGACGCATCCGCCACCATCTCAAGCACAATCTCTGGCGTCCGGAGTGCCGCATCCTCTTCGTGGGCTATCAGGCGGAGGGAACGCTGGGCCGCATCCTCATCAACGGCGCGAAGGAGGTCAAGCTTTTCAACGAGTGGATCAATGTCGCCGCGCAGATCGACGTACTGCCGGGTGTCAGCGGGCATGCGGATAAGATGGGACTGATCGCGTGGCTCAAGGGCTTTGAGAAAAAACCGGCGCTGATCTTCGTCAACCACGGCGACCCGGAAGCGGCCGACGCCTTTACAGACTGCCTCAATCAGGAACTGGGCTATCAGGCCGTCGCGCCGTACAGCGGATCGCGCTTCGACCTGCTCCGCGGTGAATTTGAGTTTGTTGCCGAACCGCGCCCGATCGAGGGCGACGGGCGGAAGGCACCTTCGACCAAGGCGGCGCGTCTGTTTGCGGAGCTTGTCGCGGCAGCGGAGCGTCTGCAAAGAATCTGCCAGACCATGAAAGGACGCCCCAACAAAGATCTGTCGCGTTTTACAAAAGAACTGGAAAAACTGTCGGATGCAATGGAAAGATAAGGAATCTTGCGGTTTTTTCGTTGACATAATTCTTCTGCTGTGCTACGATAATAGAACCGTAAGTATATGAGCGTGCGGCGCTGGGAATCCGTTTTTCCGCGCCGCCAAAGGCATGACAGGAGGAACAGCATGGCAGGCCCGTCATTTGAACCGGAAAAGGCTTTGGGAAAAAAGCTCGCGGAGATGGATAAGCAGGAGCTTTGCGCGTTCATCTCGGATCTGTGCCGCACCGTGGTGGCGGAAGTCGGATCCAGAGGCCGCAGAGGCGGCATCTATCCCGATAATATCTGGCTGGGTGAAAACGGGGAGATCAATCTCGGCCCCGTGGGAAAAGCGCCCTGGCAGGGACAGGAGCTGCAGTTCATCGCGCCAGAGCAATACTGGAACGGCCAGCTCTCCGCCGCGTCGGATGTATACGCCGTCGGACTTCTGATGTATTATGCCGTAAGCGGGGGCAAGCTCCCGCTGGAAGGGGAGTGCGACGACCCCCAGCTTCGGCGCATGGGCGGCGGAAATCCCCAGGCGCCCAAAAACGCCGGGCGGCGTCTCGGCGCGATCATTGAGAAGAGCCTGCGCTTCAAACCCGCCGAGCGCTATCAGACGCTGGAGGAGCTGCGCGTCGTGGTGGACAGCTGCCTGAAAAAGCTCTACCTCGGCGGTGTGCCGAGCTCCGAAGCCATTTTTAATAAGAACGACGACGATCTTGACGACGTCGAGCGCATGATGGTCGGCATTATCGAAAAGAACGAAGACGCCGCCATTGAGAAAGAGGACGAGTTCCCGACCGAGGAGCCGGAGGATGGCGTCAAGGTCTACAAGCCCGCGCCGAAGGCACCGCCCAGGAGCGCGCAGAAGGAAGTCATCACCTCTTCCCAGGCGGACATGCTGGCAAAGAAAATGAAGGATACCGGCAGTCCCGCCGCGCCCAAGCTCGAAGAGGACGACGGTGTGCTGCGCCCTGTGACCGTTACGCCAAATTCGAACCGCAGCTCACCGGCGGTGCAGTATAAGCTCAAGACAGACAGAGAAAGGAAGATTGCAGAAGAGGTGAAGAAGCGCAGAAGAAGACCGCTGGCCGTGATTCTCGTTCTGTGCGCGGTTCTGGTTATGGTGGCGATCATTATGAACGCCATGCTGAAGGATTGGGAAAAAGCGAGAAAGGAGCCTGATCCGCTGCTGCTGACCACGCCGGGCAAGGCGGAGGATGATCCATACGCCGTCACGCCGACGCCGGAGCTGGAGCCGATCCAGTTTGAGGACTTCAATACCTCTACCCCCGGCCCCAGCGTGACCATGGATATCGGCATCCTGCCGGAGATCGAGGAGATCACGCCCGAGCACAGCTATCAGGTTATCAAAGACAATACGAGCTGGACCAAGGCGTCCGCCGCCTGTGCAAGACTGGGCGGGCATCTGGCCATCATCAACGACGAGGCCGAGTTTGAAGAGATCACCAGACTTGCCGACGCGCAGGGCCTGATCTATGTCTGGATCGGCGCGCACCGTGTCGGCGGCGTCGAGAAGTGGGAAAACGGCAATGACCTCACCGACGGCTACGTCAAGTGGGCCCGCGGCGAACCGACCTATATCGACCGCAACGACCAGGTGGCCGAGGACTATATCATGCTCTGGAAGAATAACGGCGACTGGGTTTACAACGACAACCGCGACGATCCTTACTCCGATTACCCCGACATGTTTGATGGCATCATCGGCTACGTCTGCGAGTTCAACGACTGAAAAGGTTAACAAAGCATCCGGGCGGGCACAATCATGTACCCGCCCGGATTTTCTGTCACTGTGTTTTTTCTTCACTGCGCCCTTACAGGCTTGGTATTCGCCGCGCGGCAAGGTGCCGATGTCGCCGCAGACAATGCCGCATTGCACATATTATTGCATACACAGCGCATAAAAGGCTACCGCGCTGGCCGCCGCCACGTTCAGGGAATCCACGCCGTGGCTCATGGGGATGCGCACGGTGTAGTCGCAGGCGGCAATGGTCTCGGCAGCGAGACCGTCCCCCTCGGTGCCCAGCACGACGGCGAGCTTCTCAATCCCCGGCAGGCGCGGGTCGGAAATGCTGAGCGAATCGTCCCGCAGCGCCATGGCGGCGGTCTGAAAGCCCATGCCGTGCAGAAGCGCTTGCCAGTCGCCCTCCGGCAGATAGCTCCACGGCACCTGAAAGACCGTCCCCATGCTGACGCGCACGGCGCGGCGATAGAGGGGATCGCTCCCCGCGTTGGTGAGGAGCACCGCGTCCACGCCCAGTGCCGCGGCAGAGCGGAAAATCGCGCCGAGATTCGTGGGATTCATCACGTTTTCCAGCACCGCGACGCGCCGCGCGTCCCGCAGCAGCGTTTCGGCGCCTGGGAGCTCCGGCCTTCTCATGGCGCAGAGCATGCCCCGGGTCAGGTGAAAGCCGGTCAGTTGAATCAGTAGCGGCAGTTCCGCCGCGTAAACAGGCACGTCCCCGCAGCGCTCCAGCAGCTCTTTTGCCCTTCCGTCGATGAGCTTTTTTTCCATCAGGACCGAGACCGGCACGCAGCCCGCGTCCAGCGCTCGCTCAATGACAAGCGGGCTTTCGGCGATGAAGACGGCGTTTGCCGGGTCCGCGCGGTTGAGAAGCTGATTTTCGGTCAGGCGGGCATAGAGATCCAGCGCGGGATCGTTAAAATCGGCGATGTCAATGATGTTCGGCATAACAGGCTCCATAAGAAGATAGAATACGGACATTATATCGCCGCGCGCGAAAACTTGCAACGGCGGCTTGTGAAAACAGGCGAAAACTGATATAGTGAGGTCAATCGAAATAAAAAAGGAGGCAGATACAAATGAAAGTCCTCATGCTTAACGGAAGCCCGAAGCCGAAGGGAAATACCGCGCTTGCGCTGGAGGAGATCGGAAAACAGCTTGAGCGGGAGGGGATCGCGTATGAAATCTTCCAGATCGGCGGCGGAGCGATCCGCGACTGCATCGGCTGCGGTCAGTGCACGGACGCGGGCTGTGTTTTCGGCGCGGACGACGGCCTGAACGCCTTTATCGCCAAGGCGAAGGAGGCTGACGGCTTCGTGTTCGGCACGCCCGTCTACTACGCCCATCCCAGCGGCAGGATCCTCTCGTTTCTTGACCGGGTGTTCTACAGCTCGTCAGAGGTCTTTGCGCACAAGCCCGGCGCGGCGGTCGCCGTTGCCAGAAGAGGCGGCACAACGGCAAGCTTTGACGTGCTGAATAAATACTTCGGCATTTCTTCGATGCCGGTGGCGGGCTCCACGTACTGGAACATCGCCCACGGCTGTACCCCCGGCGAGACCGCCATGGACGAAGAAGGTTTGCGCACCATGCGAAATCTTGCGCGAAACATGGCCTGGATGCTCAAATGCTTTGAAACCGGAAAGCAGGCGGGCGTTTCCCTCCCTGAGACAGAGCGCGGCGCGATGACGAATTTCATCCGCTGAACAGCCGGACAACAGGACGCAAAATCTCCCTCAATACGGTTTTCGCCGTATTGAGGGAGATTCTGCATGCTTTGAGCTTATTCGTCGTTCAGCAGATCGCCGATATAACCGGAAATGAGAGCGTTTTTTATCGCTTCTTCTTGCGCCTTCTCACGATCCTTTTTATAATTACCGGAGCTGATCAGACCGCTGTCATTGAAAATCGCGTAGTTTTCGTTCGTGTCTATATAGGATGAGATACGGCCGCCGCTGTCAAACTCCATGGCGCCCGCGGGATCCATGTAATTCATATTCCCGTCCGCATCCACAAACAGGATGGAGTCATCGTTGTAGACATATTGCCCGCAGGAGGGACAGTAGATTGTCTCCCGCTCGATCTCTTCGCCGCACTTTGAGCAGCGCAGCGTCTTTTTCTTGCTTCCTGTGCCGCTGCTGCCGGAGCCGGTGCCTGTTTGCTCCTGCGCCGTGACCTTTAGTCTGGCACTGTCGGTCACTGCGGTCTCCTGATCGTTTTCAAAGGTACAGTAAAAGCTCCACCCACTCATATCAAGGTTCAGGTTCGTGATCGTGAGCGTGGTTTCGTTCTCACCCGTGACAGTGCTGCCGGGGAAGGTTTCACGGAAGGTTTTGATATCGATTTCACGGCCGCTGGGAGAAACCGCCGTCCACTTCAGCGTCGTCCAGTTCTCCGCCTGCGTGACGAAAACGGCGCTCTCACCCACAAAATGCCCCTCGCTGCTGGGCTGTTTGGTAATCTTCGGCGCGAAGGCTGAGGGGACATGCGTTGGGGTAACGGTAGGGATGGGCGTGGACATCGACGGCTGTTCTGACGCCGAAGCGGACGACTGTTCGCCGGCCGGTGTCGGCGAGGGCTTTGGCGTGGGCTTTGGCTTTGGCGTCGGCGCCGCGGTAGGCTTTGGCTTCGGTGTCACGGTGGGTTTCGGGCTCGGCGTCACCGTCGGTTCCGGCGCCGCGGTAGGCTTTGGCTTCGGCGTCACCGAGGGTTGCGGCTTTGTTGACGAAACCGACGACTCCGGGGTCGGCGTCGCAGCTGATGGCTGTTCCTTGCGCTTGCACGCCGAGAGCGTCAGGATCGTCAGCAGCGCAAGGAGTATACAGCTTACTCTTCTCCACATAAGAATGTTCCTTCTTGTTTAATCTTTAGAAAGCGCTGATGAAATCGACGTGTGCAGACTGGCGAGCGGATTTTTCGTATGACGAAGCCTGAAAAGTGACGGAATGTTTGTGCATTTTGAGCTTTTCAGGCAAAGTCAGGCGGAAAATGCGCCGTCGGGATGTGCGAGGGGATTTGTTGAGCGTTTCCTTTACATCAACCGTAAATATTTCCGGCGTCAACGACATTTCCGTAAGCGTCGGTGACAATGTAATCGCCGGTGGCTTCATCAAGATAATAATTGTAGTCTTCTACAGGGGCTGCGTAGTCGACGCCGCTGGCATTGATGTACTCGCCGCAGGAGGGGCAGACTGCTGCGCTGGCGGGAACAGACTGGCCGCAGATCGGGCAGGTGACATAGGTTACGGCGGGCTGCGCCGGGGTCTGTGCGCGCGTACCCAGCACCTTCAGCGCCGCGGGGTTGGTATTCGTCACGGTGCCGTTGTTGTCAAAGCTGCAGTAGAAGCTCCAGCCGTTCATGTCGTTGCTGATGTTGTAGATCGTCAGCGAAGTGTCGTTGTCGCCGGTGGTATTGCAGGTGGGGAAGGCGTTGCGGAACATTTCCATCGTGCCCTCCATCCCGGTCGGGGAGACGGCAGTCCAGTGCGCGGAAGTGTACGGGTTGGCGCTTGCGATGAACAACGCGCTCTCACCGGTGTAATGGGATTCGCCAAAAGGCTGCTTGGAGATCACCGGCGCGGGAGCAGTGGGCTTCGGCGTGGGCTCGGGCGTGGGCACAGGCGTCGGTGTGGGCACGGGTGTCGGCGTGGGCGCCGGTGTGGGCGCAGGCGTCGGTGTGGGCGCGGGCGTCGGAGGCGCCGTGGGTACAGGTGTGGGCATCGGCGTCGGAGTCGCCATGGGCGTCGGCGTGGGCGCCGGGGTGGGATCGGGCCCTTTGAGCCTGTCGATAACGTCACATGCTGCGAGAGACAGCGCCATCACCGCAACAAGCAGAATGCAAAGTATTCTTTTTGTCATAGATCATCGTCCTCCTTGGAGCAGATTCGATAAAGCGTCATGAACAATGGCGGTGCGGTATCGCACCGGGACGTTCGCTTTCATATCTTACCCATCTGATTGTACCACACACTATAGATTAAAAGCAATGGGAAAGACGGTCAAGAATGAAAAAGTTTACATAAAAAGCAGAACCGTCGGGATAACTGCCGAAGCTGATAGAAAAGACGGGGAAGGGGAGAGATTTGTTCCCGGCAGCCGGGAATGGAAAAGGCAAGCTACGCTGAGCATGGTGAAGAATCTGTTTTATTGTGTGATTGCCGTAAACCTTCAAGAGAAGACTTGCATGCATTTCCGCCTTGCGTGAGACGGCGGAAATAGAGGAATCGTCCAGTGTGCGCACTGGACGATGAAGCTGCCCCCGGCAGCTTCGATTACACATTCAAGTCTCCTCACAATACCAAAAAAGACCGTGGTCTTTGACCACGATCTTTTTTGGTGCGAGAGAGGAGACTTGAACTCCCACGTCGGTTGACACACGCCCCTCAAACGTGCCTGTCTACCTGTTCCAGCACTCTCGCATATTCCCTTTGCCTCATTCAAGGCAAGGGGTATTATAGCAGATTCTCTTCTTTTGTCAAGGCTGTTTTTTCGGAATTTGAAAGATTTTCCGAAATCCCATGTCCGGCGGTCTCATACAGAAGCTGGATGAAAGTGAGAACCATCACGCCGATGAGCGCCCGCGCCCCGTGATCCACGTACAGCAGATAGCGCATATTGAGATACGCGTAATAGCCCAGCAGCGAGGCAAACTGCGTCAGCGCGGCGGCGGGGATGCACAGGATGCAGGCGGAGCCCAGCACCACAGAGAGAATATCGGCGGCGAAGAAATAGCGCTCGTGCATGTGCGGCAGAAGGAAGGGAATCCCCACGGCAAACAGCAGCGCCGCAGCCAGCACCGCCCGCTCGTTCAGCCTTTTGCGGCGGAAGAAACAGAACAGCAGCAGCGCGGCCATATAGGTAAAGGCGCCCACAATGCCGAGATTTGCGGCGTCCTTTGTCTCAGGGCTGCGCCAGAAGAAGGCATAGACGGAAGGGGAGTTGTAGTTCAGCCCGCTGCCGATGCTGCCGGTCTGGGAGGCGTAGAGCGTGATCGTGTCCAGAAAGGGCTTGCCCAGCAGCACGGCAGGCAGCACCAGCAGCACATAAAAGGCAGGGAAGAGCGCGAAATGCCAAAGCTTATAGTTTCCCCGGAACCACAGCACCGCCATGATCGGCATGAGAAACACAGCCTGGAGCTTGAAACCAAAGGACAGCGTGAAGCAGAGAACCGAGAGGATCGGTCTGTCCGTGAGGCCAAGCCAGAGCCCCATAAGCGCAAAGGCCACGTAGATGCTGTCGCACTGGCCCCAGAGAGAGCCGTTGAGCACCACCGTGGGCAGAAACAGTACCGTGAAGAAGCAGGTAAGCTGCGTTCCCTTTCCCTTGCCGCAGAGACCGACCAGCTTTATTGCGGCGAAGGCCAGCACTACGTCAAAGAAAATGCTGAGCAGCTTGATCAGATAGAGATCGTTGATCGGCAGATAAGAAAAGAAGGCGAGAAAATACAGGTAGGGGATGTTGTAGTTGCCGAGCGGGTAGGAGAGTGACCTGAAGCCGAGGTTTTCCCGATAGAAAGCGACCCATTGCTTGAGAAAATCCTTGTAGTCCAGCGTCTCGTAGGGCAGGCAGTACGCCCGCAGCACAAAGGCGGCAACTGTCAGAACGACCGAGATCAGCAGCCTCCGGCGCGTGTCGAGCAGCCCCGCCTGCCACAGCAGCCAGAGCGCAAAGCCCGCCTCCAATATGAGAATAAGATAAACGGCGAGATCCATCGAAGACCCTCCGGTGAGAATTAGATTTATACCGAAATAGATTTATGCCATTATATCCCGCAAAGAGCGAAAAATCCATACGGTTTTTCCGGATCGTTTGCATTACGCAGGCCATGCCCTGCAAGTACGCATCGTAACGCGCAACAAAAAAAGAGCCCGAAGGCCCCACAAAAAGCAAATAATTCGCAAAAATATCTTGACTTCTTTATATATGGATGGTAAAATAACTTGCTATGACTTCAGATGGGAAACCCATACACCCCCATCCTGATGTTATGTCAAGTATAGCATTGCAAGTCCGTGAAATCAACACCGGATATGAAGAATATAACAACATACCCGGGCGTTTTCAATTACAGGTAAGGAGAGTGCGCCAATGCCCAAAGATGTCATGTATGGCAAGACCCTGCGAAAGAGTTTTGCCCGCACCCAGGAGATTATGGATATGCCGAACCTCCTGGAGATCCAGAAGAGCTCCTACAAATGGTTCCTGGAGACCGGCCTGCGCGAGGTCTTCCGGGACGTGGATTCCGTCACCGACTACTCCGGCAATTTGGAACTGAGCTTTATCGACTACTCGATGAACGAAAAGCCCAAGTATTCCGAGGAGGAGTGCAAAGCCCGCGACGCGACGTATGCCGCGCCCCTCAAGGTTCGCGTCAGACTGCGCAACAAGGAGACCGAGGAGATCAAGGAGCAGGAGATCTTCATGGGCGACTTCCCGCTCATGACGGACGGCGGCACCTTCATCATCAACGGTGCCGAGCGCGTTATCGTCTCCCAGATCGTGCGTTCCCCCGGCGTCTACTTTGACAAGACCGTCGACAAGGCCATGATCGCGACCTACGGCTCCACCGTCATCCCGTATCACGGCGCGTGGCTGGAGTACGAGACCGACGCAAACGACGTCTTCTCCGTCCGCATCGACAAGAACCGCAAGCTGCCCATCACCTGGTTCCTCAAGGCCATGGGCCAGTACCGTGCCGACCTGGACGAGAAGGGCAACTACAAGCCCGAGTCCTGTGCCACCTGGCTCTCCTGTGTTTCCGATCCCACTGTCGGCGCCACCACCAACGAGCGCATCAAGGAGATTTTCGGTGAGGATGAGCGTATCGTCGCCACCCTCGACAAGGACACCACCCAGTCCCGCGACGAGTGCCTGCTGGAGATCTACCGCAAGCTGCGCCCGGGAGATCCCCCCACCGTGGAATCCGCCGAGACTCTGCTCGAGGGTCTGTTCTTTGACCGCCGCCGCTATGAGATCAGCGACGTCGGCCGCTATAAATTCAACAAGAAGCTCTCCCTCTTCCCGCGCATTGCCGGCTTCGAGCTGGCCATGCCCGTGGCCGATCCTCTCACCGGCGAGCTGATCGCCGAGCCGGGCGAGATCATCAGCCGCGAAAAGGCCCGCGAGATCGCGGACGCCGGCGTGGTGGACGTGCTGCTGAATGTCGAGGGCAAGAAGGTTCGCGTCTTCTCCAACGGCATGGTCGATCTGGCCCGTTACGTGGACTTCGACCCGGCTGAAATCGGCGTCACCGAGAAGGTACGCGGCATCGTCCTCAAAGAGCTTATGAAGCAGTACCAGGGCGACGCACTCAAGAGCGCCGTCAAGGAGTACATCGACATCCTGATCCCGAAGCACATCGTGGTCGACGACATGTTCTCCTCCGTCAACTACCTTAACTGCCTGGCCCACGGCATCGGCGAGGCCGACGATATCGACCATCTGGGCAACCGCCGTGTCAGATGCGTGGGCGAGCTGCTGCAGAACCAGTTCCGCATCGGCTTCAGCCGCATGGAGCGTGTTATCCGTGAGCGCATGACTCTCCAGGATCTGGACATCGTCACCCCCCAGAGCCTTATCAACATCCGTCCCGTGACGGCTGCGATCAAGGAGTTCTTCGGTTCCTCCCCGCTGAGCCAGTTCATGGACCAGACCAACCCCCTGGCGGAGCTGACGCACAAGCGCCGTATGTCCGCCCTCGGCCCCGGCGGCCTGTCCAGAGAGCGCGCAAGCTTCGACGTCCGCGACGTTCACTACAGCCATTACGGCCGTCTGTGCCCCATCGAGACCCCTGAAGGCCCGAACATCGGCCTCATCAACTACCTCGCCTCCTACGCGAGAGCGAACAAGTACGGCTTCCTCGCCGCCCCTTACCGCAAGGTCGAGAAGGGCACCTGCCGCGTGACCGATCAGGTGGACTACATGACCGCCGACCAGGAGGACCAGTACATCGTCGCCCAGGCCTCCGAGCCTGTGGACGAGAACGGCTGCCTCGTCAATAAGCGCGTCACCTGCCGTCACCGCAACGATACCGTCTCCGTCAACCGGGAAGAGGTCGACTACGTCGACATCAGCCCCAAGATGATGATCTCCATCGCCACCGCGATGATCCCCTTCCTGGAAAACGACGACGCCAACCGTGCGCTGATGGGCGCGAACATGCAGCGTCAGGCGGTCCCCCTTATGACCACCCAGGCCCCCATCGTCGCGACCGGCATCGAGCACAAGTGCGCCGTTGACTCCGGCGTGTGCGTTCTGGCCGAGGGCGACGGCGTTGTCACCCGCGTGGCGCGCGCTATATCACCGTGCGCTATGACGCGGGCCAGACCAAGGAGTACAAGCTCATCAAGTTTGCCCGCTCCAACCAGGGCACCTGCATCAACCAGCGTCCCATCGTCAACGCGGGCGACCGCGTGCAGGAGGGCGACATCCTGGCCGACGGCCCCAGCACCTCCAACGGCGAGATCTCCCTCGGCAAGAACATCCTGGTCGGCTATATGAACTGGGAAGGCTACAACTACGAGGACGCGATCCTGCTCAACGAGCGTCTGGTCATGGAGGACGTGTTCACCTCCCTGCATGTGGAGGAGTACGAATGCGACGCCCGCGACACCAAGCTCGGGCCTGAGGAGATCACCCGCGATATCCCCGGCGTCGGCGACGACGCCCTGAAATACCTCGACGAACGCGGCATCATCATGGTCGGCGCCGAGGTCACCGCCGGCGACATTCTTGTCGGCAAGGTCACCCCGAAGGGCGAAACCGACCTGACCGCTGAGGAGCGCCTGCTGCGCGCCATCTTCGGCGAGAAGGCCAGAGAAGTCCGCGACACCTCGCTCAAGGTCCCCCACGGCGAGAGCGGCATCATCGTCGACGTCAAGGTCTTCACCCGTGAAAACGGCGACGAGATGAACCCCGGCGTCAACCAGGTCGTGCGCGTCTACATCGCCCAGAAGAGAAAAATCTCCGTCGGCGACAAGATGGCCGGCCGCCACGGCAACAAGGGCGTTGTCTCCCGCATCCTGCCGCGTGAGGATATGCCCTACCTGCCCGACGGCACCCCGCTGGACATCGTGCTGAACCCCCTGGGTGTGCCTTCCCGTATGAACATCGGTCAGGTGCTCGAGGTTCACCTTGGCTACGCTGCCCAGGCCCTCGGCTGGAAGGTCGCTACCCCGACCTTCAACGGCGCCAACGAGACCACCATCCGCGAGACCCTGCGTCAGGCGGGTCTGCGCGAGGACGGCAAGAGCGTCATGTACGACGGCCGTACCGGCGAGAAATTCGATAACGACGTAACGGTCGGCTGGGTCTACTTCCTCAAGCTCCACCACCTGGTCGACGATAAGATCCATGCCCGCTCCACCGGCCCCTACAGCCTGGTCACCCAGCAGCCTCTGGGCGGCAAGGCCCAGTTCGGCGGCCAGCGCTTCGGCGAAATGGAAGTCTGGGCCATGGAGGCCTACGGCGCGGCTTACACCCTGCAGGAGATCCTGACGGTCAAGTCCGACGACGTGACCGGCCGTGTCAAGACCTATGAGGCCATTGTCAAGGGCAACGACATCCCGACCCCGGGCGTGCCCGAGTCTTTCAAGGTCCTGGTCAAGGAGCTGCAGTCCCTTTGCCTCGACGTGCGCGTGCTCGACGAGCAGGGCAACGAGATCGAGCTCAAGGACGAGGATGAGGACGACTTCGTCCCCGAGCTCAAGGATGAGCTGTACGCCGCCGACGATGAGGAGCTTGCCGACAGCGGCTTCTCCATCGAGAATGTCCCCGAGGACGAGCTCGGCGCGGACTTCGGAGCCGACGATTATAGTGAGGAGGATGAGTAATGAGCTATACACCCTTTGACGCCATTCAGATCGGCATTGCCTCCCCTGAAATGATTCTGGACTGGTCCTACGGCGAAGTCAAAAAGCCCGAGACCATCAACTACCGCACCCTCAAGCCCGAGCGCGACGGCTTGTTCTGCGAGCGCATTTTCGGACCGACCAAGGACTGGGAGTGCCACTGCGGCAAATATAAGAAGATCCGCTACAAGGGCAAGATCTGCGACCGCTGCGGCGTCGAGGTCACCAAGAGCAAGGTGAGAAGAGAGCGCATGGGCCATATCGAGCTGGCCGCGCCCGTCTCCCACATCTGGTACTTCAAGGGCATCCCCAGCCGCATGGGCCTGATGCTCGACCTGACCCCGCGCATGCTGGAAAAGGTTCTGTACTTTGCCAACTATATCGTCATCGACCCCGGCTTCTCTCCGCTCCAGAAGGGCCAGATCCTGACCGAGCGCGAGTACCGCGAGATGCGCGAGAAGTACGAGGACGACTTCAAGGCCGGTATCGGCGCCGAGGCCATCAAGGAGCTTTTGAGCCAGATCGACTGTGAGAAGCTGGCCCAGGAGCTGCGCGAGGAGCTTAAGACCGCAGGCGGACAGAAGAAGGCCAAGCTTGTCAAGCGCCTCGAGGTGGTCGAGGCCTTCCGTCAGAGCGGCAACCGCCCTGAGTGGATGGTCATCGACATCCTGCCCGTCATCCCGCCTGAGATCCGCCCCATGGTTCAGCTGGACGGCGGCCGTTTTGCCACCTCTGACCTGAACGATCTCTACCGCCGCGTCATCAAGGCTCCAGCAGCTCAACGCGCCCGACATCATCGTGCGCAACGAGAAGCGTATGCTGCAGGAGGCCGTCGACGCCCTGATCGACAACGGCCGCCGCGGCCGTGCCGTCACCGGCGCAAATTCCCGCGCCCTCAAATCCCTGAGCGACATGCTCAAGGGCAAGCAGGGCCGCTTCCGCCAGAATCTGCTGGGCAAGCGCGTCGACTACTCCGGCCGTTCCGTTATCGTCGTCGGCCCCGACCTCAAGATCTATCAGTGCGGCGTGCCGAAGGAGATGGCGATCGAGCTGTTCCGCCCCTTCGTCATGAAGAAGCTGGTGGAGGACGGCGTCGCCAACAATATCAAGTCTGCCAAGAAGATGGTCGACAAGCAGCGCACCGAGGTGTGGGACGCCCTTGAGGACGTGATCAAGGAGCACCCGGTTCTGCTCAACCGCGCGCCGACCCTGCACCGCCTGGGCATCCAGGCCTTTGAGCCGATCCTGGTCGAGGGCCGCGCCCTGCGTCTGCACCCGTTGGTCTGCACCGCGTATAACGCCGACTTTGACGGCGACCAGATGGCCATTCACGTGCCGCTGTCCGCCGAGGCCCAGGCAGAGGCCCGCATCCTCATGCTCTCCGCCAACAACCTCCTGCGTCCGCAGGACGGCCACCCTGTCACGGTTCCGACCCAGGACATGATCCTCGGCTCCTACTACCTGACGATGATGCGCATCGACAAGGAAGAGAAGGGCACCGAGCGCATGCTGGTCGACGATCCGGGCGACAGCGATCTTGAGCGCGGCAGCATCGTCTCCGGCGATGAGATCTACCACAAGAATCTCGATCTGATCAAAGAGGGCAAGAAGGCCATCACCTACAAGCCCACCCTGATCTACCGCGACTCCAACGAGGCCATCATGGCCTATAATGAGGGCGACGTGGGCCTGCACGCCCCGATCCGCCTGCGCGTCACCAAGACCGTGGACGGCGTGGAAACCAAAAAGATCATCACTACCACCGTCGGCCGCATCATCTTCAACGAGCCGATCCCTCAGGATCTCGGCTATGTCGACCGCAGCGATCCCGAGCACGCCTTCGACCATGAGATCAGCTTCCAGGTCGGCAAAAAGCAGCTCGGCGACATCATCGACCGCTGCATCCAGAAATACGGCTTCACCATTTCCGCCGAGGTGCTGGACTCCATCAAGGCCATGGGCTACAAGTACTCCACCAAGGGCGCCATCACCATCTCTGTCGCGGATATGACGGTTCCCTCCGCCAAGTATGAGCTGATCCATGCCACCGAGGACGAGGTCGTCAAGATCGAGCGCCAGTACAAGCGCGGTTTCATCACCGATGACGAGCGCTACCGCCTGGTCGTCTCCGAATGGGAAAAGACCACCAAGGATGTTACCGACGCACTGTCCAATGCGCTCGACGAGTATAACCCCATCTACATGATGGCAAACTCCGGCGCCCGCGGCTCCATGAACCAGATCCGTCAGTTGGCCGGTATGCGCGGCCTGATGGCGAACACCTCCGGTAAGACCATCGAAATCCCGATCAAGTCCAACTTCCGTGAAGGTCTGTCCGTTCTGGAGTACTTCATTTCCACCAGAGGCGCCCGTAAGGGCATGGCCGATACCGCGCTGCGTACCGCGGACTCCGGTTACCTGACCCGCCGTATGGTCGACGTCTGCCAGGAGGTCATCATCCGCGAGGCCGACTGCGGCACCACCGAGGGCGTCTGGGCCGGCGCCGTGTACGATCGCGGCCAGGAGGTCGAGTCCTTCGGTACCAGCATCCACGGCCGCTTCCCGGCCCTGCCGATCACCGATCCCGCTACCGGCGAGCTGCTGTTCGATACCGATCACATGCTCATGCCCGAGGACGCGAAGGTGCTCGAATCCCACAACATCCACAAGGCGTATATCCGCAGCGTCCTGACCTGTGAGGCAGGCTGCGGCGTCTGCGCCAAGTGCTACGGCATCAACCTTGCCATCGGCCGCCCGGTCAACGCGGGCGAGGCCGTCGGCGTCATCGCCGCCCAGTCCATCGGCGAGCCCGGTACCCAGCTCACGATGCGTACCTTCCACACCGGCGGCGTCGCGGGCGACGATATCACCCAGGGTCTTCCCCGTGTCGAAGAGCTGTTTGAGGCCCGCAAGCCCAAGAAGATGGCGATCCTTGCCGAGATTTCCGGCACCGTCTCCATCGAAGAGGCCAAGAAGGGCGTCATGTACTCCATCACCATCACCAACGAGGCCGAGGGCGCGACCATGGTCTACACCGTGCCGCACTCCGCCGGCATCCTCGTCCACAACGGCGATCATGTCGACAAGGGCCAGGAGCTCACCTCCGGCGCGCTCAACCCGCACGACGTGCTCCGCATCCGCGGCGTCAACGACGACGAATTCGGCCGCCAGGGCGTGCGCAGCTATATCACCAGCGAGGTTCAGAAGGTGTACCGTCAGCAGGGCGTTGATATCAACGACAAGCATATCGAAGTTATCGTGCGTCAGATGATGCGCAAGGTGCGCGTGGAGGAGGCCGGGTCCACTGATCTGCTCTCCGGCGCAACGGTTGATATCTCCGTCTTCAAGGCGGCGAACAAGGCCATCGACGAGCGCATCGCCGCGGGTGAGCAGGGGCTCCAGCACGCGACCTGCACCCAGCTTCTCATGGGCATCACCAAGGCGTCCCTCGCCACCGACAGCTGGATGTCCGCCGCTTCCTTCCAGGAGACTACCAAGGTGCTCACCGACGCCGCCATCAAGGGCAAGGTGGATCACCTGGTCGGCCTGAAGGAGAACGTCATCATCGGTAAGCTCATCCCCGCCGGTACCGGCTTGAACTGCTACCGCGACTTTGAGGTAAAGACCGACGAGACGATCGCTTCCGAGACCGAGGATTACGTCGATCTCACCGCTCTTGTCAGCAAGACCAACGCGCTCTGATCCCCTGAGACCGAAAAAAGAGGCTGCCGACCGGCAGCCTCTTTTGCTCTGCGTTCTACCGATTATCGACAGCGACAGATACCATATAAATTTCAAATTTTTGGAATACAGTTATGCAAAACAAAGTATGTAAACAGAATTATGTTACCTATTCTTCTGGAACAGAACCCACAGACCGCGCAGCAGGAGCTCACTGTCCACGACGATTCCGGGGCGCTTGCAGCAGGGAATGATATCCTTCGCAAGTCCGCCCGTGGCGACTACCGTGCAGGGATAACCGAGCTCCGCCTCCATGCGCTCAATCATGCCGTCGAGCATCGCAGCCGTACCGTATACAGCGCCGGAGCGCATGCAGTCCACGGTGTTGCCGCCCACCACCTTTTTCGGCGGGAGGATAGAGACGTCGGGCAGAAGACTCGCCCCCGCGGAAAGCGCGCCGTAGGACAGTTTCACGCCGGGGAGGATAACCCCGCCGCGAAAGCAGTTGTTCTTATCCACCACGGTGAGCGTCGTGGCAGTCCCCATGTCAATGACGATGGCGGGCGTGCCGTAGTACGCGGAGGCCGCGACGCCGCCCACGATAAGATCGGCCGCCACACTGCCCGGCTCGTCCACGCGCAGATTCATGCCCGTCCTGATCCCGGGGCCGACCACCATCGTCCGCTTGCCGGTCAGCTTTTCCAGCGCGGTTTTCAACGGCTCGGTTACCCGTGGTACGACGGAGGAGAGAATGCTGCCCTCAAACACTGTGGGATCAAGACCGTAGAAGTCCGTGATCTGCCGCAGCTTGATGATATGCTCGGTGGCGGTTTCCCGCGGATCGGTGTGGAAGCGGACGGTGTTGTGGATCTCTCCGTTTTCCACCATACCGATCACAATATGGGAGTTGCCGACGTCTATCGCAAAAATCATAGCGCGCCTCCTTTTACTATCCCTTGATAGAAAACTTTATGCCTTCCCGGCGAAATTTGCGCTATACTGCGTTGAAGCCCTTGACCATATATCCATTATGCTCTGCGGGCTTGGCCTTGTCTGGCACAGATTTCGCCCGGGAATCCATGAAAGCTCCTTATCAAGGAATCGTACTAATTATTTACGCCGTGGTGCGTACCGGGGCTGTCAAGCTGCAAAGCCTTGAAGCTGTACCCGTTTTCCCTGCCCCAGTTCAGGATGCTCTCCACCGCCGCCACGCTGTAGTCCTTGATGTCATGCTGCAGGACAACCGAGATCCGGTGCTGCTTGCAGCCGTCCTTGATGTTCCGGATGACCTGATCGGTCTTTGTTGTGCCGCCCGCGTCGCCGGAGGTGACGTTCCAGTCGAAATACTGGTAGCCCATATCGTTCATGGCGCGGGTGAGACGGCTCATGATGCCGGGGTTAAAATTGCTGATCGTGTTGGAGCTGCCGCCGGGGAAGCGGAACAGCCGTGTATATTCGCCGGTCTGCTGCTTGATGATCTCCTCCATGTTGAAGAAATCCTCAAAAAAGGCGTACTCACTGGCATAAATCCTGTCGTAGTCATGGCTGGATGTGTGTACCCCGATGCTGTGGCCCGCCTTAAAGGCCCTGCCGATCTGATCCAGATAGCGCGTATCCTGTGCCGTGACGAAGAAGGTGGCCTTCGCGCCGTACTTGTCCAGCACGTCCAGCAGCCGCGCGGTGTAGGGGCCGGGGCCGTCGTCAAAGGTGAGGTAGATGGTCTTCTCCTCGGGCGTGACCGTCTGCGGCAGACCCACCGGGACAACCTGCACATTGCGCACGGCGCTGATGGTCTCGCCCAGCTCGCTGGTGATGGAATAGCTGATCTGGTAGTCGCCCGCAAACCAGGGGATCACCTCGCCTTCGATGACAAGGTGATCGCTCAGGTCGCTGCCGAGATCGTCGTTGATCGTGACGCCGGGATCCTCAAACAATGTCCCGGCCTGCAAAACCATGTTGTCGCCGCCCAGCAGGGTGATCCGCGGCGGCCGATAGCTGAGGGCGGGAAGCAGGCGCTCGACAGAGGTGCTGTTGCCGGAGCTGTCCGTGACCGTGTACAGCACCCGGTCGTCCAGCTTGACGCGCTCCACATGGCCGGTGAGATCGCCGTCCACATTGTCGTGCGCGGTGTAGCCCTCTTCGGCGTAGCCGGTCATCCAGGTGGGCTGATAGCCCTCGACGTGCCTGAGCTCAATGACCGGCGGGGTGGTGTCCACCACGTTTACGACCCGCTGAGTGCAGTATTCGCTGAAGGCAAAGTCCGTGCTGTAGGTCAGCACATAGGCGCCGAGTTTGTTCGTGTCTACCGTACCCTCGGATCGAATGTCCAGCCGCTTGTCGCTCTCGCCGAAGATCCTGCCCGCTGTTACGGCGTAAACGCCGGGGTCGGTGAACGCCGAGCCGTACTCGACATTCATTTCATCCCCGCCGTATAGATAGAAGCGCACCGTGCGCGCGTCGAAGAACAGCAGCGCCGCTGCCGTCAGCGAAAGCCATATAATCAGCGCCAGAACAATGATCCAGCCCCGGCCCGTCCTTCGTTTTACCGCCGTCTGTCCCGATGTCTCTTTCATGCCGCGTCCTTTTCTGCGTTTGCCCGCAGGCTTGTTTTACTGCCAATAGTATATACCATTTCCGGCAAAAAAGGAATGTGTTTTGTAAATTGGGAAAAGTTTTTAATTGGCCAGCCAAAGAAGGAGGAACTCTGTTATCTTTTCCACAATCAAGATTTTGTACGTTTGTCAATGATGTGAGACTGAGAGTGAGTTTGAAAGAAAAGCGCGTTAGCTTCTGACGGAGGGAGGGCGTAGCCCGACTGGAGTCAGCAGC
>ONVI01000042.1 GCA_900321275.1 uncultured Eubacteriales bacterium | reverse complement strand
CTCCGTTTCTTCCTCGGACTGGAGACGGACGGAGAATTCTATTAAGGAGTCGTACTATGAGTTTTGAAGCGAAAAAATGGCAGGAGACAGAGGGTCCTTGCCTTCGCAATTTTGATGAAAAAGAAGCAATTGAAAGCGTGCAGGGCGCTCTGGCGCTCCGTCCCCAGATTGAGGCGGTCATCGACCAAATCTGGCAGGAGGGCTTTGACGGGATCTATTTTATCGGCATCGGCGGCACCTATGCTTCCGCCATGCAGGTGGAGGTCTATATGCGCGGCCGCTCTTCTCTGCCCATCTATGTTGAAAACGCCGCGGAGTTTCTCACCACCGGCAACCGCCGCTTTACCGAACGGTCCGTGGTCATTTATTCCTCGGTTTCCGGCAACACCAAGGAGATGGTGCGGCTCGTCGAGCGCGTCCGGGAAATCGGAGGCAAGATCTTCGCCTTTATCGACACGCCGGATTCGATGCTGACCGCGCCGGACAAGCAGGATTATCTGATCCTCTATCCGAAGAACGAGCAGCTGAAGTTCTATATGGTCGCAAACTATCTCATGTACAAAAACGGCGAGTTCGCCGCCTATGAGGAGTACAACTGCGAGATCGAGGCCCATCTCGCCCTCGCGCTGGCAGAGGTAGAAAAGGCTGCGGACGCCTGGGCATATGAGTACGCGAAAAAGACAGTCGCTTTCCACCGCGAGCGGCCCGATCTGCCGCACTACTTCATCGGCTCGGGCAACCAGTACGGAGCCACCTACTCCTACGCCATGTGCTACTGGGAAGAGCAGATGTGGATCCGCACCAAGTCTATCAGCTGTCAGGAGTTCTTCCACGGCATGCAGGAGATCATCGTCGCCGACACACCCGTCACGCTCTTCATCGGCGAGGACGAACAGCGCCCGCTTGCAGAACGCGTCGCGCGCTTTCTGCCTCGTGTCTGCGCCAACTACACGATCATCGACACGGCCGAGCTGGAGCTGGAGGGAATTCGAAAGGAGTTCCGCGGCAGCATCTCGCATCTCGTGATGCACGCGGTCAACAATCGCGTGGACGCCTATATGGAGCTATTCCTGCGTCACCCGCTCTCGATCCGACGTTACTACAGGCAGTTCGATTATTGAGCCTCACAATCAAAAGAAGGCTGACGGAGCACCGTCAGCCTTCTTTTCTATCCAGTTTTGCCCTCAGCGTGCCGACCAGCGGGCAAATTCCTCGTCCGTTGCGAGGACGCTGTGTGTCTCGCTGACGGCGTGATAGCTGCCCTTGGTATAGTCGATGCCGGAGCTTTTGTAATCATAGGCGATCGCCGTGCGCTGCTTCTCCACCCGCGGGTCCGGGTGCGGAACAGCAGAGAGCAAGCTCTTCGTATAGGGATGCAGCGGACGATCGAAGATGTCCTTCGTCGTCCCGGTCTCCACCAGATGCCCCAGATGCAGCACGCCGATGCGGTCAGAGATGTACTTGACCATGGACAGATCGTGCGCAATGAACAGATAGGCCGCGCCGAGCTCCTTTTGCAGGTCCTTCATCAGGTTGACCACCTGCGCCTGGATCGAGACGTCCAACGCAGAGATCGGCTCGTCGGCAAT
Organism: uncultured Eubacteriales bacterium; assembly: GCA_900321275.1. Lineage (GTDB taxonomy): Bacteria > Bacillota > Clostridia > Oscillospirales > Oscillospiraceae > Limivicinus. The sequence continues at coordinate 34,463 of ONVI01000042.1, read as the reverse complement.
GACGAGCTTGGGCTCCATGATCAGCGCGCGGGCGATGCCGATGCGTTGGCGCTGGCCGCCGGAGAACTGGTGGGGATAGCGATTGGCGTGCTCCCGGTCCAGTCCAATGCGCTCCATAATGCGGTAGACTTTTTCCTGTCGCTCGTCAGCATTGACATAGAGGTGATGCACATCAAGGCCTTGAGCGATAATATCTCCCACCTTTTTGCGCGGATTGAGACAGGCCATGGGGTCCTGAAAGATCATCTGCATGCGGGTGCGCAGGTGCCGCGTCTCCGCCGCGCCAAGATGGCCGGAGATTTCCACGCCCTCGAAGAGAACGCGGCCCGCGGTCGGCGTGTAGAGACGAATGATTGAGCGGCCGATCGTCGACTTACCGGAACCGGACTCGCCCACAAGGCCATAGGTTTCCCCTTCGTCGATATAGAACGAGACGCCGTCCACCGCCTTGACCGTGAATTTCTTGCTGACGCGGAAGTACTGCTTCAGGTCCTCCACTTCAAGAAGGTGTTCAGCCATCTGTTCTTCCTCCTTCCCTCATGCTTTCGATGCGACGGCGCAGCGAGTCGGGCATCGCCACCTTGGGCGCGCGCTCGTCCAGCAGCCAGCTTGCCGCATAATGTGTCTGGCTGATTTGAAACATTGGCGGCTCCGCCTTATAATCCGCTTCCAGCGCATAGGCGTTGCGTGGGGCGAACGGATCGCCCGCCGGCAGGTCTACCATGCTCGGCGGCGAGCCGGGGATCGTGTAAAGCCTCTCGCTGCTTTCATCGGAGATGTCCGGCATGCTGCTGAGCAGACCCCAGGTATAGGGATGGCGCGGGTCGTAGAAAATGTCCTCCACCGTGCCTTTTTCCGCAATGCGCCCGGCATACATGACGGCCACATAGTCCGCCACCTTCGCCACGACGCCGAGATCATGTGTGATATAGATTACCGAAATGCCGGTTTTCCGCTGGATCTCCTGGATCAGTTCCAGGATCTTGGCCTGGATCGTAACGTCCAGTGCCGTCGTCGGCTCGTCGCAGATCAGAATGTCCGGGCTGCAGGAGAGGGCAATGGCGATGACCACGCGCTGACGCATGCCTCCGGAGAGCTGGTGGGGATAGTTCCGCATCCGCTTTTCTGCCTCCGGGATGCCGACGAGCTCCAGCAGCTCGATCGCCCGGCGGCGGGCCAGCGCTCTGGACAGGTGCAGATGCTGGATCATCCCCTCCATCAGCTGCATGCCGATCGTCATCGTAGGGTCGAGCGAGGTCATCGGGTCCTGAAAGACCATGGCAATATGCGTGCCGTTGATATGCCGGCGCATCTCGCGGCGGGACAGACGCAGAAGATCCCGCTCCGTCCATTCATCCTTCTCCCGGCAACGATAAAGGATTGTCCCGCCTTCAACAATCTGGTTGGAACTGACAATTCCCATGATCGCCTTGACGGTCACGCTTTTGCCGGAGCCGGACTCGCCCACGATGGCGAGCGTTTCCCCCTGATAAAGGTCCAGATCCACACCGCGCACGGCGCGCACCGTACCGCCGCTTGCCTGGAAGGAGATACGGAGATCCCGGATCGTCAATGTCTTTTCCATGCTCACATCTCCTTCATCTTGGGGTCAAAGGCGTCGCGCAGGCCGTCGGCCATCAGGTTGAAGCTCAGCATCAGCAGTGCCAGCACCGTGACCGGGAAGAGCACCAGGAAGGGATACATGGTCATGGACTTGAAGCCGTCGCTGATCAGCGAGCCGAGGCTTGCCAGAGGAGCGGGGATGCCCAGGCCGATGAATGCCAGAAAGGCCTCGGTGAAGATGGCGTTCGGGATCGTCATCATGCACATGACGATAATCTGGCCGAAGATGTTCGGCAGGATTTCCCGGAAAATGATCGAAAAGGTGCTTTCACCCAGGGTGCGGGAAGCGAGGACGAATTCCCGTTCCTTCAGCCGCAGGGTCTGGGCACGAGTCACGCGGCTCATGCCAATCCACTCAGTGATCATCAGAGCCACGGTGATGCTGGTCAGGCCCGGCTTCATCACCACGATCAGAAGCGTCACGATCACTGTCGTGGGGATCGTGGAGAGGATCTCAACGATTCGCTGGAGGAAGAAGTCAAGCTTTCCGCCATAATAGCCGGAGACCAGCCCGAAGCTCATACCGACAAAGGTGTCGATAAGGATGGCCACCAGCGCCACATACAGCGAAACGCGCGTACCGGTCCATGTCCGCGCAAACTGATCGCGGCCAAGGGCGTCGGTCCCGAAGATGTGCGTCACATCCTCGATTCCCTTCTGGGTATAGACGTTGCTGCGGATCGCCTCGCCGTTGACATACTGGGTATAGACGCCAGAAAAAATCGGCGCGGATTCCCAGCCCGCGATGTGCGGCGGCAGGTTACGCTGAGACATGTCCTGCGTGCGGTAATCATAACCGCTCAGCGTGGGACCGGCAAAGGCCATAACCACGATAAGTACGATCATTACAAGCCCGAACACCGCGCCGCGGTTTTTGACGAAGCGGCCAAGTGCGTCTTTCCAGAAGCTCTGTGCACTGTAAACCTTATCGATGCCGAGATCCCGGTTCTGTGCCGGTACGAAATCCTCTCTCTCTACGAGAGAGGCATACTCCTTTGCCGTCATCATGTTGAAGCATCCTCCTTTGCCAGACGGATGCGCGGGTCGATCACACCGTAAAGGATGTCCACAATCAGCATCACAGAGATGAACATGATGCTGTAAACGAACACCACCGCCAGCACGACGTTATAGTCGTTGAACTGGATGGCCGACACCAGCAGGCTGCCGATACCGGGGATCGCAAAAATCTGCTCCACCACAAGGCTTCCCGTCATCAGCTCGACCGTCAGGGGCGCGAGCACCGTGACGATCGGGATCAGCGCATTGCGAAGACCATGTACGCCGAGCAGCCGAAACGACGATATGCCCTTCGAGTCGGCCAGCAGCATGTAGTCCGAGCTCATGACCTCCACCATTTCGGTCCGGGCAAAGCGCGCGACGGTAGCCATGGAAAACATGCTGAGCGAGATCGTGGGCATCACGGTCGAGCGCGCGGCGTCCGCCGTGCTGTACAGCAGCGGCAGCCAGCCGAGGCGGAAGCCGATAAAATAACTCATGGCCATGGCAAACACATAGGAGGGAAAGGCAACGCCGATAACGGAGACCACCGTGGCGAAAGTATCCAGGAAGGAGTTGCGCTTCATCGCAGCCACAATCCCCATCAGCAGCCCGATGAGCGTGCCGAGCGCCACCGCCTGCACCCCGATGCGGATTGAAACCATAATGCGTGCGCGCAGCAGCGAGGCGATGGGCATATTCTTCTGGATGACATAGGAAACGCCGAAATCCCCGGAGAGCATGGCCTTGAGATAATTGACAAACTGAACGGGAAGGGGCTTGTCCAGGCCGTATTTGGCCTCGAGATTTGCCCGCTGCACCGCGGTGATCTTCTCGTCGTTGAAGGGGCTGCCCGGCATGCTGTGAAGCATGGTAAAGAGAACGGCGAGAATAATGAGGACCGTGACCACCGAAATCAGCACCCGTTTGAGGACGTACTTAAACATACTTTTTCCCCTTTACGAAGGGCGGCCACGCAACCGATGTAGCGCGGCCGCCCTTTAACGGATTTGCTGTATGAATGCTTGTATCAGAAGTTCACATCCACGTCTTTGTAGATTGTTCCCACACCGACGGGGAAGAAGGCCAGACCGGTGATGCCGGGCCGCACCATGGCGGCGGTACCCTTCTGGTAGACCGGAAGGATCACAGCGTGCTCCATCACGAGCGCCTCGGCCTGCTTGAGCGCCTCCCAGCGCTCCTCGTACCGGTTGGCAAGATCGCCGTTGGCGTCCGCGATCAGCTTGTCATATTCCTCATTGCTCCACTCGCCGTAATTGTAGGTCGAGCCGGTCGTCCACATGTCCAGATAGGTCATCGGGTCAGCGTAGTCCGGGCCCCAACGGGTCAGGCCGAGCTGATACTCACGGTTCTGCATCAGTTCGGTACGGCTCTTCTTCGGCTGAGATTTGAGGTTGATGTGTACGCCGGGCAGATTGTTCTCGATCTCGCTCTGCAGGAACTGGGCAATTAGCGGCGTGGAGTCGGAGTCGTCATAGAGAAGCTCGATCGTGACTTCGTCCACACCGAGCTCTTCCTTGGCTGCCTCCCAGTACTCCTGGGCCTTGGCCTTGTCGGTCTGCAGGTAGAGCGGTGAGGTCTCACGGAAGTCCTTGCCGTCCGGGCCGATGGCCAGGCGGTTCGGGATCGCGAAGTCGGCGGGCGTGGAGCCGTCCTGCAGGATCTCATAGCAGATCACGTCCTTGTCATAGCTCAGTGCGATGGCCATGCGCAGGTTTTCGTTCTCAAGGCCGCAGGAATACTCCTCGCTCTTCGGATTGAGGTTGGGGGAGAGATACCACAGATAGCCCTCTTCGATGCGGGTAAAGCCGTCCATGGTCTGGTACTTCACGATCTGGTCGCCGGAGAGGCGGACATAGTCCAGGGTGCCGTTTTCATAGGCCAGCATCGTCTGCTGCGGATCCTTGATGATCTGGAAATTGATTTCGTCCAGATTGACCTTGTCCGCGTCATAGTAGCTGGGGTTTTTCTTGAGCTGATAGGTGTTGCCACCCACGTCCCAGGCAGACATGTAGAAGGGGCCGCAGCAGAGCAGCTTGTCGGCGCCCAGCGCATACTCGCTGCCGAGCTCCGTGGCAAAGGCCTCGTTGATCGGGCAGAAGCTGGGGAATGTCATCAGGTTCAGAAAATAGGAAACGGGATGATCCAGCTCGACCTTCAGGGTCTTGCTGTCCACAGCGCTGACGCCGAGTTCCTCGATGGGCAGCTCGCCGCTGATGATGGGCGTTGCGTTCTTCACGGCCGCCACTTCCATCATGAAGCTGTATTCGGAGGCAGTCACGGGATCGACCAGACGGCGCCATGCGAAAACAAAGTCGTCCGCCGTGACGGGTACGCCGTTCATCCAGTTGGCGTCCTCACGAATGTGGAACACATACTCGGTAGATTCCTCGTTCGTCTCATAGGATGCGCACAGCGCGTTGACCGGCGTGCCGTCCGCAGCAGTGACGAAGAGCGGTTCGATGATCGCGGAGATAACCTCCAAGCAGTCAGCCTCCGTGGCGATCGTGGAATCCATGTCGAACAGCTCAGCCATACGGCCGACATTCAACACCTTGTAGTCGCCGTCCTCTGCGGTATCGGCAGACGCGGCGTCTGCAGGGGCCGCGGGAACAGGAACCGTTTCCTGCGCGGCAGGAGCGCCGCAGCCCGCCAGCATCAGCAAAGCCAGCAAAAGCGGCAGGATCTTCTTCCAGGTTTTCATGGCGTTCTCTCCTTTTTTCACGGCTCCGTCAAAGCAGAACCATAGTATTCAGCGGTTTCTCACGCTCAATTGACTATAGCATTTTCCATATAACTTGTCAATTACTTTGTACCACTTTGACGGAACACAGGCGCGGCAATCGCAAGGCCTGTGAAGCAGCAAAATATGGCATATTTTCGCTCTTTCGAGCACTTCGTTTGGCTCGCCCGAGGCAGAGCATTCGCCTTCGAAAAGACCGGTCGGACACGAATTGTTAAATTGGTACAAAAAATAACAACAATTATATAAAATGCCGCACGGCGAGCCGAAGCCCGCCGTGCGACGTTATGATCCTGCGATCGTGATTCAATTATCCTTCTCTTTGGTAATGGACGCTGAAGTTGCACTTATCGCCTCTGGTATAAGTGCGGGCGTATTCCACGATCCGGCCGTGCTGATCATAGCTCAGACCCTGGAACTTCATCACGGCAAAGGAACTGTCGATGTCCAGCAGACGCGCCTCCATGGGGTCAAGCTCCTCCAGTTCCAGCCGCTCCCACACGCGGGAGATGCGGATGCCGTAGAATTCATATATCTGATACATGGAAAAAACATTGAGATCCACCTGCGGAAGGTTTTCCAGTACGGTCGTTGGGATATACAGCTCTTCGAGCGAGTAGGGTTCGCCGTCGCTGCAGAGAACGCGCTTGATATAGTACACGCTGTCGTGGGGATCGATTTTCAGCAGACTTGCATAATAGGGGCCGGCTTCTCGCGTTGCCTTGATGAGTATCTTGGCCGAACTCTTGTGGCCGAGCTGCTCCATCGTCTGCTTGAAGCCGCCGATGGTCTCAAGATCACGCTCGTCCTTCCTGCTCGTGACGTACACGCCCTTTCCCTGCACACTTTTCAGCAAACCCTCGTAGATCAGCGCGGAGATCGCGGAGCGTACGGAGAGGCGGTGAATCCCGTAGGTCTCCGCCAGAGCGTTCTCGGAGGGAATCGGTGTGCCGGGCGGATACTCGCCGCTCTCGATTTTGCTGCGGATAACTTCCCGCAGTTGAAGATAGAGCGGGGAGTGATAATTCACTTTTTTCTCGTTCAAAGCACCTTACACCGCCTTTCCATTCGCCGCCGCGGCATGCGCGTCACTCGGCAAATCGGGTTTCCATCCGGCTGATCAGCATGACCCGGTCCGGTCGGATCATGACCCGGCAGTATTCCAGCATTGCTCCGTCCTGATCATAGGTCCGGCTCTCGATTCGAAAGATGGGCGTCTCATTGGGAAGCTCAAGCAATTCGGCTTCTTCTCCCACGCGCGTGGTGGAGATCCGCTCCTCGCCCTGCGTGGGAACCACGCCGTATTCCTGCTCAAAAACGCGATAGAGCGAGTCTCGTGCAAAATCGAAGCGGTCGATGTCCGGAAAGCGCTCGACCAGGAAATATGAGCTCTCGATCTGTAGGACCCTGCCGTCTGCAAAACGGAGGCGCAACAAATGCCACAACTGCGTGCCCAGCGTGACCCGGAAAAGGCGGGAAAGACGCTTGTCGCTCTCGATCTTTTCAAAGGCCAGCAGACGACTCTCATGGGGCCGTCCCTGCAGTGTGGTCTCCTCTTCGAAGGATTTCAGACCCTGCAGTTTGCGGCGGTATTTGTCCCCGGAATAGTAGATCCCGGACCCGGGACGTACCTCCAACTCGCCGCTCTTGACCAGCCGGTTGATCGCCGAGCGCAGCGTACTGCGGTTGCACGACCACATCTCGCACATTTCCCGCTCTGCGGGCAAGCGATCGCCCGCCTTCAATCTGTTTTGTCTCAGATAGGCACGAAGTGCTTCCAGAGCGGCCTCACGCGGTCGGACAACATACTCTTGCAACGCTGCACACCCTCTTTCCGCCTGTAAGTATTCAATAAAGTATAGCACGAAAAGCCATCCGAACGCAAGTAAAAGATCGCCTGCACAAAACCATCACATCCGTGGAAGATGATGTCTCCCTGGCGGATATCCATCAGCCGATCCCAGTGGTGGAACGACAATCCATCCTTGTTTGCAATCGGCGCCCAGATATATCCGCCGCGGCATTCTTCTTCATACATGTTTCCCTGGAAGACAAAAAACGTCATTCTCTTTCCGGGAATACGTTCTTGCTTTACGTACGACTTGCGTTCAGTCGAGCGGGATCGGGTATGAGGAAGCGGAGATCACAGAGGAAGACAGAGCTTCAAGCAAACGGGAGGACATAGAGAAGTGCTTAAAGGCGGGCGTGCTGCCAAAGATTTATGAGGGGACGGGAATCTCCGTAGAGGTGCAGACCAAAGGAGCGATCAGCTGTTTTCTGCGGGACGAGGACGGTCATGTGATCTGTCCGATGGGGCATGAACTTCGGTATTCCCGGAAACGCGGGAAGTGCCTGATCTATAAGGACAGGGAGCGATGCAGAGCCTGTACGGACAAATGCACAAACGCGGAGTGGAAAGAGGTCAGCTTCGGCCCGGAGAGCAACTGTGTACCGGTGAAGATGTTTGGTGTTTTAACGGGCCCGGTGCAAAAGATCCCGCCTGATGCGCGAATCAGTCCCAGCAACCACACACTGGACACGGGACATGTACCGAAAAAGAAGGTCGTCCTGCGGATACAGGACGACAAAGAAAAATTAAAGCAGCGAATGTGCCTTTCGGAGCATCCGTTTGGAACGGTAAAGTGGTACCGAGGCGCACATTATTTGCTGTGCAAGGGGAAGATAAAAGCCGCAGCGGAGCTGGGGCTGAGTTTCCTTGCCTACAATATGACGAGAGCGATCAATCTGGTGGGAGTCAAGGCCCTGATAGAAGCCATGTGACATGGCTCTCATCATTTTTTGACATTGAAACTCTGAAAATGAAAACAAAAATGTCCGAAAACTCGCACTCAAAACGAGTTTTCGGACAAATTGTGGCGGAGGGTGCAGGATTCGAACCCGCGTGGGGTTTCCCCCTAATGGTTTTCAAGACCACCCCGTTATGACCGCTTCGGTAACCCTCCGTGTATGTTAACTCCCTCACGGGAGGTAACGACGATATGAAATTGTCTTAGATTTCCTTTTAGATACGGCTGGAAACCGTGACCGGGGCGCAGCACGGCCGCCCCGTTATGTCCTGTTGCGGTGCCCGAAATCTTTTGCTCGCTGTATGCTCGCAAGATTTTGACCGCTGCCACTCCTTTTTGCTCGCTGCATCCGCCCCCGGCGGCGCTCGCAAACGTCCCCGCTTCGGTAACCCTCCATGTATGTTAACTCCCTTTCGGAAGGCAACGACGATATTCGGCTGTCGGTTCAATTGCTGTGATTTTACCACGCCGGGCGCGGCAAGTCAAGGCGGGAAATGGCGCGGAAGCCGATTATTAGGCATGTCTGTATTTCAAAAAGTCAGCAAAAAACGGCGGAAAACTCGCTTTCGGTTCGAACCAAAAGCGAGTTTTCCGCTGCATGAAACACCGCCGCGCCGGTCGGCGTTTCTGTTATCACTATTCTATATTACGCTTTCTTGAGCTGTTTCCCTTTCATGATCTGGAACCCAATCACCACACCGACCAGAACCAGGCCCACGATATCGGTGACGGTGCCGGGATAAATCAGCATCAGGCCGCCGACTGCGGCAACGATGCGAAGAACCGGAGGCAGCATGCCGCGGTAGAAGCCCTCCAGAGCCATGGAAAGCGCAAACATACCGACCAGGGAAGTCACGACGATGGCGATAACCTCGATCGCGGTGGTATCGACAAAGACCATGGCGGGGTTGAGCGCAAGGATGTAAGGAATGATAAAGGCGGCGATGGCAAGCTTGGTGGCGTTGACACCGGTCCTCATGGGGCTGCCGTGGGCGATGGCGGCGCCGGCGTAGGCGGCCAGGGCCACGGGCGGGGTAATATCCGCGACGATGCCGAAGTAGAACACGAACATGTGCGCCGCGATGCTGGGGATGCCCATGCGGATCAGCACGGGGGCACAGGTGGTGGCCATGATGACATAGTTTGCGGTGGTGGGGACGCCCATGCCTAGGATGATGCAGGTGAGCATTGTGAGGAAGAGCGCCACGATCTTATAGCCGCCGGAGGCCCCAATAATGATGGAGATCAGGGAGGAGCCGATGCCGGTGGTTGTGATGACGCAGGCGATAATGCCCGCGACCGCGCAGGCAACGCCCACGGTCAGGGTGCTCTTGGCGCCGTTTTCCAGCGCGTCGATAAAGCGGGAGAAGTCGATGCGGTAGCCTGTCTCGTCGGTGTAGGTGATGCGGATGATGCGGGTCTCTTTGAAGACCATGCTGACCGCCATGGCAAGGCAGCTCGCGGCGATGGCGGCAAAGGCCATGGTGCGCGTCATGAGGAAGTAGACCAGCGCAACCAGCGGCAGGAGCAGGAAGCCTTTTTTCAAGAAGAGAGGCCAGAACTGCGGGAGCTGCTCACGCGGGATGCCGGTCAGGCCGTTCTTCTTGGCCTCGAGATGTACCATCATGAAGATACCCGCGAAGTACAGAACGGCGGGCAGGATCGCGCGCACGGCGATATAGCCGTAGTTCACGACAATGTCAGGCATGGTGACGTACTCCACCATCAGGAAGGCGGCAGCGCCCATAATAGGCGGCATAATCTGCCCGCCGGTGGAGGCCGCGGCCTCGACCGCGCCGGCAAACTCGGGCTTGTAGCCAGTCTTCTTCATCATCGGAATGGTGACGGAGCCGGTGGTCACGGTGTTGCCGACAGAGGAACCGGACACCATGCCGCACAGGGCGGAGGAGATGACCGCGACCTTCGCCGGACCGCCGGAGGAAGCGCCCGCGATGGAGTTTGCAAGCTCGATAAAGAACTGGGTAATGCCCGTCTTGTCCAGGAACGCACCGAAGATGACGAACAGGACAATGAAGTTCAGGCAGGCGCGAATGGGGGTGCCGATAATGCCGTCAGCAGTGTAGAAGAGGTTATATACGTTCATGCGCAGGGACTTCTGCGTCATGGCGTAGACGATAAACACAGAAGCCACGATTACGATCGGGAATCCGACAGCGCGGCGGCAGGCTTCCAGGGTGACCAGAATGCCGATCACGCCCAGCCAGACCTCGACGGGCTTGAGCATAATGCCGCGGTTGATAATCTCGCGGTAATTAAGCACGAAGTAACCGTAGGCCACGAAGGCCAGCGCCATCAGGATAATATCATACCAGGGAATGAAGTTGACCTTCTTGGGCAGATGACGCGTGGCAGGAAAGTTGATGAACACCAGCAGGACGATCAGGCCCACGAAGGAAGCGCGCTCCATACGAATCTCGCCGGGATAGAACAGAAGGAAAACCGAGTACAGCGAGAACAGGACAAAGAGCAGGCGCACGATGCGGCGCGAAATACCCTTGTAGATGCGGACGTTGGCCTCGCGGTCATATTTTTCGAGAACCGCGGTGGTATTCTTTTCGATTTCCTCCGGCGTAGAGCCGAAGTCGTCCTTTTCAATCAGCTCTTCATCATGGATCTCATGTGATGTTTTCTTGTATTTCTTCTCAAATTCCGGCATATTCCGACACGCTCCTTACTTGATGGAAAAGTGAACCTTCGCGTTCTTCCCGCACAGGTCGTTCAGGACGATCCTTTCCCCATTGATTTCCAGAATGTGGTCATAGACCGTCCCGACGATGTAGGTCAGATCGTTCATTTTCATTTCGATGTTGCCGATGATCATCTCGCCGTTGTCTCCGTTTTCCAGCGTCCAACCGGGCTCCAGAACCTCCGCCACGCCTGCGCCGAAGCCGTAGTACACACAGCCGGTGAGCCAGATTTCTCTGCCGCGGCGCTGGTAGATTTCGGTTACGTCGCTCTTGTTGACGCTGTGGCGGAAGGTGACGGAGAAGCTGTCCCCGTCCTTGAGCGGGAGCCGCGAATAGACCTTTCCGGTTTCGTCGTTGGAAAGAACGAGCTTCGGCTCGCGCAGAAGAAAAACAGCTAATACGGCGGCCGCAGCGACCACAAGGATCGCCGCGGCTGCCATCATGGTTTTTTGCTTGCTTTTCAAGGCCGTGAATTACATCAGGCCGTTTTCACTGTAGAACTTTGCGGCGCCCGCGTGCCAGGGGATGGAGACGCCGGAGACGGCAGTGTTGAGGTCGAGCTCATTGCCCTTGACATGGCCGGCGGTGATGTCGTCCTTGTAATCGAACAGGCCCTTGACGAAGGCGTAGATCACGTCCTCGGAGACCTTGTCGGAGGCGACGATGGTGGCCATGACCGCGACGGCGGGAACGTCGTCAGCGACAGGCTTGTAGGTGCCGCCGGGGATCGTGCCGTAGTAGTAGAAGCCGTAGTCGGCCTGGAGCTTGTCGGCGTGATCCTTGTCGATGGGCAGGAGATTGAAATCGAAGTTGGTGGCGAGCTCGGTCACAGCGGTGGTGGGGTAACCGGCCACGACGAAGGCGGCGTCGATGGTGCCGTTCTTCAGGGAGTCGGCAGAGTCGGCAAAGCTCTGGTTGGATACCTTGATGTCGTCAAAGCTCAGACCGTAAGCGCCGAGGATCTGCTTGGCATTGAACTCGGTGCCGCTGCCCGCGTCGCCGACAGAGACCTTCTTACCGGCCAGCTGGTCGATGGAGGTGATGTCCTTCTTGGCAAGGATCTGCACGTACTCGGGGTAGCAGGAGCAGACCGCGGAGAAGCCGGTGATGGGGTCGCCGCCTGCGAAGAGGTCGGTGCCGGTGTAGGCGTAGTACATAACGTCGTTCTGGACGATGGCGATATCGGCGTCGCCGGAGGCGATCATCTGGATGTTGGCCTTGGAAGCGCCGGTGGACTCAACCTTCAGGTTCAGGGTGTCCTTCAGCTTCTCATTGAGAACATTGGCGATCACGCCGCTGAAGCCGTAGTAGGTGCCGGAAGTGCCGCCGGTCGCGTAGTTGAGCTTGGCAGCGCCCGCGAAAGCGGCGGGAGCGCACAGCGCGAATACCATCGTGAGTGCAAGCAGCATGACAATAAGTTTTTTCATGTTTTGAACCTCCATATGTTGATTTGGGCTTTCCTTTGCCCTGTCTTGAACGATCAGGCGGGACATGTTTTACGCCCTTGTGGTGTTATACTACAACCAAAAGTTGATTTTAGCAAGCCCCTTTTTGCTTTTTTCCTGTTTTGACAATTTTAACTGTCCCGACTTTGTATGTTTTATGAAGTTTTAATAAAGGAAACGCTGAACAAATCGCCGCACACGTCTTGACGGCATCTTTTCCGCTAACGAAGCCCGGCACAAATCTGGTCGGAAAGATTCAAACTGTTCTATCGGATAATAGTATTAATCAGCGCTTCCTAAAGATTTTTATCGCTAATGCCGACTGCGTAAAAATGCCGGAAAAAATCCCGGCAAATACGATCGTATCTGCCGGGGATTTATATGCATTTGGGAGATCACGCGTTTACAGGACGCCCTTTTCTTTGTAGAACTTCTCAGCGCCTGGATGCCAGGGGATGGAGACGCCGGAGACGGCGGTGCTGAGATCCAGTTCATTGCCCTTGACATGACCGGCCGTGATGTCGGCTTTATAGTCAAACAGGCCTTTGACAAAGGCGTAGACCGCATCCGCCGAAACCTTGTTGGAGGCGACGATGGTGGCCATGACCGCGACGGCGGGCACGTCGTCCGGAACCGGCTTGTAGGTGCCGCCGGGAATCACGCCATAGTAATAGAAGCCGTAGTCATTCCGGAGTTTCGCGGCATGGGCGTCGTCGATGGCGAGGAGGTTGAAGTCAAAGTTGGTGGCAAGCTCGGTCACCGCGGTGGTGGGGTAACCGGCCACAACAAAGGCGGCGTCGATGGTGCCGTTTTTCAGCGCATCGGCAGAGTCGGCAAAGCTTTGATTGGAGACATTGATATCGTCGAAGGTCAGGTTATACGCGCCGAGGATCTGCTTGGCGTTAAACTCGGTGCCGCTGCCCGCGTCGCCGACGGAGACGTTTTTGCCCGCAAGCTGCTCCACGGACTTGATATCCTTCTTTGCGAGGATCTGTACATACTCCGGATAGCAGGAGCAGACAGCAGAGAAGCCGGTGATGGGGTCGCCGCCCGCGAAGAGGTCGGTGCCGGTGTAGGCGTAATACATCACATCGTTCTGCACGATGGCGATATCCGCGTCGCCGGACGCAAGCATCTGGATATTGGCCTTGGAAGCGCCGGTGGACTCAACCTTCAGGTTCAGTGTGTCCTTGAGCTTTTCATTGAGAACATTGGCGATCACGCCGCTGAAGCCGTAATAAGTGCCCGAGGTACCGCCGGTGGCATACTTGAGTTCCGCCGTGGAAGTCTTGCCGCAGGCGCAAAGCGCAAATACCATGATGGCAGCAAGCAAAAACGCAATACCTTTTTTCATGATGGGGTTCCTCCGTTATCCATTATGATTTTGATGTGAAGGGATTTTTTCTGAAGGGCTTGTTTTACGCTTGAATCGGTGTTATACTACAACCAAAAGTTGATTTTAGCAAGCCCTTTTCTCTTTTTTGCCGTTTTGACTACATTCCCATCGCCGTCTTTATGCATTTTATAGCAAAGCGGTCAAGGAATTTGTCGAGTTTACTGCGCATTCATTATTGCACCTTTTTTAAGCATTGTCAAATCATTCCGCGCCGGGAAAGAATCTCCCCGGCGGAAAATCATCATGGAATCCGCGGAGGCAGTTGTTATGGACTTTACGCTCTTAAAAAGCTTCATCGCAGTGGCTGAGGAGAAAAGCTTTTCCTCCGCCGCCAAGAATCTGTTCATCTCCCAGCAGACGCTGTCCAAACAGATCGCCAAGCTGGAGGAGGATCTGGACACTGCGCTCTTCATCCGCAGCAGGCCTCTCGGTCTGACCCCGGACGGCGGGCGGCTCCTGCCCATCGCGAAGGAGATCCTGCAGCTCAAGCAGCAGTTTGAGGAGAGCTCGAGCAAGAGCTTCAGCGGCACGCACTATATTCATCTCGGCATCGAGCATACCATCGCCCGCGCCATTCTGCCCAGGGTACTGCCGCGCTTTCTCAGGGAACATCCGGACACCTTTGTCAAGCTCAGTGAGGAATCGCCCGATGTGATGCAGAAGTCCATCTCCTATGAGGGCGTGGATCTTGTGATCGGCTCGCTCGGCAGCGTACCGGACAAGTTTGAGTCGATCCCCCTCTGCCGCAAGGAACAGCTTTTGGTTGTGCCGAAAGAGCTGATGGCGGCGCTTGCGGGCGACAGACTTGACGAGCAGGTGGAAAAATTCTCCCGGAGCGCCGATCTGAGCTTCTTTGAATCCGCGCCCTTCATCAAGATCCCGCGCCAGTCCTCCGGCGGGCGGGCGCTGGGCAGCTATCTGAAATATTACGATATCAGCCCGCGCTTTGTGTGTGAGCTGACAAACATCGAAAACGCCTTTCAGCTTGCAAATTCCGGCATCGGCGTGTTCATCTACGCAAAGGTTTTCTGGGACATGCTCGGCCCCGAGCTGCAGGCGGATTATCTCAAAAACATCTACATCTTCCCGCTCCCCTACCTTCCGGATCTTGAGGACGTCTGCGCCTATTATAACCGCGACGCGGGCATCACCGGCGTGACGATGGAGCTGTTTCAGGCGGTGAAGGAATTTTTTGAGGAATACAAGGCGGGGAGCGGGGATATTATTGCTCCCCCAATCAATTCTTGAATCTGTTGGGGAGCAATTTTGCCATGTTTCGCGGTTGCCCCGTCAAGGGGCGAGCGAAACGGCAATCAAATCATGATTGATATGCCAGGCATCAGACCACAGCGACACGCTTTTCTTGACAATTTCTTAAAAATCACTATAATTGGTTTTGTTTTAAAACAGACTCCTCACGGAGGTTAAGGGGCGTCTGTTAGCGCCGGGACCGTAATGGGTTGACGAGGTTGGCGGTGATCGAAAGATTCGGCGGATGCCGTCACGGCTTGCAGTGAGTCGTCAGAGCAAGAGGAAAACGCAGAATCAAAACTGCAACAGAGGCTTGCCCGACACTGAATAACATAATGATAAGGAGTATTCATTCATGAGAGTCGTTATTCAGGATAATTACGATAAGATGTGCAAGTGGGCCGCCGATTACATTGCCGCGAAGATCCGCGGGCACAAGGAAGCCCGTCCGTTTGTTCTTGGTCTGCCCACCGGTTCTTCCCCCATCGGCGTATATAAAGAGCTCGTGCGCATGAATCAGGCCGGGGAACTGAGCTTTGCAAATGTCGTCACCTTCAATATGGACGAATATGTCGGTCTGCCCCATGAGCATGACCAGAGCTACTGGTATTTCATGCACGACAATCTCTTTGACCACCTGGTGGACATGAAGCCCGAAAACATCAACATTCTCAACGGCATGGCCGCGGATCCCGAGGCCGAGTGCGCGCGCTATGAAGAGAAGATCGCCTCCTACGGCGGGATTGACCTTTTCATGGGCGGTATCGGCGTGGACGGCCACCTGGCCTTCAACGAGCCCTACACTTCCCTTTCCTCACGCACGGGTCTGCGCAATCTGACCACCGACACCATCATCGTAAACTCCCGCTTCTTTGATAACGACCCCTCCAAGGTGCCCACGAAGGCGCTGTCCGTCGGGATCGGCACCGTGACCGACGCCAAGGAGGTTCTGGTGCTCATCAGCGGCCACAACAAGGCCCGCGCGCTGGCCGCCACCGTCGAGGGCGGCGTGAGCCAGAAGTGGACGTGCAGCGCGCTGCAGCTTCACAACGCGGCGATCATCGCCTGCGATGAGGCCGCCTGCGGCGAGCTGACGGTCGACACCTATAAATACTTCCTCGATATCGAAAAGGGCGAGAGACTGTAAGCTATAGATTCATCGGCGATTCCCGGCTTTGGGAATCGCCGATTTTTTGTTCTCTTCTCTCTTATACTTCGCTCTGGATGACGCAACGCTTCAGTCTGCTGATCCCCCCTGTACTCCAGGCGCAGGTTTGTTAACCTGTTTTCTTGTTTCCGGTTGACAATCCTTCGCGTATTGTGTTATGATCCTTCCATCAAGCTTTGGGAGGATGTTATGAATCGTTCGCTTTCCACACGCGACATTGCCATGATCGCCATGAGTGTCGCACTCATCGCCGTTTGCTCCTGGATCTCGATCCCGATGACGGTGCCCTTTACCATGCAGACCTTTGCCGTTTGTCTTGTCACGGCTCTGCTGGGTCTCAGGCGCGGCATGTGGGCCGTCCTGTGCTATATTCTGCTGGGCGCGGTCGGCGCGCCGGTTTTCTCCGGCTTCAAGGGCGGGATCTCCGTCCTGCTGGGGCCGACAGGCGGTTATATTCTCGGTTTCCTGTTCACCGCGCTGATTGTGGGGCTTGCGGTGCAAAAGTTCGGGCGTTCCGTCCCGGTGCTGATCTGCGCGATGGCGGTGGGAATTCTGGTTTGCTATGCCTTTGGGACGGCGTGGTTCATGTATGTCTATGCCCGCAAAACAGGCCCCATCAGCCTCGGCACGGCGCTGGCCTGGTGTGTGCTGCCCTATCTGCTGCCGGACGCCGCCAAGATCGCGCTGGCTGTCGTATTGGTGCGGCGGCTTTCCCCGCTTGTCGACCGGGAGGTGCGAACCGCATGACGCGCGACGAGCTGCTTGCCATCCTGTGGCAGAATGCCGACAGCTATGTGTCGGGTGAAGAGCTGGCCCGCTGTCTTCTGGTCAGCCGCACGGCGATATGGAAGTCGATCAGCAAGCTGCGGGAAGACGGCTATGAGATTGAATCCGTGCCCAACCGCGGCTATCGTCTGCACTCGGCAAGCGATGTGCTGAGCGTGGATGGCATTGTCCGGTATCTGCGGCACCGTGAGCTCAAAATACAGGTTTATAAGATCATCAGCTCCACAAACACCGTGCTCAAGGGGCTTGCGGCCGAGGGCGCGCAGGCCGGTCTTGCGCTTGTGGCCGGGGAGCAGACCGCAGGCCGCGGCCGCATGGGGCGCAGCTTCTATTCTCCCGCCGACAGCGGCCTTTATTTGAGCCTTCTGCTGCACCCGGTCCTGCCCGCGACGGAAGCCGTGCGCCTGACCGCCTGTGCCGCCGTCGCTGTTGCCGAGACGGTAGAAGAGCTGTCCGGTCGGACGGCCGGGATCAAATGGGTCAACGACGTTTATATCGACGATCGGAAGGTCTGCGGCATCCTGACCGAGGCCAGCCTGGACTGTGAAAGCGGCATGATGCGCTATGTCGTCATCGGCATCGGTGTCAACACACATGTCCCCGCCGGGAATTTCCCGGAGGAGCTGCAGGGGATCGCGGGCGCTGCCTTTGGCGGAGAGCAGATCCCGGAGCTACGCTGCAGGCTTGCGGCGGCCATTCTTGACCGACTGATGGATTATACAGCGAAACCGGACGATCCCGCGATTTTCGAGGCATACAAAAAGCGCTCCTTCCTTCTGGGGCAGGAGATCAATATTCTATACCCCGGAAAAGCACCCGTTCCCGCTGTCGCCGTCGGGCTGGACGAAGACTATTCTCTTCTCACCCGTCTCGGCGACGGCAGCATCAAAGAGCTCAGCTCCGGCGAAGTCAAAAAACTTGAAATACACAAAGTATTCCTGCGCTTTTCAGGCTTCGTCAGCCGAAAAACCTGCTCGCCAATCCGCACGCTCCGATTTAATCAGCGCTTCCCTAACTTTCAATAGAAACCAGACAATCTTTGCGGCCAGAATTGCGCCATGCTTCGTTAAAGCCCCTGACCGTATATCTCCATTATGCTCTGCGGGCTTTGCCTCGCCTGACACAACTCTGTCTCGCAAATTTTTGTCTGCCTTCTGTTGAAACTTCGTATCATGACTGTCGCGCAAAAATCTCCCGACTGTCGGTTTGATTCACCGATAGCCGGGAGATTTTTCATTTATCACGTTTTGCCAGTCATGGCTTCAAAAAGCCCTGACCCAAGAAGATCACGGGCACCCCGGAACCGACGATTCAGGGACAGCGGCGGCTCAAAGGAACTTCTTCAGCAGCTTCTCAAGATCCTCCTTTTTCAGCTCCACATCCACGTTCAGATGGACCATCGCCTTGTCATCGTCACAGGTCATCTGGATCGGGTCATTGAAGGTGATCTCTGTCCGGCAGCCGATTTTCTGATTGATGACTTTTTCAATGATGTTGGCGATCGCATTTTTAAGAAAGGCCGATCGGATATTCATTTCGTCCATTTTTCTCCTCCTGTTTTGTTTTTGTTATCATGATTGTGTTCCTTGCTTTTCTTCTTCGCGACGGCGCTTTTCCGCATTGGGAAGGAAATAATCGTGATAGATAAAGCTCAGGATGGCGGCCGCCGGGATTGACAGCAGCATCCCCAGCACGCCGAAGAGGTTCCCCAGCACAATGCCTGCAATCAGGATCAGCAGACCGGATACGCCGAGAGAGCCGGAGAAGAGCTTCGGCTTCAGGATATAGCCGTCCACGAACTGGAGAACGATGCAGAAGACGACGAACATCAGCGCATGAAGCGGATTGACGAGTACAAGTATGAATCCGCCGATCACGGCGCCGATGATGGGGCCGAAATTGGGGATCAGATTCGTCACGGCAACGATCACCGAAACGAGGCCGACATACTGCATCCCGCAGGCAAGCATGAAAATTGCGTTGATAGCGCCGACGATCAGGGATTCCATCAGGCTCTGCCCCAAATAATTCATCAGGATGGAATCACAGCGCAGGCAGAAGTCCATGATGCTTGTGAGCGTCTTCAAGGGGAGTACCGCTCTGCCGAAGCGCCACATCCCCGCCATGACGCGTTTTTTGTCAATGAGCAGATACACCGCGACAATCAGCGAGATTACCGTAGAGATGATGCCTTTGCCCGAATCCGCCGCCGCTGTCAGGATTTTTCCGGCATTGTCCCGAACAAAATTGGAAATGGACGTCAAGGCGTTCTCCGAAAGCGACTGGAGCTTTTCCGCGTCGATCACCGACCGCAGCGGGCTTTTTTCCAGCAGCTCCATCAGGGTTTTTGCATAAGAATCATAGTTTTCCGAAAACAGCGCGATGCTCTGTACCAGCTGTGGAATCAGTGTCCCGATCAGAAGAATCACAGCCAGCAGCGCCGTCAGGATCCCCAGCGTCACAGAGAGATACCAGCGTGTATCTCCGACTTTCATTTTGGCAAACAGCTTGTGATAGAAGAACCTTGCCAGGGGATTGAGAACATAGGCAAATATCATGCCAAGGAAGATGGATTTGAAGCTTCCGAGAAAAAAGCCCACAGCGGACGACACCGATTTAAGATTGGCCAGAAGCATGAAGAATGCCACGCCGATGCAGGCAACCACCGCGCCGTTATACCATTTCTTTTCCGACAGCTTATTCATATTCTCGCGTTATTCTCCTTTAATATTTAGTCATCCAGCAGCATACCGTTGACGATCTGCTGAACCAGCCTCGGGTCATAGCCGGCCTGCGCCAAGGCTTTGAATCTGGCCGCGCCGATTCCGTATTTATCGTCGATGACGTCCTGCGCCACCTGACCGTAGCCCTGAGACAGCGCGTTTGCCATGTGCTGAATATTCCAGTAGTCAAAGCCCGCGTCTGTCAGACTCTGCCGACAGGCCTCGCCCGTTCCGTATTTCCCGTTCATCAGATCGACCGCGGCAAGATAGGCTTTGGTCGCGCCGCCGGATACAAGCTCCAGCTCGTCGT
The DNA here is from genome assembly GCA_900321275.1 of uncultured Eubacteriales bacterium. Taxonomy (GTDB): domain Bacteria; phylum Bacillota; class Clostridia; order Oscillospirales; family Oscillospiraceae; genus Limivicinus. Next base: position 14,483 of record ONVI01000042.1, on the reverse strand, counting down.
CGGAAAGCGGAAGCATGTCATTCCTGTCCATTTTCTTTCTCTCCTCTCTCCTCCGTCTCCGGTCGCCCGGCTGCGCCGTGATAGGCAAAGCACAGCATGGTAAGATCATCGAACTGAGGCGCATCGCCCACAAAGGTATCGACTGCGCGCTCGACCGCGCACAGCGTCTCTTCCGGCGACAGATCGGGATTTTCATTCAGCGCCGCAAGCGTCCGGGCTATGCCGAACAGCTCCTCCGCCCTGTTGTTTGCCTCCGGCAGGCCGTCCGAATACACGAAAAGGCTGCTTCCCGGCTCGAACTGCATTTCGTATTCCCGGTAGCAGATTCCCTCCATCGTGCCGACGGCCATACCGTGCTTGTCCTTGATCAGCTCATAGCACCCGCCCGGCTTCTTGAAGATGGGATACTCATGTCCGGCGTTCACCGCGGTCAGCTTCCCGCTCGGGATGTCCAGAATGCCGAGCCATACCGTCACAAACATTGATTCGCTGTTATTCTCGGCGATCTGCTCATTCACCTGCTCCATGACCTGCTTCGGACTGAGCCCGGCAAGGACGCAGTTTTGCACCATGATCTTTACCATCATCATGAACAGCGCCCCCGGGATGCCCTTTCCGGACACATCCGCGATCACGAGGGCAAGGTGATCCTCATCGACCAGGAAGAAGTCATAGAAGTCGCCGCCGACCTCCTTGGCCGGGTTCATGCTGGCGTAAAGATCAAACTCCGACCGTTCCGGGAAGGGTGGGAAGTCGCACGGCAGCATGTCCATCTGTATGCTGCCGGCAAGCTCCAGCTCCGTATTGAGGCGTTCGCGCTCCGCCGTGATGGCGGTGTTCTCCCGGACATAATGCTTGAGGCTTCGGTCCATTTCCTCGATGGAATGCGCGAGCGCTTCGAGCTCGTCGCCGGTATGAATGCCGGATACAAAGGCCTCTTCGCTGTCCAGCTTGTTCACGAGCTCATCTGTGCCGTTCTTCAGCGTAGTGATCGGCTGGATCAGTGTCCGGTCAAGATTGCGGTAGTGGAGAATCATTCCGACGCAGGTAATCACCACAATCGTGATCGCCAGCATGATATACATGTTCATCAGCGATTCCCATACGGCTGCGACGGAAAGATCTACGCCCACCAGCGCCTGAACCTCATTGTCCATCGCGCGGATGGGAACGAGCGCAGTGGCAAGCTTCTCGCCCGCGAGCTCCCGCAGACCCATAAACAGCTCCCGATCCGGCTCCCCCCGCCCTCTTTTGATCAGATCCATCATGATCTCTTTCTCTCCGGGGCGGTATTCCTTGTGCTCCAGAAAGTCCGCCTGGTCTTTGGACAGATCTTCCATTCCCTCCGGCAGGTTGTGATAGATCTCGCTGATGTAAATCAAATCATCCTCAGTGGGAATGACCAGATAGAAGTCCCGGAACTCATCCTGATAGATGCCCGCCGTCATGAAGGTATAGCGGATATCGTAATATTCAGCGTCCTTGGTCTGCGTCTCCAGATACTTGGTCGGCGTGATGCCGCTGATGCTGTCAGCGATCAGATGCGCGTCGGAATAGGCGTAGTTGGTGTAAACTTCGATATTCCGCTCATAGAGAATCTTTCCCGCGATCAAGCATACGCCGACGATCAGAAATATCCCCAAAAAAGCCAGACTGCGGATATTTCTGCCGGCAATCGTCCCACGCCTTGTTTTGATTTTTTCTCTATATTTCATTCTTTTCACCACGCTGACTACAGTTGATGCGTATTACAACAGCGGTGCAACCAGTTTTGCGATCGGTCCCGCGATCTTGACGAAAAGCGATTCTTTTTTGAGCGTCTCCTTCGTGACTTCCCGGCATTTGGTCAGCGTCTCCCGGAAATCGCTCTCGATTTCCGGGACGCACGCTGTTTTGTAAAGATACGTCGCGCATTCAAAGTGGTGATACAGGCTGCGATAGTCGAGGTTGATCGTGCCGACCACAGCCTTTGTATCGTCGCTGACGAACACCTTTGCATGGATAAAGCCCGGCGTATACTCAAAGATCTGGACGCCCGCCTTGAGCAGCTCAATATAATGTGTCTTCGCAAGGGCGTATACGATCTTCTTGTCGGGGATCCCCGGCAGGATCATCTTGACGTCCACGCCTCGCTGCGCGGCATACTTTAAGGCGGTCTCAAGCTCATCGTCCAGAATGAGATACGGCGTCATAATGTGCACGTAATCGGTGGCGCGGTTCAGGATATCCATGTACACCGTCTCGCCGACCTTGTACTCGTCCAGCGGGCTGTCGCCGTACGGCATGACATAGCCATTTGCGTCCTTCGGCTCCGGCGCTTCTTTGCCCAGCCAGACGTCATAATCCGGATTCTTTTCGTCGATGTTCCACATCTGCAGGAACAGGAGCGCAAAGCTCCTGACAGCCGGGCCCTTCAGCATGATGGCTGTATCCTTCCAGTGGCCGAAGCGCTCGATGCGGTTGATATACTCGTCTGCCAGATTGACGCCGCCGTTGAAGGCCACCTTGTTGTCGATGACAAGGATCTTGCGGTGGTCGCGGTAGTTGTAATGCGTGGAGACAAACGGCTTGATCGGAGAGAACGGCTTTGACTTGATGCCCACCTTTTTCAGAAGCTTCCAGTAATTGGCCGGCAGGGTCGACATTTCGCACATACCGTCGTACATGACGCGAACTTCGACGCCTTCCTTGACCTTGCGCGTCAGCACATCGAGGATGCGCCCCCACATGTAGCCCTCTTCCACGATGAAATATTCCATGAAGATAAACTTCTCAGCCTTCTCCATCTCTTCCAGCATGGCTTTGAACTTTGCCTCACCCGAAGGGAAGTAGGTCACGTCGGTTTGATCATACAGCGGGAAGCAGCCGCTTCTCTTGAGATAACGGCAGAGATCATCCGTGCCGGAGCCGTCATGCTCCAGCTCCCGGATGACGTTTTCGGGCTGCTCGAGCGAATTGCGCGTCAGGTCGATCTGCTTTTTGAGCATATCCCGCTCCATCCTGTGGCCCAGATTTGACTGTGTAAAGCACAGGAAACCGGTTCCCAGCAGGGGGGCTATTGAGATAATGAACATCCACGTCAGCTTGGCCGAGGAATCCATCGGGCAGTTGAACAGATAAAGAACCATGATGAGGGAGAAAAACCGCACAATGCCCACGAGATACGGAACCTTGTCCATAAAGAAGATGTAGGAGACAATTATAATCCCGACCTGAAGCGCAAGGAGCAGAGCGATCACAAAAAATCTGCTGAAAACCAGGCTCAAAAGTCCTTTTCTCTTAGGCTTTGCCAGTCTTACTACATTTCCTTCGTTTTCCATAGAGCTCTCCTTTCAGTTTATCCATAATGAGAAGGTACGGGTATTCCCTCTGCCGGACGTCTTTTAAGGAAGCGCTGATTAAATCGACGTGTGCAGACTGACGAGCGGATTTTTCGTCTGACGAAAACTGAAAAGTGAAGGAATACTTTGTGTATTTCGAGCTTTTCAGGCAAAGTCAGGCGGAAAATGCACCGTCAGGATGTGCGCGGGGATTTATTCAGCGTTTCCTAAAACAGTTTGACTCCCTCCCGTTCAAACAGGAGGTGGATTTCCCTGTTCAGGTAGAGCTTGACATCATAGCTGTCCTTCTGTTTGACCACCGCGTCGATCGACAGCGTGAGGATTTGAAGTTGAACACCGAGCTCACATCCCCTCAGGCTGGTCACGCCGAGGAGATACGGTCCCTCCACAATTTTGCTGTTCTTCCTGCCAATCGACGGAAGCTCCCGATTCAGAAGCTCCTCCAGCCGGAGCAGCGACTCGTCGGCATTCACCCTGAGCTCCAGTCTGAACTCCGAGAGTTCCTTGGACATGTTGAGAATGTCCCGGATCTCGTGGTTGTTGATCACCATGATATTGTTGCCCGAGACTCTCAGATTGGTGGTGCGCACGCCGATTTCCAGAACAGTGCCGCACGTCCCGTTGATTTTCACGATGTCGCCAACATGAAAGCTCCCGTCAAACACGACGGCAAGTCCCGCCAGAATATCCGCAATCAGATCCTGTGCGCCGAGCGACAGGGCCAGGGATACCACGCCGAGTGAGGCAAGGATCGCACCGGCCGAAAACCCCAGATACTCAAGGCTGAAATAAATCGCGCCGATGACAGTGACATATTTGATGCAGCTGTAGAGAAGACGACAGATCGTCTCCCCGTGTCCGGCGAAGAGTCCGGCGGACAGTCTCAGCAGCCAGCTGCAGACGATGTTGACCAGGTACGCGATCGCGATGATGACGAGGATGCTGCACAGGCCGAAGAGATTGAGCCCCCGCATCCAGTCGCCGTGCAGAAGGAAGCCGAGCATGGTGTCATAGCTCTCGTTCGGAAGGCTTTTCCCGCTCAGAACGTCCAGCGTGCACAGAATCAGAATGATCAGGCCGGCATGGAGGATGATGGACACCTTCTGGTTGGGGAGCTTCTCTGACCAGTGGATGTTGTCCCGCAGTATCTGCGGGAGACTTCGTTTTTCTTTTTTTGTGCTGTCGGCCTCGGACTGCTTTTTCGCCTTCTCCGCCCGCTTCTCTTTTCCTCTGGCGCGGATGGCCGCCCACTCTTCAAACGCCTTTTCGCTATAGCCGCTGAAAAGGAACGTCAAAAGTATTGCCAGCACAAGGGCAAACAGCAGCGACACGACCAGGCCGTACAAAATAATACTCTGAAACACGGTGCCGGATTCAACTGCGTAGTAATAGATGTGGTCAGTGTCGCGGTTCGTAATCACCAGATAGTTGCTGCCCGCGATGGGCGTGAAATCCATATAGCCGTCCCGCAGGCTCCTTTCCGGCAGGCCGCACTCGGCAATCGTCCTGCCGATCATCGCGGGGTTGCCGGATTTGACAATTTCTCCGGTGGCGGCGTCCGCAGCGAAGCAAATCGTCCCGCGCGCGGAGGCGCGTGTCTGCGTCCCGGCACTGACAAAGGACGCGGACAGTGAGGACGTCCGCTCCGGCATCAGCGCCATCAGCAGCGCGCCGTGCATGCCGGACGTTTTCTCTTCGGGCATCTTCACGCCGATGAGCTGCCGCACAAGACCGGTCATGCCGTTCATTGCCGGTTCGTGTACAATGCTCGGCACGCCGTGGAGAAGGCGGCGGAAATCATACATGTCTTCATCCGTCTCGTCATCCAGTCTGAACCCGGCATAATCACGGCTGCAAAGAATCTGTCTTCCTTCGGGGTCAAACGTCATAATATAGTCGATCCCCAGGATATCGCAGCTTTCCTGCAGCTTTCTGCGGGTATTCAGCTCCGGATAATCGGACAGAAGCGCCGCAAGCTTTTCTCCACAGTATATAAACCAGGACTCCTCTTCTCTTTTGATACTCCTGTTCTGATCCCGGTCTTTGCTTTCATACTGTTCAAAAATGACATTCAGCGTATCTTTTCCGTAGCGCAGCTCCACATACATCTGCCCCACCGATTCGATGAGAAGGGCGGCGGCAAACGTGAGCACAACGCTCAGGATCCCGACGGCTATCATGCGCCTGCGCATCTTTTCCGGACGGAAGCGCTCTGTCTGCTCTTCGCTGAGATCATGCTCCGCCGTGTAGCGCTGAACCGACGTCACATAGACCGTAATGGAAATCAGGATGATCTCCATCACAAGGCCGAGCAGCAGCGACCGCGTGGCAATCTGCTCTTTAAGAGAGACCCGCGGGAGCATTTGTACGATATGCAGATGTTCCTCTTCGCCGCGCCTGTTGTCAAGCTCCGCAAAGGCGCAGAGATATTCCTGACCGTCAATGGTCAGGGACGGCGTCTCGGCGTAAAGCAGCTCTTTCGTCAGTCCCAGTCCGGCGAGGCTTTCAAAGGGTTTGCCCGCCCCGAATTGTCTCAGAAGCTGCAATTCGCCGTCCTGATCACGGATAACGACCGTGATGCCGTCGAAGGTGGCGTCTGCGGACTCCAGCGCCTCATAAATATTGTAGCTTCCGAGATCCAGATACTCGGTGTATTCGATCTCCGACAGCAGATCCACATAGACATAGTTTTCCGAGATTTTTCCAAAGGACAGAAAGCACGATTTGGAAAGCTCGTCTACATAGGCTTCTTCCGCTTTCTCCATATCCTCCGGCGCCGCTTCCTCCGGCGCCGCGTTTCCTACTATCGCATAACCGGTCATCATCTTGCCGGATGCAAGGCCTTTCTCAATCATCTCACGGGTGATCTGCGTATCGAAGGTCCGATACTCCCGCGGCAGAATCACGCGCTCCCCCTGCAATTCCGCCACAAAGCCGTCCGAAAACACACGCGGCCCCGCATACCCGTCCTTTGTGGCAAACTCCTTCAGAAGATTTGTCATCATGTTGACATTGGCTTTCTGATTTTCATAGATCGTCGCATCCGCTGCGGCTCTTTTCGCGTTTCCGTCAGATACGATTTCCATCAGGGTATCCATCTTCAGATGAAGCAGCTCGTCTTCCCGCGTCTCGCTGAACTTTGCGCCGACGAAAAGAAGGACAACGCGAATCAGGAAATAGAGCACAATCGTAATCACAAGCGCCAGGAGTTCCTTATTCCGGATGGAATCCTTGATTTTCTTCATACGATTCTCCCTTTGATTGGATGGCACCCGCACGGGGGCGATTGGTTTTCTCTTTTGCCGCCCGCCGGGAATCAGCTCAGTCCGCCGTAGTCCTCACCGAGCTTGCTTTTCAGCATTTCTATCTCATTCCGGCTCATTCCGATGCGCTCAAGATAAGCCTCCGCGCAGCTTTGCAAATCAACGCCCTCCGCACGGATTGACTCGATTTCAAAGGCCTTGGACAGAGACGGTACAATATTGCCCGCGGCAATCCGCTCATAGTTCTCTGTTCCCGGCTCAATGCCGTAGTAATTATAATAGGTCAGCATATAGTCTTCCACAACTTCATCGGCAGCCGCGCCCATCAGGCACTCCAGAATACCCACCGCGAAGCCGGTGCGGTCCTTCCCCTCCCGGCAGTGGATCAGATACGGTCCGTCGTGCGAGGCCAGATAGCGAAAGCCCTCTGCCAGCTTTCCTTCAAAAACTGCGGAAAAAAAGTCCATATCCATATTCAGGGCAATAACGTCGCACCCCGAATAGTACGACAGGCTGAAATCGGGAAATTCCTTCATGCCCGCTTCGCTGTCGACCATGTTCATTACTGTCCGGCCGGCCGATCGGAGCAGCGCTTCATCCGCCTCTTTGTTGCGGTTGATGACCGGGTTAATGGGCGACGAAGAACGAAAGAGCGTATCTTTTCCCATACCGGCAGTCTCCACGGCGCGGAAATTGGCATATTCGGCGTCGCTCAGATGCGCGTAGTCCCCGCGATCATTTGTACGGCTGCCGCTGATCTGGTGCAGCAGGTATCTGTCCGCATAGCCCTGCTTTTCCGCCATGGAGATCAAAACCGTTACAGGCTCCTCGATCCCGGCGGCAAATACCCATTCGTATCCGGGCGCCTCTTCGCAGTCGCGGCGTTCGGCGATTCCCATCGTACTCGTCAGATCACCGGCATTGATGGCCAGTACAACCTCATCGACGCCTTTCGATTCGCTGGGTTTAAAGCAGCAGATCGCATCGCCGGAATCAACGTCCGAATAGCTTGTGCCGATCGGCATCTCCATCTCTTCCTCGCCGATCTTTACGGAGACGATATCGGCCGGTTCGTAGCCGAGCTCAATCATGGACGCCGGTCCGATGGTGAGGATGATGTTTCCGTGCTTTTTGATTTCGGCAATACCGGCCTCAATATCCGGCACCGTGTTATCATCGGCCGCAGCCTGCGGCACAAAGCCGAGCGTGAGCAGAAGCGCCGTCAGCAACAGAATCGCAGAAAATCTTTTCATTATGATTCCCCTTCATCATGCATTGCGGATTTGGCAATCGACAAACAACCCATTTTACAAATATTTATTATATCGCGTTATCCGTAATCTGGCAAGAAAAACATCTAAAAGCTTTCTTTTCATCGGAAAACAGTATTACAGCGCAGTTCCGGTCATGTGCAAAAAAGCCGCCGTATGCTGTTCATCACAACACGCGGCGGGCTTTTCGGTATTTTTTGGGAAGCGCTGAACAAATCGACGTGTGCAGACTGGCGAGGGGATTAAATCAGCGTTTCCTTAATTATACGGCAATCGACATCGGCTTGAGGACGCCGACAGCATCCAGCAGCTCACAGATATGGGCGACCGGGACGATCTCGATTTTATCTCTGACCTCCTGCGCCACATCCTTGAGATCGTAAAGGTTTTCTTTCGGGATAAAGACTTTGGTGATCCCGGCGCGCTGGGCGGCCATCAATTTCTCCGGCAATCCCCCGATGGGCGTGACGGCGCCGCGCAGGGCAACCTCGCCGGTCATGGCGATGTGGGGATCGACCACGCGCCCGGTGAGCAGGGACGACAGCGCTGTGGTCAGCGTGACGCCTGCGGAAGGGCCGTCCTTGGGCACCGCGCCCTCCGGCACATGGATGTGCAGGTCGTGATCGTTCAGAACCTCCGCTTCATGCGGGAAGAGGCTCTTCACCAGGCTCAGCGCGATGCGGGCGGATTCCTTCATCACGTCGCCGAGCTGCCCGGTGATAATCAGCTCTCCCTTGCCGGGCATGAGCATCGTTTCAATGTAAAGGATATCGCCGCCCACCGGCGTCCAGGCAAGGCCGGTGACCACACCCTCCTGCGGCTCGGGCAGGATGCTGTCATGGCGGATCGGGCGGGTATCCAGCTCCTCGCGCACGCTCTCGGGCGTGACCTCAATTACCGCGTCCGGATCGGAGGCGACCTTCACGGCGAGACTGCGGCACAGCGCATCGATCCGCTTTCGCAGGCCGCGCACGCCCGCTTCCATGGTATAATCGGAAATCAGGGTTTCCAGCGCCTCGTCCGTGACCGTCATTCGATTCTCGGCGATCCCCATGGCCTCCATGGATTTGGGGATCAGGTGCTCCCGCGCGATCCGCTGCTTTTCCAGCGGCGTATAGCCCTGGAACTGGATGACCTCCATGCGGTCAAGCAGCGGCTGCGGGATGGTGTCCAGGCTGTTGGCCGTGCAGATAAACAGCACGTCGGACAGGTCATAGGGTACGTTCATGTAGTGGTCGGTAAAGGTGTTGTTCTGCTCGGGATCAAGTACCTCCAGAAGGGCGCTGGCCGGGCTGCCGTTGTAGGACGCGGAGAGCTTGTCCACCTCGTCGAGCACCATGACCGGATTGGACACGCCGCTCTTGTGGATGCCGTCCATGATACGCCCCGGCATGGAGCCGATGTAGGTACGCCGATGGCCGCGGATATCGCTCTCGTCATGTACGCCGCCGAGGCTGACGCGCACATACCGGCGGCCCAGGGCGCGCGCGATGCTCTTTCCGATGCTGGTCTTGCCCGTACCGGGCGCGCCGACAAAGAGCAGGATCGAGCCGGATTGCCGCTGTTTGAGGTTCATGACGGCGATCTGCTGGATGATGCGGTCCTTGACCTTTTTCAAGCCATAATGATCCTCATCCAGAATATGGCGCGCCTCTGCAAGATCAATGCGCTCGGTCTTCTCCTTCTTCCATGACAGCGTAGTCACGAAGTCCAGGTAGTCATAGAGCATGCCGGACTCCACGCTCTCCTTCCCCTCCTGGCGCAGACGGTTGAGAACCTTCTCCGCTTCCCGGCGGGCAGTCTCATTCATGCCGGAATCCTGAATCCGCTGCTGAAACTTCTGCACGTCCGTCACATTTTCCGGGTGCATGTCGTCCAGTTCCTTTTGAAGATGCTCCATCTGCCGCTTGATGGCGGCCTCCTTGTAACGCTGCTGGTATTCCTGCTGCTGGGAGGAATTGGCCTCGTTGGTGATGCGCGCGACCTCAATATACTCATACAGCATTTTTTCGATCAGCTCCGCCCGTCTGGCTTTGCTGTCTTCGGCGAGAATGGCGTAGCGCTCCTCGTTGGAGTTCGACAGCAGCGGGGACATGATGCAGGCGGCCATGCCGAGAGAATCCACCTGGTTGATGAAGAACTCCGCGGTCTGTGCCCAGGGAAGTCCCTCGGCGAAGCTGTGCATCTCCCGAAGGAGCGCCCTGAGCTTTTCCTGCCCGGCGGCGCTGTCCAGGTCGTCATCCTCCGCGCGGCGCGAGGTCATCAGCTTCATCGTGTGGTCGGGATAGATTCGCACATCCTCCAGGTTCACGCGGTACTGCGTACGGATCACGGCATACCCCTGCTGATTCAGCTCCGTGATGCTGCCGCTCACACCGATGGGATAAAAGTCGTTTTCCGTAAGCTCCGAATAGCCCTTGTTCTCTTTCGCAACGATGAGGATCACCTTTTCGCCCACGGCAACGCCGCCCGCTCCCGCGTTGCGGCGAAGCTGATCCAGCGGGAAAAATATCGCGGCGTCCGGGGACAGGATCATATTATAAGTCGGGACAACTATCATTTTGCATTCTCCTTCTTAACTAAACGTTCATTTATCATTCATCATATTTTTTTCCCTGCCGGGAAGGGCAGGGAGGGTATTAATACAGTAACAGCGTCTGCAGCATGCGGACCAGCTCCGCCAGCGATTCCTCCCCCTCGCCCATCGCGCTGCGGTTCATGGCCAGGAAACGAACCGGCGCGAAAAGAACCGCGCCGAGGTTCCAGTCGCTGTAAGGGCGAAAAACTCCCCTGGCCTGATACGCATGAATCAGATCCAGAACATCACAGGAGCATGCCTCTTCCGAAACGCTCTCCGAAAGCGTGGGACAGCGGGAGCACTGCTCCACGAAGCTGAAAATCTCCTCATGCTCACAGCTAAAGCTGTAACAGCCGCGGACAATCGCGTCGATCAGGGCGCGCCCGTCCATGGCCGGATCGATTCGCTGCATCACATAACGATACGGGGCGATGGCATATTCCCGGAAAACCTCCGTGAGCATGTCTTCCTTGCTGTTATAGTAAACGTAGATCGTCGCCGCGGAGACGCCAGCTTCCCTTGCGATCTTGGACACCGACGCGCCGTTGATCCCCTCGCGCAGGATCAGGCTCACAACAGCATCCTTGATCCGCTGCTGCTTATTCTCATCTTTTATTCTCACAAGGCTTTCCACCCCCCAAGTATCCTTATAATAAACGATCGTTCAGTTATCGTCAAGTCCCCGGGATGTAATATTTCTATGAACATGCACCGCCGGTGATTTCCCATAGCTGTTCCAACCAGGAAAAGCTTGGGCTGCAGCGTTTTCGACTCCGCCGCAGCCCATTGATCAAAGCATCCGTATATAGTTCAAAGGTTCATCAAGCGGTTTTCTGAAGGACGATGTAGATGTCGCTGTAAACATCGAGCGTCTTGAACTCTTCGCCGGTCTTCTCAACGCCTTCGGGAACCTTCAGGACATGAATGGTGTAGATCTGGCCCTCAGCAGCATCAAAGCTTGCAAGGCCGTCCGCGTCGGTCTTGCCGAGGGTGCAGGTCTCGTCCGAGCAAAACTGGATCGTGACGCCCTCGACCGCCTCGCCTTCGGAGTTGCGGACATGGACGTTGTATTTTCCGTTGCTGCTGGCGACGGTCGTGGTGGTATCGTCGGGGCTGTCGTTCCCGGCAGGCGCCTCGCCGGCGAGCAGGGAATCGATCGTCTCTTCATAGAAGGAAAGCTCATTGGGAACGCCAACGACAGGAAGCGCAAGGATCGTGCCGTCACGGCCGACGAATACGGTGGTCGGGTAACCCTGAATCGCGAGAGCGTCGTCCAGATCGTCAAAGGGCAGGATGTTCAGGTAATCCATGCGATATTGCTTCATCATTTCTTTTGCCTCGTCCTTAGCCTCATCTGCGTCGATGCAGATACCGACGACGGCGCAGTTCTTTGCGGCAAGGCGGCGGTCAATCTCGCCCAGCTCTTCCAGTTCGCTCCGGCAGGGGCCGCACCAGGTCGCCCATACGTTGACCATGGTGATCTCGTTTTTAGCGAAGATATCTTCGCTCTTGACGGGGTTGCCGTCGATGTCCTTGGTTTCAAAGCGCAGGACGCGGCCGACAAGCTCGCTGCCGATGGGACGGGGAACCGAGAACGTGCCTGCCTTCAGGACTTCAGGCAGCTTGCTCTGGAGCGTGGTGAACTCTTCGGCAAACTCCGGCGCTATACCCGAGAGAAACGCCTTGTCCGTTTCCTTATCCAGGAACAGGTAGAAGGTCACATCCTCGGCCTTCCCAATTTCGGTGAAATCGGCTTCCGTGACGGTCGGGATCTGAAGGGTTTCCAGAATATCGCCCGCGTTTCGGCCGCCGTCAATGGAGAAGACATAGGCTAAATTGCCCATCGCATTCACCAGGGCGTCTTCCTGCTCCTTGGTAATTGCCTCGCTTTCCTCCAGAGCCTTGAGTTCATCCGGGGTCATGGCAGTATAGGAAAACATCATGAACGTGATACCGGAGGCAAGCTCACCGATGGGATAGGGCTCAAGTATGCCCTTGGTCTTGACAAACTCTTCCGGAAGCTCAAACGCCAGGCCTACCTCCTCAAAGTTCATCGAAACGGTCCCGGCATCCGCCGCAAAGGCGCCAGCGCCGAGAGCGCTCAGGGAAAGCGCAAGGATCAGCATGCAGGTAATCAGTTTGTTCATCGGTTTTTCTCCTTTCATATATCAAGGGAAGCGCTGATGAAATCGACGCGTGCAGACCGGCGAGCGTTTTTTTGTCTGACGAAGCCTGAAAAGCGATGGAATACTTTGTGTATTTCGAGCTTTTCAGGCAAAGTCAGGCGGAAAATACACCGTCAGGATGTGCGCGGGGATTTATTCAGCGTTTCCCAAGAGTTTCAGCTGACAGCCTTAACCTGAATCTCATCGTGGCAGACGGCTTGGTCAAGCAATCTTTATCAGATCGAACAGCACTTTACTTGTTTACATAATAGCTCATTTTCTAGAAAGACGCAAGTGCATTTTTTACGAAGCGCTGATTAAATCGACGTGTGCAGACTGACGAGTGGATTTTTTGTCTGACGAAGCCTGAAAAGCGACGGAATACTTTGTGTTTTTTGAGCTTTTCAGGCAAAGTCAGGCAGATAATCCGCCGTCAGGATGTGCGCGGGGATTTATTCAGCGTTTCCTTAGTATCAGTTATTTTCGTATGACAGCGTTGTCAAGACTGTTCGGGTGAAGCTCGGCCACGCTTCTGCCGCGCGGCCGGGCAAAATACCTGCGTAAGCTCGGTGCGGTTTTTGTCACGTCGATGAGGCCGAAAATGCTGATCGGCGGTCTCTTGCTTTTGCGGGGATAATTCGTTATACTTCATTATCGGATTTTCGGGCAATCTGACTCACTATAAAAGCTGACGCCTTTATAGTAATTTTTGAGCGTGCGAAATCCTCGCCGCTCACGCGGCACCGGATTTCATGCACATGTAAATCCCCATAAATCAGCTTTTATTTATTCTGGCGAGGCTTGCCGCATGGGGATTTACTTATAAAAGGAGATTCCATGAACATTCACATTCTGCAGTGCGGAAGCATCCGCGTCGATCCGACCGTCCCCTTCGGGAAACGGCTCGACCTGATCGAAGCGGCAAAGCAGCTTACGGCAGCCGATAAAAACCGGGTCACGCTTCCCGTCTTCACCTATTTGATCGAGCACCCGAAGGGGCTGATCCTTGTGGACACCGGCTTGTGCCGGGAGATAAGTCCCCAGGGCGTGTACGACCCCAAGGCGGCAGCAACAATCCTTCCGCCGCAAATGGCGGCGCTCTTTCATCCCTTTGTGCCGAACGGGATGGCGATCCACGAGCGGCTGGCAGGCATGGGCATTGGGCCGGAGGATCTGGACTATGTGCTGCTGACGCACCTCGACGTCGACCATGTGGCGGGGCTGAGGCATGTGAGCGGGGCGAAGCATATCGTCCTGCCGGAATACGAATACTATTGGTCCTGCCGCACCGTGTACAGGATCCGGCAGCCGCAGAATCTCTGGATTCAATATCCCATGGAGCGCCCGTATTACCGGGGTTCTCCGCTCGGGCCGAACCGTTGGGCCATTGATCTGTTCGGGGATGAAAGCATACAGCTGGTCAATGTGCCCGGGCATACGGAAGGTCAGGCGGCAATCGTGATCCGAAGCGGCGGAAGATTTGTCCTCCTGACGGCAGACGCCGCCTTTTCGCCCCGCAACTGGCAGGAGAGCATCGTGCCCGGCTTTGGTTTTGCCCGCGATTTTCAGAGGAAAAGCCTCCGCTGGATTGCGGACATGGCCGCAGACCCCGGCTGCGCCGCCGTGCTGTGCAGCCACGATCCGGATGTCAAGCCGGGCGTGATTACCATTTAGTAACCCTATTTCCTAAGGAAGCGCTGAATAATCCATCAGCCAAACGCCCGGCCGGTCCTGATGATCCGCCGGGCGTTCTTTTACGTTTTGTCATACTATTTTTCCATAAAACACTGTGTTTTATGGAAAAGGCAACGCGCGAACGCGCGCTGCCTGTTTTGTGCCAAAGGGCACAAAACACGTCTCATACG
>ONVI01000100.1 GCA_900321275.1 uncultured Eubacteriales bacterium | reverse complement strand
TAACACCTTATCAAGAGTGGTGGAGGGAACGGCCCTGTGAAACCCGGCAACCTGCGAACAGGCAAGGTGCCAAATCCGGCGGTGAGACGAAAGATGAGGCTTTAACAGCAGACTTTTTGCGCCCCGCCGACGTGCGGGGCGTTTTCTTATCAATGAAGGAGGATCTCATCTTGAGCCATTATCTGTTTACTTCCGAATCCGTAACCGAGGGCCATCCCGACAAGATCTGCGACCAGATCTCCGATGCGGTCCTGGACGCGATCCTCGCCGAGGATCCCAATGGGCGCGTCGCCTGCGAGACGACCTGTTCCACCGGCCTCGTCCATATCATGGGAGAGATCAGCACCAGCTGCTACGTGGATATCCAGAAGATCGCCCGCGGCGTGATCCGCGACATCGGTTATGACCGCGCCAAATACGGCTTTGACTGCGACACCTGCGGCATCATCGTCAACATCGACGAGCAGTCCGGCGATATCGCGCTGGGCACCAACGACGAGGTCGGCGGCGCAGGCGACCAGGGCATGATGTTCGGCTACGCCTGTGACGAGACGCCGGAGAAAATGCCGCTTGCCATCTCGCTGTCCCACAAGCTGGCTAAGCGCCTGACCGCGATCCGCAGGGAAGGGCTTGTCAGCTACCTGCGTCCCGACGGAAAGACCCAGGTCACCGTGGAATACGACGAGGATCGCCGCCCCGTGCGCGTCGATACCGTCGTCATCTCGACCCAGCATGCGCCGGAGGCGATGCTTGAGCAGATCCGCAGAGATATGATCGAGCTCGTGGTCAAGCCCGTTGTTCCCGCCGAACTGCTGGATGAGAACACGAAATATTATGTTAACCCCACCGGACGCTTCGTCATCGGCGGTCCGCAGGGCGACTCCGGTCTGACCGGGCGCAAGATCATTGTCGATACCTACGGCGGCAGCGCGCCTCACGGCGGCGGCGCCTTCTCCGGGAAAGACCCCACCAAGGTGGACCGCTCCGCCGCCTACGCGGCTCGCTGGGCCGCAAAGAACGTCGTGGCCGCCGGACTGGCCGAACGCTGCCAGATCCAGCTTGCCTACGCCATCGGGATCGCCGAACCCGTCTCCGTGCTCGTGGAGACCTTCGGCACCGGGAAGGTGTCGGACATGAGGATTGAGCAGGCAGTACGGAAAGTATTTGATTTCCGTCCCGCCGCCATCATCCGCGATCTGGATCTGCGCCGGCCTATCTATCGCGATCTTGCCGCATACGGGCACATGGGCAGGGAAGATCTCGGCGTGCGCTGGGAATCCACCGACCGCGCGGAAGCGCTGCTCGCAGCGATCTGAGGGAATAAAGCCTGCAGGTTCGGGTCAAGCTGGAAGATGGGGCTTGACGAATCCGGTGTTCTTGTCGTATACTCATGACCGTGAACAAAGGTTGTATGCAATTTAATTAAGACACAACAAAAGAAAGGACTACCTGCCATGGCTGAAATCATCCTTACCGAGAGCAATTTCAGAGAAGAAGTGCTGAACTCCGAGATCCCCGTCCTGGTGGATTTCTGGGCGACCTGGTGCGGCCCCTGCCGTATGCTCGCGCCGACGATCGCGAAGATCGCCGAAGAGCAGGAGGGGAAGATCAAGGTCGGCAAAATCGACGTTGACGAGCAGCCCGAGCTCGCGGCCCGTTTCGGCATCGCGAGCATCCCCACGCTGATGGTTTTCCGCGGCGGCGCCGTCGTAAAGGCCTCCGTCGGCGTGCAGCCGAAGGCGGCGATCGAGGCCATGTTTGCCTGAGGCAAAACGAACGGAGACGCCGGTTACCGGCGTCTCCGATTTATACAAAGTTGTTATTGACAAATTGTGCATATTGTCATACAATTTAATCTGTCGAGCGGCAAAGGCGGCGTACCTGCGTATGGTGTCTCTGCCGTTTTTTATCAACAGGGAAAGAAGGATCTGCTATGAACCCAGTCACAGAACAGTTCGGCTCCATGGTTTTCAACGACTCCGTTATGCGCCAGCGTCTGCCCAAGGAAGTGTTCAAGCAGGTCCAGCGTTCCATGAAGGACGGCCGCAGA